>NZ_JAMWXW010000029.1:0-111368 GCF_031570135.1 Paraburkholderia sp. USG1 | reverse complement strand
AGCCAGAAGCCGCGAGGACGCTGGTATTTGAGTTCATATCGTTGATTTATCAGTGAGTTATGCGATGAAGTTTACAGGGACGATGCCTCGTTTACAAGCTCTTTGGGGCTTAAGTTGAGAGCATTGCCCCGCACAGGGGCAACGCTAATAGACCACCATGAATGCAAGTAAAGGCCAACACCCAAGGAACACAAACACACAAACACACAAACGCCGAGCAGGCCCAAAAACCTTACCCCTCACTCCCGACTGGCAACATCCCGCCGCCCATCGGCGCCACCCGAATTCCCCGCTCCATCATCAGCCGTCTGCGAAGACTGCTCCCCCCAAACAACCGCATTATTCACCGCATACAACCGGCAAGGCGCCGAACTCTGCTTCTGACAATTCGCCACGGCCACCGACATCGGATCATCGCCACCTTCAGCCCAGGACCAGGCCCCCGTGTCAGACACGGCAAACGCCCGGCTAGGATACTGATGCAGGAAATTCCGATACCCATTACGCCCAGCTTCATCGACGAACGGCACGGAGTCGACCGCATCGACGGCGGCAAACCCGCTCGCCTTCGGCGTGGAAGGATCCGCCACGCGATACTGCACGCCAGTCGGCATGCCCACACGCGCAAGGAAAGCCTCGACAGCCGGCCACCACACGTGCACGCCGTCACGGTCGCCGACCAGCCGGTGCGCGTCGTTCTTGTAGTTACCGAAATCCACCATCTTCGTGCTCGCGCCATGCGCCCCATACGCGGCGTACATGCCCGCCACCAGCGGCGCGTTCCAAACCGAATCGTTATCGCCATACATCCACAGCGACGGCACCCTGGTCTTCTCGCCGTATGCGCCGAATGCGCGCGTCAGGTTGCCCTGCCAGTCGCTGCAGGCATCCTGCCGCAAACCGCCCGAGAAATTGATCAGCGCCCTCACGCCCGGCGCGGCTTCCGTGCCGTACGCCATCGTCGCCAGGCCGCCGTGTGAGGTGCCGGCCACCACGATGTGGGTAGCGTCCACGTAAGGCTGCTTCGACATGAAGTCGATCGTTGCGGCAACGTCGCCGGCCTGGCCGATGCCGTTCTTTTCAACGTCGCAACCGTCCTGCTGATAGACGCCGTCCGAGTGGCCGAAACCCTGGCGGTTCGGCGCCACCACCACGTAACCGCGGCGCACGAACTCGCGTGCGAACGGCAGCGGGTCGCTGCGTTCCTGAGTACGCGGGTCGCCGGGAATCTTGCCGTGGTTGAAAACGATCATCGGAAACGGGCCTGCGCCGTCCGGCTTGTAGATCGTCGTTTCGAGGGTGACCGTGCCGGCTGCGTCGACCGGCACGCGGATGATCTGTTCGTTAAGACCTGCGGTGGGCAGATAGACGTCGTCGTCGAGCGCAATGCGCGGCACGCGCGCGCGGGTCAACGGTCCCGCCTGGGTGTCGGCGAGCGGGTCGGCGTGCGCGAGCGCAACCGTGCAGGTAGCCGCTGCACAGATCACCGCACACTTCGTCAGAATCTTGCTGAACACCATTGACCCACCCGCCTCAAAAACTTGCCCTGAACACCGTCATGCCTGTTTGTCGAAAGTCATTTCTGACATTTGCCTTTCGGTCGGGTTTCGACAAACAAAAGCACACTCGCGCACGGAGTGCGCCAAAGGCGTACGCACGCTAATCGAGATCGCACGGGATAAACCCAAACGGCCGACGCGACCCCACGCGCCGATGATGAGCGTCACGCCTGCTGCCTGAAGCCGCCGCCGGACCCACACACTGTCTGGTGCCCGGCAGGGCGCCCTGCGCAATTTGCGGAGTCGGTATGAATCGGCTCTCGCAACGTGACGTCATGAAGCTACGGCCTCATCCTGGCACGACAATTTTGTTTTGTGCAATCAAGGAGAACCCGCGACGCAAAATTTGCCGCGCGCCGATTTGCCGCCTCCGGCCGTTCAATGCGGGGCTCGCGGGTGTTTGGCGCAACGAAGCAATCAGGCGCAGCGCGGGCGTTGTGGCATTGAGCCAACACGAAAAAATGCCCCGCTATCAGGGCCATATGTGAGCGCGGCGTAGGGACGCGCGTCGTCGCGTAAGGGGCGGGAAGGCTTATTCGCTGACGTCGCCGTCCACGTAGCGCCAGCGGCCGTCTTCGCCGCGCACGAAGCGGCTCAGCTCGTGCAGCCGGTGCGCGCGGCCGCCCACCTTGTAACGCGCGACGAATTCGACCGTCGCGTGATGAGCATCGGTTTCGGTGAACGCCTTGATCTGCAGTCCGAGCCAACGCGGCGCATCGGAGGCTGCCGGGTCCACGTCGAGGTCGGCGGGACAGGTGTGAGCTGCCCAAGTGGCGCGCAGATAATCCGTTGCACCCACAACATACGCGCTATAGCGCGAACGCATCAGTTCAAGGGCTCGTGGCGCCGCTTCGCCGCCGTCGATATAGCGGCCGCAGCATTGCGCGAAGCGGGGCGCCCTGGCGCCGCTGCGCTGATCGGGCGCGGCGCCGCCGCAGGGACAATCGGAAGGTCGTTGTAACGGCAACAGTTGCTTATTCATCAGTCTTTCAGCCAAGACCGCGCGCGATCAGGATTTTCTGGATGTCGCTGGTGCCTTCATAGATCTGGCAGACGCGCACGTCGCGGCAGATCCGCTCGACCGGGAAGTCGCTCAGATAGCCGTAGCCGCCATGAGTCTGTAAGGCAGCCGAACAGATGCGCTCGGCGGCTTCGGAGGCGAACAGCTTGGCCATCGCGGCTTCGGTGAGGCAGGGTTGGCCGGCGTCTTTCAACGAGGCTGCATGCCAGATCAACTGGCGTGCAGCCTCGAGTTGCGTCGCCATGTCGGCGAGGCGGAATTGTACGGCCTGGTGCGAAAAGAGCGGAACGCCGAAGCTCTCGCGCTCCTTCGCATAGCTCAGCGCGGCTTCGAACGCGGCGCGCGCCATGCCGACGCTTTGCGCAGCGATACCGATGCGGCCGCCTTCGAGCCCCGACAGCGCGATCCGGTAGCCTTCGCCTTGCGCGCCGATCAGGTTGGCGGCCGGCACGCGGCAATCCTCGAAAATGATCTGCGCGGTATCCGACGAATGCTGGCCGAGCTTGTCTTCAACTCGCGCGACGACATAACCCTGCGTATCGGTGGGCACGATAAACGCGCTGATGCCGCGCTTGCCCGCGGCTTTGTCGGTCACGGCCATGACGATCGCGACATGGCCGTTCTTGCCGCTCGTGATGAACTGTTTGACGCCGTTCAGCACGTACGTGTCGCCCTTGCGTGTCGCGGTGGTGCGCAGCGCGGAGGCGTCGGAACCGGCTTGCGGTTCGGTGAGGCAAAAGGCGCCGAGCATTTCGCCGCGCGCCAGCGGCGTCAGCCAGTCGCGTTTCTGCGCGTCGTTGCCGTAGGTCAGCAGGATGCTGCACACCGGGCAGTTGTTGACGGAGATGGCTGTCGACGTGCCGCCGTCGCCGGCTGCGATTTCTTCGAGAATCAGCGCGAGCGCCAGCGCGTCCATGCCGGCGCCGCCGTATGTTTCGGGCACCAGCACGCCATACGCGCCGAGTTCCGCGAGCTGGCGGTGCACGTCTTTCGGAAACGTGCGTTCGCGGTCCCATGTCGCCGCATGCGGCGTGATTGCTTCACGGACGAACGTGCGCAGTGCATCGCGCACCATCAGGTGATCCTGATCAAGCACCATACGTGTGTCTCCTGTCGACCAGAGTTGCGCTTCAGCGCTTACTCTGGTCCCATGCACGGCGGTCGACCAGAGTTGCGCTTCAGCGCTTACTCTGGTCCCATGCACTCGTTGCAGTCGACCGGAGCCGGCGCTTTACCACCAACTCCGGCCCCATACAAGCCTCTACTCACCAGTCGAGTAACGTACCGTCGTACTGATAGAAACGCCCGTTGAATGCTTCATGCGCGGCCGCCGCCTGCGCGAGCACTTCGCGCATGCCGGTAACGCTGCGCGCCGGATCGATCGCAGCCTGCGCGCCGCCCATGTCGGTGCGAACCCACCCTGGATGCAACGAAATGCACACGGCGCGCTTTGCCTCCAGCGACGCGACTTTCAGCGCATCGTTCAGCGCCGCCTTGCTCGCGCGATACAGCCAGCCGGTCGCGCCGCTCGCGTCGCCGATGCTGCCCATCTTGCTCGAAATCACCGCGAATACGCCGCCGGACTCTTCGACGAGCGGCAGCAGGATCGGCATCAACTGCATCGGTCCGCGCACATTGGTGTGCATGACGTGGTCGAAGTCTTCGGCGGTGATCGTCTCGATGCCTTCGGTGCGCGGGCCGTAGACGCCGGACACCAGGATCGCCGCATCGAGCCGCTCACCGTCGAGCTTCCAGCCGAGCGCGGCGATTTCCTCGGGCATGCTCACGTCGAGTGCGAACGTTTCCGCGCCGAGTTCGTTCAACGCGTCGAGCGCGGCGCCGTCGCGGGCGGTGGCGAGCACGCGCCAGCCGCTCTTTTTGTACTGCCGCACAAACTCCTGGCCGATGCCACGCGACGCACCGACGATCAACACAGTCTTCATCGAACACCTCAAGCCATCAAAACAGAGCGCCGCGAAAACGCGCGTTACACCAGTTCGATACCCATTGCCGTTGCTTCGCCGCCGCCGATGCACAGCGTCGCGACGCCGCGCTTGCCGCCGCGTTTCTTCAGCGCACCGATCAGCGTGACGAGAATGCGCGCGCCCGACGCGCCGATCGGGTGGCCGAGCGCACAGGCGCCGCCGTTCACGTTGACCTTCTCGTGCGGCAGATGGTGCTCCTTCATGGCCGCCATCGTCACGACGGCAAAGGCTTCGTTGACTTCATACAGATCGACTTCGTCGGCGCGCCAGCCGTTCTTCTCGAACAGCTTGCGAATCGCCCCGACCGGCGCGGTGGTGAACTTCGCCGGTTCCTGCGCGAAGGTCGAGTGGCCGACCACGCGCGCAATCGGCTGGACGCCCAGGCGCTTCGCCGTCGACTCACGCATCATGACGAGCGCGGCCGCGCCGTCGGAAATCGACGACGAGTTCGCCGCCGTCACCGTGCCGGTTTTGCTGAACGCGGGCTTGAGCGTCGGAATCTTCTCGATGTTCGCTTTGAACGGCTGTTCGTCGCGATCGATGGTGACTTCGCCCTTGCGGCTCTCCACCTTCACCGGCGCGATTTCCCAGCCGAACGAACCGTCCTCGTTCGCGCGCTTCGCACGAGCGAGCGACTCGACGGCGAACGCGTCCTGCGCTTCGCGCGTGAAGTCGAACGAAGCCGCGCATTCCTCGGCGAAGGAGCCCATCAGACGGCCTTTTTCGTAGGCGTCTTCGAGACCGTCGTAGAACATGTGGTCGATCACCTGGCCGTGGCCCATGCGCATGCCCGCCCGCGCTTTGGGCAGCAGATACGGCGCGTTCGTCATGCTTTCCATGCCGCCCGCAACGATCACGTCGACGGAACCCGCAGCGAGCATGTCGTGCGCGAACATTGCCGCGCGCATGCCGGAGCCGCACATCTTGTTCACCGTGGTGCTGCCGGTGGCGAGCGGTAAGCCGGCGCCGAGCGCGGCCTGACGCGCGGGCGCCTGGCCGAGGCCGGCGGGCAGCACGCAACCCATCACCACTTCGTCGATCTGTTCGGGCTTCAGGCCGGCGCGCTGCACGGCCGCCTGGATTGCCACCGAACCCAATTGCGGCGCGCTCAGCGTGGCGAAGTCGCCCTGGAATGCCGCCATTGGCGTGCGGGCCACGCCCACGATGACGATCGGATCAGCTTTTGTCCCGCTCATGTTTGTCTCACTCATGTTTAAGCTCCTTGATGACGCCTTCGACAATGGCCGGCACGTCGCCGAGCTGCGCCGCGTCGGCGGCCACCACGTCGTTGTCCGCGTTGTGTGCGCCGCCGGCCGACACTGCCCCCACGCACTTCTGATAGGTTGCATCGAGCGCGCCCGGCTCGCGGATCGTCATGCCGAGATTGCGCACCTTGCCGTCATGCACGCCATACGCCCAGCCGTGTACGGTCAACTCCTGGCCGCGGGCCCACGCATCGTTGACGATGGTGGTGCGGCATACGTTCATCACCTGTTCGATCGCGTTCAGTTCGACCAGACGCCGGTGACGCGCCTCGCCGAGCGGCCATTCCTCGATCAGCGCCGCATGCTTGGTACGCACGTCCTGCACGTGATGCAGCCAGTTGTCCGCGAGACCCACGCGGCGGCCGTGCAGCGCCGCGCCGACGCCCGAGCAGCCGTAGTGGCCGACCACCATGATGTGCTTGACCTTCAGCAGATCGACGGCGAACTGGATGACCGACAGACAGTTCAGATCGGTATGCACCACCACGTTGGCGATGTTTCTGTGCACGAACACTTCGCCCGGCGGCAGGCCGATGATCTGGTTCGCCGGCACGCGCGAATCGGAGCAGCCGATCCACAGATACTCGGGCGTCTGCTGATGAGCGAGACGCGAAAAATACTCAGGGTCTTCGGACAGCTTGCGGGCGACCCACGCTTCGTTGTTGTCGAACAGATGCGAGAGCGGATTGTCAGGAGGCGAAGCGTTAGTGTTCATGGTGCGTCTGAGTGGTTGCTCGACCGCTTGACCGGTCGATGTCGTTACATAAGATTAGGACGAGGCATTCAACGCTGCGAGCAGCGTATGAGTCTCATGCCGCCCGCACGCTGCGCCCGGCATCCGGCGCGGTCGATGCAGCGCCGGCGGCGTCGGCAAAGCGCTCCGGATAGCGCATGCAGAAGCGCACGCTGCCGTCGTACGGGAAAAAGTCGGCCAGTTCGCCTTTCAATAGATGATCCTTGTGCCGTTGCCATAGCGCAGGATCGAAGAAGTCCGCGTGATGCCGCATGAAGGAACGGCGCACGCGTGGGTCGCCGAGCAGAAACGTGCCGTACGTCTCCGGGAAAATGTCGTGCGGGCCGACCGAGTACCACGGCTCGCCGGACATTTCGTCTTCCTCGTTGCGTGGCGCCGGCACCGCGCGCACGTTGCAGTCGGTCAGATATTCGATTTCATCGTAGTCGTAGAACACCACGCGGCCGTGACGCGTGACGCCGAAGTTCTTGTACAGCATGTCGCCCGGAAAGATGTTCGCCTGCATCAATTCCTTGATGGCATTGCCGTATTCCTTGATGCCGTGTTCGACGTCCTCGTCGTTGCCGTTCTGCAGGAACAGATTCAGCGGCACCATGCGGCGCTCAATGTACATATGGCGAATCACCAGGCTGTCGCCGTCGTGTTCGATCAGCGACGGCACTTCTTTTTCGAGTTCACGCACCAGCGCTTCGTCGAGCCGCGAGACCGGCAACGCGACGCTCGAATATTCGAGCGTGTCGGCCATGCGGCCCAGGCGGTCGTGCCGTTTGACGAGCTGATACTTTTCCTTGATCTGCGCGCGCGTGGTTTCCTTCGGCGGCGGGAAGCTGTCTTTGATCAGCTTGAACACGTACGGAAACGACGGCAGCGTGAACACCAGCATCACGAGCCCCTTGATGCCGGGCGCAATGATGAACTGATCGCTCGAATGCGACAGGTGATGCAGCAGGTCGCGATAGAACAGATTCTTGCCCTGCTTCTGCAAGCCCACCGACGTGTAGATTTCCGCTTTCGGTTTGCCCTGCATGATGGTGCCGAGAAATTCGACGTAAGCGGACGGCACTTCCATATCCACCAGGAAGTACGAATGCGAGAAGCTGAAAATGATCAGCAACTGGTCGCGCTTGAGCAGCACCGTGTCGAGCGCGAGCACGCCCGGCTTCACATGACGCAGCGGCACCGCGAACGGCATCAGCAGATCGCCGTTGATGATCCGCCCAATGATATACGCCGACTTGTTCCGGTAGAACAGCGACGAGAGCACGTGAATCTGGAAGTTGGGCGCTTCGTCGAATACGCCGAACGCGTCCTGAATTGCCTGCATCACGCAGCCGACGTCGCGTGTCAGGTCTTCAAACGGCGGCTCCAGCTGGAAGTTCGTGACAATGCGTTCGAGCGTTGCCGCGAGCCCATCCTTGCCGGGATAGTACGCACGGTAGGTCGGCTTCGCGGCCGGTTCGTCGTTCTCGATGTACTCGGTCGAGATGGCCGGGCGCACGAAAATGAAATCGTTGTTGAAGTACGAGCGGTGCAGGATCTTGCAGCACACCGAATTGAAAAACGTCTCCGCGCATTCGGGCTGGCGGTGCGTGGTCAAAAGGCCGATGTAGTGCAGCTTGATCTGCTGCCACACTTCGTCGTCGATATTTTCCGCGTCGTATTCGTCTTCGAGCAGTTCGACGCATTCCTCGACGCGCTCGTCGTACGAGGTAATGCGATCGCGCGCGAGTTTTTGCAGACCGTGCCAGTCGGACTGCTCAAAGAGCGTCTTGGCGTGGATCGCGGCGTCGCGAAAAATCCGGTAATGCCGGTCGAATCCTTCGAGCATCGTCTGTGCGACGTCAAAGCCGATTTGCGACGACAGCAGTTTGGGGAAGTGATTCATGTCGACCGTGCATTCGTCTCATGTCGTGAAGACACCCGTGATTGTATCGCCCGGGTGGGCCCGCGACGCGTCGCGCCGCCAATGTTCATGCCGGCCTGGCTTCGCGTGTGCCGGTCTCCAGCAGCGCGCGCGCCTGGGTTTCGTATTGCGCGAGGTCTTCGAGTGTCGCGTTCAGGTCTTCCAGTTGACGCTCCAGCACTTCGCGATGACGCGCCACCGTGGCGAGGAATGCGTGCAATTGCGGCACCGTGTCCGTCGGCGACTCGTACACGTCCAGCAGATCGCGAATCTCCGACAGCGTGAAGCCGAGCCGCTTGCCGCGCAACGTGAGCTTCAGGCGCGTTCGGTCGTGGCCCGAATAGACGCGCCGCAAGCCGCTCGATCCTTCACGGCTCGGTGAGAGTAAACCCTGATCTTCGTAGAAGCGGATCGCGCGCGGCGTGACGTCGAATTCCCGCGCGAGCTCGGTGATCGTGTATTGCGTGTTCATCGGGGCATTCCGTGGCCAGGCAGAAAATCGGATTGAACGATAGAATCAACGTTTACGTTATCGTCAACTTGAGTTGAACGCAACCAGGCGCGGTACGGCCGCAGTACGGCACCAGCACACCGCAACCACGCCGCAATCACGCCAACCGGCATCGCACACCTCGCCATGCCGGACGGCCGACGGAGGAAGACACCCACAATGAATGCACTCGAACACCAACTCGACTACCCGTTCAACGACGCCTTGCCGGACCCGGGTCACGCAATGGAAGTCGCGCCAGGCGTGTTCTGGCTGCGCATGCCGCTGCCGTTCGCGCTGGATCACATCAACCTCTGGCTGCTGCGCGACGAAATCGACGGCCAGCAGGGCTGGACAGTGGTGGACTGCGGCATTGCTTCGGACACGATCAGGGAGAACTGGGAGAAGGTGTTCGACTCGGCGCTCGACGGCCTGCCGGTGCGGCGCGTGATCGTCACGCATTGCCATCCCGATCACATCGGACTTGCGCACTGGATCTGCACGGGCGGCGACAAAAAGCGCTGGGACGTGCGGCTGTGGACAACGCTCGGCGAATACATGCAGGCCCGCGTGATGGCGGCCGGCGAAGGCTCGAATGCGGGCGGCGAGGGCGCTGCGCGGCACTTCGCGCGGCATGGTGTGACGGACGAGGAATCGCTCGAAAAACTGCGCAGTCGCAAGAGCTATTACTCGAGTCTCGTGCCGGAGATTCCGGGCCAGTATCGCCGCCTGCGGGAAGCGGACGGTGTGAAGATCGGCGGCAAGACGTGGCGCGTGGTGACCGGTTTCGGCCATTCGCCGGAACACTGCGCGTTGTTCTGCGAAGAGACCGGCGTGCTGATCTCCGGCGACATGGTGCTGCCGCGCATTTCGACCAATGTGTCGGTGTTCGATATGGAACCGGAGGGCTCACCGCTCGCGCTGTATCTGGAGTCACTCGGCCGCTACGAGACGATGCCGGAAGATACGCTCGTGCTGCCGTCGCATGGCAAGCCGTTTCGCGGCGTGCGCACGCGTATCCGGCAATTGCGCGAGCATCACGACGCGCGTCTGGCGGAAGTGCGCGAAGCGTGCGCGGAGAAACCGCAGAGCGCGGCGGATATCGTGCCGCTCATGTTCAAGCGCCAGCTCGACATTCATCAGATGACGTTCGCTATGGGCGAAGCTTTGGCGCACCTGCATTTGCTGTGGCTTGCGGGCGAGTTGAAGCGTAAGCAGGATGCGGATGGCGTGATACGGTTTTGGCCTGCGTGATCGCGGGTGGTGCGCAGATAAAAAGCCCGGTGCTGACGCAACCGGGCTTTTTCTTGCACGTTCAAACGCAGAAACGATTACTGCACCGATACCGTCCCGAAGTTCTGCCGTCCAAACGGACTCACGTGATAGCCGCTCACGTTCGTTCGCGTGATCGCAGCCGCAGTCGGATATCCCAGCGGAATCCACAACGCCTGATCGTGAATGACCTGCTGCGCCTGTTCATACGCTTTCGCGCGCTTTGACTGATCCGGCGTCGCCTTGCCGTCCGCAATCAGCTTGTCGAGATCCTGATCGCAGAAACGCGCGAAGTTAATGCCCGACTTGACCGCGTTGCAGCTGAACAGCGGCGAGAGGTAGTTGTCGGGGTCGCCGTTGTCGCCCGCCCAGCCCATGAATAGCGAGTCATGCTGGCCTTGCTTGGCCTCCTTGATCAACTCGCCCCACTCGATCACCTTCACCTCGGCCTTCACGCCGATCTTCGCGAAGTCGGCTTGCAGCAGTTCCGCGCCGGCCTTCGGATTCGGATTCAGCACGCTGCCGTTCGGGCGCACCCAGATGGTCGTTTCGAAGCCGTTCGGATAGCCCGCGTCGGCGAGTAGTTTCTTCGCCTTTGCCGGGTCGTACGGCCACGCCTTCACGGACTTGTTGTAGCTCCACGTGTTCGGCGGATACGGGTTCACGGCCGGCGTCGCCGTGTTGTCGAACACGGTCTTCAGATACGTGGTGCGGTCGAACGCCATGTTCAGTGCCGCGCGCACCTTCTGGTTGTCGAGCGGCTTCTTCTGCGTGTTCAACGCGACGAACGCCGTCATGAAGGCGGGCGTCTGCACAATGGCGAGCGACTTGTCGCTTTTCGCTTCGGCAAGATCCTGCGGCTTCGGCGACAAGGCGATCTGGCATTCGCCTGCTTTCACCTTTTGCGCCCGCACCGTGGCGTCCGGCGTGATCGCATAGATCAGGCGGTCGATCTTCGGCTTTGGACCCCAGTAGGTCGGGTTCACGTCGTAGCGGATTACGGCGTCTTTCGTATAGCTCTTCAGTTCGAACGGACCCGTGCCGATCGGCTTCGAATTCAGGTCGGCCTGCTTGCCGGCCTTGAGCAACTGGTCGGCGTATTCAGCCGAATAGATCGAGGCGAAACCCATTGTGAGGATCGACACGAAGGTTGCGTCCGGCGCGTTCAGTTCGAACTTGACGGTGTTGTCGTCGACCTTGCTGATGGATTTGATGAGCTTCGGCAGGCCCATCGACTGCGCATGCGGGAAGCCGCTCGCGCCCGCCACCTTGTGCCACGGATTGCTGTCGTCGAGCATGCGCTCGAACGTGAAGACGACGTCGTCGGCGGTAAGCGGGCGGGTGGGCTTGAAGTAGTCCGTGCTCTGGAACTGCACGTTGGGGCGCAGGTGGAACGTGTACGTGAGGCCGTCGGCACTCACGTCCCACTTGTCGGCCAGCGCGGGCACCACTTTCTTCGCGGCCTCGTCGTACGAGACCAGCGAGTTGAAGATCACGTCGGCCGATGCATTGGTCGTGACGAGCGAATTGAACTGCACGACATCGAAGCCGTCAGGGCTCGACTCGGTACAGACGGTCAGCGGTTTGGCGAGCACGAGCGCGGGCGCCGTGAACAGTACGGCGGCTGCGAGCAGTTTGAAGCGCATAGGATCTCCCATAACGAGCGCAGTCAGGCAGTGCGTCTGGTTGTGTGGTTATGTTCCGTTGACGAGAAATGGGCGGCTGTCCGGCGTAGCCGCCTTCTTTATTGTGATACGTTTCCGGCGCTGGCGCAGGGTTGAGGGAACCGCCTACGCGCGCGTCGGCCTTCGCGAAAGCTTATCGAAGGGTGGTTGCGCCGACAACAACATAATCCGCATATTCATATGGAAGGGTTGGCCGGCCTCGCGGCGCGGAGCCTGCGTTCATGCCGCCGCGGCGCGCCGCAGCAGGTACGCGATGCCTTCGATCGCACGCACGCCGTACCACGACACCATTTCCCCATCGATCAACTCGATGCGCTTGCCGGCCAGCCGCGCATCGCGTTTCAGTGTGTCGCAATGGGTCTGCGTAAAGCGATACGGCTCGCTGGAGAGCAGGACGCGCTCGACATGGGCGAGCCACGGCGCGCTGTCGAAGTCGAGCGTCGGGTAACGTCCGGCGCCTGCCGCACCGCCTTGCACGTCAGGCAGCGTGTGCCAGTTGACGAGCCGCAGCATCGCGGAGATATAAGTATCGCGCGCCACGGTCATCCAGGGCTCGCGCCAGATCAGATACAGCACGTTTTGCGGCGTGAACGCATGCGCGGCCGCCTCGTGCAGACGGGCTTCGAGCGCTTCGCTCAGACGCTCCGCTTCCCGCGCGCGATCGAAGATCGCGCCCAGTAGCGTGTAGAGCGCCAGATTGTCCCGTGGTGTCTGCGGATGAGTCACGACGATATGCGGCACGAACCCGCGCAATTGCTCGACGGTATCACGCTCGTTTTCGTCGATATTGACGATCAGATGGGTGGGGCGCAACGCACGAATAGCATCGAGATGCACGGCCTTGGTGCCGCCGACCTTGCGGACTTGAGGCACCTTGTCATGGGGATGCACGCAGAAACCCGTGCGGCCGACAATCTGCCGGTCCAGACCGAGCGCGAACAGCAGTTCGGTGATGCTCGGCACCAGCGAGACGATACGTGCTGCGGATCCTGCTGGTTCGTGCGCGACGCCGGCTGCATCGACCGCACCCGGTTGCATGGCTTACTCGGCCTCGGCGGCGGTGCGCGGCTTGCGCGGCGCGCGCTCGAACGCACGGTCATAGAGCCAGCGCGGCAGCACATGCAGCAGCATGGCCACGATGCGCATCTGCCAGGGGAACACCGCGAAGGCCGTTTGACGCTCGATTGCCTGCGCCACCTTCACGGCGAAACGGTCGGCATCCATCAGGAACGGCATGGTGTACGGGTTGTGCTCGGTCATGGGCGTGCGGATATAGCCGGGCGCAATGGTGACCACGCCGACGCCGTGCGGCCGCATTTCAACGCGCAACGCTTCCAGATACTTGAGCGCCGCCGATTTCGACGCGCTGTACGCGCCGGAGCCCGGCAAGCCGCGCACGCCGGCGACGCTGGCGATCCCCACCAGCGTCCCGTGTCTCGCGGCGCTCATGGCGGCGGCGAACGGCTCGAACGTGGCGACCATGCCGAAGTAATTGATATCCATCACTTCGCGGAAGGTGCGCAGATCGCCGTGGCCGGTGACCGCACCGCGGCTGATGCCGGCGTTGGCGATCACGACGTCCGGCAGGCCGTGCTGCGCGATGAATTGCGCGGCCGCCTCGGCGAGCGCTTCGGCGTCGCGAACGTCGACGGAATAGATCGAGACGGTATTCTGCGGATGGGACTGCTGGAAGGCGGCGAGGGCTTCGCCACGGCGGGCAACGAGGCCGAGAATCGCGCCGCGCCGCGCATATTCGGCGGCGAGCGCGAGGCCAATGCCGCTCGAGGCGCCGGTAATGAAAACCTTCAGCGGTGAACTCATTCCGGCGCTCGGGCTTTACATCTTCTTGGCGCGGACTTGCGCGACCAGGTAATCCAGCACCTGGATCGTGCCCGGCAGGCTGTTGGTGGCGGCGGGGCCGGTTTCATACTTGCCTTGGACTGCCAGCGTCGGCACGCCGTCGATCTTGTAGTCTTCCAGCAGTTTCTTGTCTTTCTGCAGCGCGCTTTGCGTGGAGAACGAGTTGTACGCGTCCATGTACTTCTTCGGATCGACGCCGTTCTTCGCGAGGAATTTGGCCTGATCTTCCGGCGTCAGCAGGTAGTTCTTGTTGACGTGGATTTCATTGAAGACCTTCGGCGTGAGTTGCGTGGCGAGGCCGAGCGCGTCGAGCGCGTGGTACATCCTGGAATGCGGAATGAAGTCGTCGCGGAAGGCGACCGGCACGCGCTTGAACACCACGTCCGGAGCCTGCTTCTTCACCCACGCTTCGAGGTACGGGTTGAATTCGTTGCAGTGCGGGCAGCCGTACCAGAAGAATTCGGTGACTTCGATCTTGCCGGCGGGCACGTCGGTCGGCTGCGCCGTGGGCAGCACGGTGTAGTCCTTGCCCGACACCGGCGCGGCGGGCGAAGCGTGCGCCGTGGCGGCAACGAGCCCTAGCGAGAGGAACAGAATGCTCAGCAGTTTTTTCATGTTGTGTTGACCCAGGTAGGCGTAAAGCAGTGGCGCCACGCAAATGCCCGCCACCGTCTTCAAGATTCGGCGTTGGACGGTTTCAGCCGTCCGTCGTGCTTGTGACACGCGCCGCGCGCCGATAGTTCGGCGGCGGCGCGTCCCGGCAAATCACCGTTTGTTTCTTTTTGCTTATTGTTTCGTGAAGCGGATCACCGCGGTATCCACGCCCGCGTCGGACAGACGCTGGCGGCTCGAATTCATGTCTTCGAACTTCGAGAACGGCCCGATACGCACGCGGTAGTACGTGACGCCGCCGGCATCGCGCTGCGTGACCTTCGATTCGAAGCCCTGGAAGGCGAGACGCGCGCGCTGCTGTTCGGCGTCTGCCGCGGTCTTGTACGCGCCGACTTGCAGGAAGTAGCCGGTGTTCGCGTCGCCCGCTGCCGGCGCCGCACCCGAACCGGGCCTGGCGTTGGCGGCGGTGGACGAACCACCCTTAGGCGCCGCGCCCGCCGCGGTGGCGGCCGGTGCGCTTGCGGCTTGTGGCTTCTTCACCGGTGCGGCGGCCGTGCCGTTGCCGTTGTCCTGCGCGGGCTTCGGCGCGACCGCCGTGCCGTTCGCGTTGCCGGCGTTGCCGTTGGCGGGCGGCACTTCGACGATCTGGGGCTCTTCCAGCATGCCCGACTGCGTTTGCGCGTTGGTCTGGCCCGGCGCGGTGTTCGGCGGCGCCGGCTGCGCGGCTTGCGGCACCGGCTGACCCGGCGTCTTGCCTTGCAGCGGACGGTTCGGGTCGTACTGCGGCTGGCTCGCGCCGGAATCGGACGCCGCGGGCGGCGCCACCTTCGAGACGAATGGCGTGGGCGCACGGGTGATATACAGCGCCACCACTACCGCGATCGCAAGGCCGACGATCAGGCCCAGCACGATGCCGAGAAAAGTCCCCCCGGTTTGTTTCGATTGCTTTGTTGTGCGGCGTGGTTTTGCCATCGTATGAATCACCTGCAAAAAGAATCCTGGAACGGCCGTCGATTATAACGACGGCCGCATGCATGTTGCGCCGGAGGACTTACATCTTGACGGGAGCGGAGACGCCGATCGTCGCGAGGCCGTTGGCCAGCACCTGACGCGTGGCCGCGAGCAGCGCCACGCGTGCATTGCGCTCGGCCGCATCGTCGACCAGCACGCGCTCGGCTTTGTCATTGTAGAACGAGTGGAATTCCCCGGCGAGGTCGCGCAGATAGAATGCGACCGCGTGCGGCGCGAGTTCGTCGGCGGCATGTTGCAGCATGTCCGGGAATTCGGCGAGCTTGTTCAGCAGGGCCATCGCGCGTTCGCTGGTGAGCGGCGTGACGTCCACGTCCGCCAGCGTGCTTTCGTCCGTGTTGTAGCGCGCCTTGCACTCGGCGATCACCGAGCAGATTCGCGCGTGCGCGTACTGCACGTAATGCACCGGATTCTCGTCGTTCTGTTTCAGCGCGAGGTCGATGTCGAACACGAACTCCGTGTCCGCCTTGCGCGAGGTCAGGAAAAAGCGCACGGCGTCGCGGCCGCGGCGAATCGTTTCCTCGTCGATCAGATCGACATCGACTTCCGAGCCCGGCGTCGCGCCGCCCGACCATTCGATCAGGTCGCGCACCGTCACGTAGCTGCCGGCGCGCTTGGAGATTTTCACCTCTTCGCCGTTGCGCATGACCGTGACCATTTTGTGAAGAATGTAGTCGGGATAGCCCTTCGGAATGCCGATGCCGAGACCTTGCAGGCCGGCGCGCACCCGCGCGATCGTGCCGTGGTGGTCCGAACCCTGAATGTTGATGACCTTGGTGAAGCCGCGCTCCCACTTGGCGACGTGATAGGCGACGTCCGGCACGAAGTACGTATAGGTGCCGTCGGTCTTGCGCATCACGCGGTCCTTGTCGTCGCCGTCGTCGGTGGTGCGCAGCCACAGCGCGCCTTCCTGCTCGTAGGTCTTGCCGGCGGCGATCAGCGCCGCGACAGTCTTCTCGACACGGCCTTCCTTGTACAGCGACGATTCCAGGTAGTACTGGTCGAACTTCACGCCGAACGCCTGCAAGTCCATGTCCTGCTCGCGGCGCAGATACGCCACGGCGAAACGGCGGATCGCTTCGAGATCTTCGACGTCGCGCGCGCCGGTGACCGGCTCGCCGTCGCTCGCCGCCACGGTGACGCCGTTCAGATAGTCTTTCGCGATGTCGGCGATGTACTCGCCGTTGTACGCCGAAGCCGGCCAGCCTTCGTCGCCGGGGGCGAGGCCGCGGGCGCGCGCCTGAGTGGACAGGGCGAGCGTCTGGATCTGCACGCCGGCGTCGTTGTAGTAGAACTCGCGGTGCACGTCCCAGCCCTGGCTGGCCAGCACATTCGAGAGCGCGTCGCCGAGCGCGGCCTGGCGGCCGTGGCCGACGTGCAGCGGGCCGGTTGGGTTGGCCGAGACGAACTCGATCAGCACATGCTTGCCGGCGTCGCGTTGCGAGCGGCCGAAGCGCTCTTTTTCAGCGAACACGGCGGCGATCACCGCCTGCTTGGCAGCGGCGGTGAGGCGCAGGTTGATGAAGCCGGGGCCGGCCACTTCGGCGGCTTCGACGAGGTCCCGGGCTCCCGGTTGCGCGAGCAGCGCGTCGACGATCTGTTGCGCCAGCTGGCGCGGATTGGCGCGCAGCGGTTTGGCGAGTTGCATCGCCACATTGCATGCGACGTCGCCGTGCGCGGCGACCTTCGGGCGCTCCAGCGTGATGGTGGGCGAGACGAACGCGGCTTCGGTCGCGCCTTGCGAAGCAAGCGCGACCTGCTTCACCGTGTCGGCGAGCAGTGTTTCGAGGGTATGTTTATGTGCAGGCAGCATGCTTGTTGCGAGTCCAGTGAGGCAATCCGGTGATGCGGAAGAGGCGCCGGCCGCGCGAGGCCGACCGGTTCGTCAGAAGCGTGGAAAGCGGCACGCAACCGCTACGGCGTATCCGGCGCGCCGGTTGCGCTGAGTGCGACAGCAGGCACGTTGTCTGCGGCACGCCAGACGCAGTGCGCGGCGCCCTGCCGTGGCGTTCATTGCCGCGGCTGACAGCGGTATGACGCGGGGCGCGGCCAACCGGCCCAGCCATGCTACTTGTGCTTCGCCGCGTGCGGCGCATTGCGGCACGCTTTTCCGTCCAGACGGATTTTAGCAGGTGCTAATATGTTCAATGAGATGCCCAGCAAGGGCCGTGGCCGCCACGCCTGATCGGCGAGCCAACGTAACGCGCGCTGGCGGCTGTCTTTGAGCCGCTCGCGCGCCAGTCCAACATAACGAAAAAGGGAACAGTCATGCTGATTACTTTCAAATGCCGCGCCTGCCCGGACGTGATGATGCTGGAAAATCTTGCGCAGTTTCTGGTCGGCATCGTCGGCAAGCGGCTGGGTGAACGCGGTGTCATCACTCACGACGAACTGAGCCCGGCCATCGAGAAACTCGAAGCAGCAATTTCCGTCGACAAACAGGAACGTGCCGAACACGACGGCCATTTCCACGAAGGAGAAGACGGCCACGAGCATCATGAGATTCCGCCGGGCCTCGCGCAGCGCGCGTATCCGTTCCTCGACATGTTGCGCGCGGCGCAGAAGGAAAACGCGGATATCGTCTGGGGTCTCTGATTCCGGGTTGGCCTGCCGGTGGCGCCCGGCGGTCCGAACCTTGACACACCAATGACAAAGAGCCCGCTCGTGCGGGCTCTTTGTCATTCAGAGATTCGAACCGGCTGGCGTTGCCGTGCTGCTTACTGGCTGGCGGCGTCCGCCGGAGCGGCTGCGGGAGCCGACGCACCTTTCTTCACTTTCTTCTTCTTCGGCTTCTTGACGTGTTTCACCGTGGGCGGCGAATACGAGCTGACCGAACTGGAGCCGCCAGGGGCGGCGGTCTGGGCCAGCGCCACCGAGGCGCCCAAGGCAAGCGAAACAGCGGTCAACAACAGCGTCAGCTTCTTCATACGATTTTCTCCGTTGACGATTGCAATTAATGAGCCGACGCGTTTTGGCCGCGTCTGGCGGGGTCAAGCCGCCTCAGTCTACAAAGACGAAAATTACGTTGCCGCAAATATTCAGTCTTTCTGGCCCGATATAGTGGGTTTCCCGCCACGCCTCGCCGCCCGGTGCTTACAGCAAAGGCGCCAGGGCCCGCTCCGCGTCCGTTTTCGACAGTGACATGCGCCTCGCGTAGTCTTCCAACTGGTCCTGGCCGATCTTGCCGACCGAGAAATAGGTGCTGTCCGGATGCGCCAGATAGAAGCCGGAGACGCTCGCTGCCGGCAGCATGGCCAGCGATTCGGTCACGCTCATGCCGATTTCGGTGGCATGCAGCACGTTGAACATATCGCGCTTCACCAGGTGATCCGGGCAGGCCGGATAGCCGGGCGCCGGGCGGATGCCGCGGTACTTTTCCGCGATCAGTTCTTCGTTGGAGAGCGTTTCGGTATTTGCATAACCCCACAGGTCGCGCCGCACGCGCGCGTGCAGTGCTTCGGCGAAGGCTTCGGCGAAACGGTCGGCGAGCGCCTTCAGCATGATTGCGCTGTAGTCGTCGTGGTCCTTTTCGAACTGCTTTTCCTTCACGTCGACGCCGAGTCCCGCCGTCACCGCGAACATGCCGATGTAGTCGGCCACGCCCGAGTCTTTCGGCGCGATGAAGTCGGCGAGCGACCGGTTCGGCCGCATCACGCCGTCCACCACCGGACGCACGCTTTGCTGGCGCAGATTGCGCCAGGTGAGCGCCACTTCCGAACGCGATTCGTCCGTGTAGATTTCGATGTCGTCGTCGTTCACCGTGTTGGCCGGCAGCAGCGCGATCACGCCGTTCGCCTGCAGCCAGCGGCCCTGGATCAGGCGCGCGAGCATCGACTTGCCGTCCGAGAACACGCGCCGCGCCGATTCGCCGACAATCTCGTCGTTCAGAATGGCCGGATAGGGGCCTGCCAGATCCCACGTCTGGAAGAACGGACCCCAGTCGATATAGGTCGCCAGCTCGGCCAGATCGAAGTTCCTGAACACGCGGCGGCCGATGAACTTCGGCTTGACCGGCTGATAGCTCGCCCAATCGACCTTGGTCTTGTTGGCGCGGGCTTCGGCCAGTGTGACCATAGGCAGCGCTTTCTTGTTGGCGTGCTGGTCGCGGATCCGGTCGTAATCCGACTTGAGTTCGTCGAGGTACTTCGCCGCGCCCTCGTCGGACAGCAGGCTCGAAGCGACGGAAACCGAACGCGACGCGTCCGGCACGTAGACCACCGGCCCTTCGTAATGCGGCGCGATCTTCACTGCGGTGTGCACGCGCGAGGTGGTGGCGCCGCCGATCAGCAGCGGAATCTTCTTGATGCGGAAGTAATCGTCGCGCTGCATTTCCGACGCGACGTACGCCATCTCTTCGAGGCTCGGCGTGATCAACCCGGAGAGCCCGATGATGTCCGCGCCTTCGACCTTCGCCTTCGCGAGAATGTCGTTGCAGGAGACCATCACGCCCATGTTGACCACTTCGAAGTTATTGCACTGAAGCACCACCGAAACAATGTTCTTGCCGATATCGTGCACGTCGCCCTTCACCGTGGCGATGACGATCTTGCCCTTCGCGCGCACGTCGGCGCCGGCTTCGGCGAGCTGCTTTTTCTCTTCCTCGATGTACGGAATCAGATGCGCGACGGCCTGCTTCATGACGCGCGCCGACTTCACCACTTGCGGCAGGAACATCTTGCCCTGACCGAACAGGTCGCCGACGATGTTCATGCCGTCCATCAACGGGCCTTCGATCACATTGATCGGACGGCCGCCTTCGGCGGCGATCTTCGCACGCACTTCCTCGGTGTCTTCGACGATGAAGTTGGTGATGCCATGCACGAGCGCATGCGACAAGCGTTTCTCGACCGGCTGGTTGCGCCACTCCAGATTCTCTTCCTTCTTCGCGGCGCCGGTCTTGAACTTGTCGGCGATTTCGAGCAGCCGGTCGGTGCCGTCTTCACGGCGGTTCAGCACGACGTCTTCCACGCGTTCGCGCAACTCCGGATCGAGGTCGGCATACACGCCGAGCTGGCCCGCGTTGACGATGCCCATGTCCATGCCCGCCTGGATCGCGTGGTAGAGGAACACGGTGTGGATCGCTTCGCGCACCGGATCATTGCCGCGGAACGAGAACGACACGTTCGACACGCCGCCGCTCACCTTCGCGTACGGCAGGTTCTGCTTGATCCAGCGCGTGGCGTTGATGAAGTCGACCGCGTAGTTGTTGTGCTCTTCGATACCGGTTGCGATCGCGAAGATGTTCGGATCGAAGATGATGTCTTCCGGCGGGAAGCCGACTTCGTTGACGAGGAAGTCATACGAGCGCTTGCAGATCTGCGTCTTGCGTTCGAACGTGTCGGCCTGGCCCTGTTCGTCGAAGGCCATCACCACGGCGGCCGCGCCGTAGCGGCGAATCAGGTTGGCGTGGTGGCGGAACGCTTCTTCGCCTTCCTTCAGCGAGATCGAGTTGACGATCGCCTTGCCTTGCACGCACTTCAGACCCGCTTCGATCACTTCCCATTTCGACGAGTCGATCATGATCGGCACGCGCGCGATATCCGGTTCCGATGCGATCAGATTCATGAAGCGCACCATCGCCGCTTTTGAATCGAGCATCGCCTCGTCCATGTTGACGTCGATGATCTGCGCGCCGTTTTCGACCTGCTGGCGCGCGACCGCGATCGCTTCGTCGAACTGGTCGTTCAGGATCATTCGCGCAAACGCCTTCGAACCGGTCACGTTGGTGCGCTCACCCACGTTGATGAAGAGCGTCCCGGACGTGACGTTGAACGGTTCGAGGCCGGAAAGGCGCAAGGTGTGATCGGTCATGGCGTATGTGCTCGATTGCTGCGATTAAGTGCGTCGTGTTCGATAGCGGACATGCGGCGGCGGCTCAGAGGCGCTGCTGGGCTCAGGCTGCGGCGCGGTATTGCGTCGGCCATTGGCGCGGCTTGACTTCGGCCAGCGCCTGCGCAATCGCCGCAATATGCTCAGGCGTCGTGCCACAGCAGCCGCCGGCTATATTCACAAGACCGGCCTGTGCGAATTCCTTCAGCAAACCAGAGGTATCCGCAGGCAGTTCGTCAAAGCCCGTATCGCTCATAGGATTCGGCAAGCCGGCGTTCGGGTAGCACGACACATACGTGTCGCAGAGCTTGGCCAGTTCGGCGATATATGGGCGCATCAAAGCCGCCCCCAGCGCGCAGTTCAAACCGAACGTGAGCGGCTTGGCGTGCCGCAGCGAGTTCCAGAAGGCTTCGACTGTCTGGCCCGACAGAATGCGGCCCGAAGCGTCGGTGACGGTGCCTGAGATCATGATCGGCAGACGCTCGCCGGTGTCTTCGAACAGTTCGTCAACTGCAAACAGCGCCGCCTTCGCATTGAGCGTGTCGAAAATCGTCTCCACGAGGAACAGATCGACGCCGCCGTCGAGCAACGCCTTGGCCTGCTCGTAGTAGGCCGCGCGCAGTTCGTCGAATGTCACGTTGCGCGCGCCCGGATCGTTCACGTCGGGGGAAATGCTCGCGGTCTTCGGCGTCGGTCCGATCGCGCCGGCGACGAAGCGCGGCTTGTCGGGCGTCGAATACTTGTCGCACGCGGCGCGCGCCAGTTTCGCCGACTCGAGATTCATCTCGACGGCGAGCGCTTCCATGCCGTAGTCCGCCTGGGCGACCGTGGTCGCGCCGAACGTGTTGGTTTCGATGATGTCCGCGCCCGCCGCCAGATACTGCTCGTGGATCTCGCTGATGATCTGCGGCTGCGTGATGGACAGCAACTCGTTGTTGCCTTTGATGTCGCGCTCGTAGTCCTTGAAGCGCTCACCTCGATAGCGGGCTTCGTCGAGCTTGTAGCGCTGGATCATCGTGCCCATTGCGCCGTCCAGGATCAGGATGCGCGACTTGAGCAGCGCGGGCAGCGCCGCGCCGCGCGTGTAGGCGGCGTCGGGACGGACTGGCGTGGCGGTTTGGGCGGGCTGGTTCATGGCGGACGAGGGCTTGCGCCGGCTTTTTCGGGAAACCTGTCATTGTAGCCGCTGCCGGACGAAACCGCCCGGCGCGCGGGCCGGGCGACTGTCCTGGATGTGCGGGCGCGCTGCATGGGAAAGGACGGGAAAATAGCGAAGCGGCGTCACAAAGAAAACGGCCCAGCGAGGCAAAAGCCTGCTGGGCCGCTTCACAATTGCCGACCGACTTGTAAAAGCCGCCGGGTTGCCCGCTAAGGGGGCCTGACGGCGCGGCCGATGTATGTCGCCAAAAACGTTAAGTCAAACCCTTCGCTTAGTGAAGAATCACAGGTTGATGCATCAGGCTGTCGAACTGACCGAGGAATTCGTCCACTTCGTCCAACGACGGTTCCTCTTCGATCAGCTTCTGCACGTGCTCGCGAAAACGCGCCGCCATTGCTCCGTCGATATAGATCTCGCGTTGCATGTTCTTGTCGACGATCTCATAACCCCCTGACTTCATGGCCAGAGGACCTTCCTGCGGCGGAAACTCGACGACACAATAATTGGGGCTGTTGTAGATCATTTGCATGGCGACACTCCTTATTTCCGTTGGCTCCTGGCCAGTCCTGCACCGTAGGTGGAGCGTATGGTTTGGAATTCAAGGGGTGGGTCCGGATTGATGCTTGTAAAAGTTCCGAACCTACCGGTTAGACCGGCCTTTCAAGAAACGTTTCAAGCAGTGCAGCAAAACGGTGAGATTGCTCGACGGGGGCGAGATGAGCGGCATCCAGCAGTTCGAAACGTGCGCCTTCGATGGCGTCTGCGATCGCCTGCGTAGCAGCAGGCGGCGTGCCCGTGTCGTGGCGGCCCGCCACGGTCAATGCTGGGCATCGGATTGTTGCCAGCTTACTGCGTACGTCGAAATCGCGCAGGGCTTCGCACACTTTGGCGTAGCCTTCTGACAACGTCTGCATCAATACGTCGCGGATTGGCTCGACGGCTTCGGGGTGCGCGGTCTGAAAGTCGGGCGTCAGCCAGCGGTTCAATGTCGCGGGCACGAGCGGCGCCATACCGTCGCGGCGGGCCGCCGCAGCACGCTGATCCCAGGTGGCGCGGGCTTCAGGCAGCGTGACGGCGCCGCTGTCGGCGATCGTCAAGGTGTCGACGCGCGTGGGGTGATCGAGCGCGAATTGCTGCGCGACCATGCCGCCCATCGACATGCCGACCAGGTGCGTACGGGGTGCATCGAGCGCGTCGAGCAGCGCGGCGAGATCGTGCGACAGATCGGCGACGCTGAAGGACTCGCCGGATATCGCGGTCTTGCCGTGGCCGCGCAGGTCGTAGCGCAATACGGTGTAGTCGTCGCGGAAATAGCCGGCGAGCTGGTCCCAAACGGACAGATCGCCACCAAGCTGGTGGACGAATGTCAGCCACGGGCCGCCGCCCTCGTTGCTCAGCACATAGCGCGTCTCGATGCCGTTGATGTTCACTTGCATGCGGGCTCCTTTGAAGAGGAACGCAGTGGAAGGGACCATTCGCGCACGCCGTGACCCTGCCGGACTGCACGGCTGATCGTATATACGCAGCGCCGACGCGAACGGTTGCAGTAATGTGTTGCGAGTGCGCGTTGGCGCGGAAGTTTCGCCGATCTGATCGAGACCCCGCCCGGAGTGTGGCTTTCAGGGCTTGATGATGCCAGGCGTATCGGCGGGGCTGGTCGAATCGACTGGTGAAGAGGGCGCGGCACCGGGCGTAACTGCCGGTGAGGCCGAAGGAGACGATCCGCTCGAATTGTCAGGGGACGCCGCGCCGGCATCGCCGTTACTGTCCGGCGGGCTGCCGGCGTTCCCGGCATTGAGCTTGCCACGCCACACCAGTTCGAATTGCGTGCCGTTCGGTTCCGTCTGAACGATGCGCGCGGGCAGCCAGCCGAGCGACGGCGCGAGCCACACGTCGATGCGGCGCAAGTCGCCGTCACGGCGGGGCAGGCGCTTGAAATGGCGCGTATCGAGGAAACCCCGGTCCGTGCGGATGGTTTCGTCGCCGATCGTCTCGACCGGCCAGTTTTCGCCGCTATCGTTATCGACCACGAAGAACTGCCGCGTCACGCCGGGCTTGTAGGCGGCCGGGTCGCCGCGCACGAGGCTGGCCAACTGCATCACCATGCTGAAGCGGTCCTGCGCGCCGTCGGGCAACGGCAGTGCGGCCGGGGTGCGCGTAAAGGCGATTTTCCTGTCGGTGCGATTGAAGATCGCGATGTCTTCCGCGCGGCGGCCGCGCTTTTCGATGTACTGGTCCGGCGCGAGGCCGAATGCGTCGATACGGCCGTGGCTCGAATATACGAATGCGCCGACAAAAGGCAGCGGCACCGAGACGACCATCTCATAGCTTTGCGCGCTGCTGGTCCAGTGGATCGTGCCGGGTTGATTGCGCACGCCGTTGTAGAACGTGTCGTATTGCAGTTCGCCGGATGGCGGGATGGAGAACTTCACGCCGGGCGACGCCTGCGGCGCACTTGCGGCCGTGGGCGCGCCAGCCGTGCTCGCGGCGGCGTTGGGAGCCGCATTGGGGCTCGCTGCGTCCGGCGCGCTCGCCACGGCGTCCGATGCTGCGGCAGGCGCCGCCGGCGCGGCTTGCCTGGCCGGTTGCAGCGCCGTCAACACATGTTCGCGCGGCTTGCGCGCCACGGCCCGGCGCGCGGGCGCCGGTTCCGGCGTGGGTGACGCGGCGGCGGCCGGTTTGCGTTCGACACGTTCCGGCGTCAGCAATGCGACCTGCACGGGCACACGCTCGTCGTCCGAGGGATTGAGCGTTGCGCGATTGCGCTCGACCCATTGCGCGGCAATCCAGTGCAACACGGCCACGATCAGCAGCACCGCGATCCAGCGCCCCGCGCGCAAACCGGTGCGCCGCCCGCCGGGCGGCGTGCGATCGGAACGGCGGGCGGCGGGAGCGGAGGACATCGGCAAATGAATGTGTGGGCAAGGACAGCGTCGGGTTTGAATGCCAGCGGATGTGGGCTGCGGCGATTGGCAAAGAGGCGCGAGGCTTGATCTGCGAGGCCGGTTGCGAACCGGTTCGACCGTACTGTCGCAAGCGATGTTCCGCGTCGATGAAAAGAGAAAGAGAAAGGCCGCACGCGCGATGCGCCGCCGCGCCACGCCTTCGATGCTTTCCACCCGGCTCGTCAGCCTTTCGCGTCAGAGCCGGCGACCGCACCGCGCCCACCGTGCGCTATCACACCTGTTCGTCACGTGGCGCCGCACTATACCCCAGCTCGTACGAGAGCTTTTGCGCGCATTCGCGCAACGCCGTATCGATCTCGCCACCCCAGCGAATATCGAACGCGCCTTCATGACCGAGCGCGACGAGGCCGAGCGCCAGTTCGCCGGTCGAGTCGAACACCGGCATGGAGAACGCGTGTATGGTCGGCAGCAACATGCCTTCCACGCGCGCCGCCTGGTGCTCGCGCACTTGCGCGAGCACCCGTTCGACTTCGTCCCGCGTGCGTGGGGCGCCCGTCTGCGACGAGCGGCGCGAATCGGCCAGTTCGCGTTCAAGCATGGCGGCGGTCTTGCTCGGCGGCAGATACGCGGCGAACAGCAGGCCGGTGGCGGAACTGAGCAGGGGCATTACATCGCCGAGTTTCAGCGACGCTTTTGCCGGATAGCTCGATTCCATCCAGTGCACCATGGTCGGCCCCTGGTTGCCCCATACCGCGATGCCCACCGTGAGATCGAGCCGGTCGCGCAACTCGGACAGCGCGATGCGCGCGAGCTTGACGCCGTCCACGCGAGCAAGCCGCGCAAGTCCCAGTTGCAGGGCAAAACCGCCCAGTTCGTAGCGGCCCGACAGGGCGTCTTGCGAGACCACGCCGAGACGCAGAAAACTCACCAGATAACGGTGCGCTTTTGCCGGGCTCATGCCGGCGCGCTGGGCGAGATCGCGCAGCATCATGGCGCGCGGTTCGCGGGTCAGGACGTCGAGCAATCTGAAGCCGACTTCGATGGACTGGATGCCCGAACGCAGCTTTTCCTCGCCGGTCTCGACGCTTTCGTCGTCGGATTCGGGCGTGTCGAGCGGTTCAGTGGCGTCGGCGTCGGTGCGGATCGCGCCGGAGCGGGCAATTGGAGGCATGAGCAAGGCGCATGGAGCGCATTCAAAGGTGACGCATTTAAAGGTGATACCTGGATGAGGCAGGCGCGGGCACTTGGGCCGTGTCGATTCACCATCGTAGAATAGATTCCCTCTATCGTCACTAACACGGTTCGCTCATCTATGAAACTTGCCACGCTGAAGGACGGCACGCGCGACGGTCAGCTGATCGTCGTGTCCCGCGACCTGCACACCGCGGCCATCGCCGACGCGATCGCGCCCACGTTGCAGCGCGTGCTCGACGACTGGGCCTTCTACGCGCCGCAACTGCACGACCTGTACGACGCGCTCAATCAGGGCCGCGCGCGCAACACCTTCGCTTTCGACGCCAGGGAGTGCATGGCGCCGCTGCCGCGCGCGTTCCAGTGGGCCGACGGCTCGTCGTATGTGAACCATGTCGAACTGGTGCGGCGCGCGCGCGGCGCGGAAATGCCGCCGGAGTTCTGGACCGATCCGTTGATGTATCAAGGCGGCAGCGACGACTTCATCGGACCGAAGGACGACGTGCTGTGCGCGTCCGAAGCATTCGGCATCGACTTCGAAGCGGAAGTCGCGGTGATCACCACCGACGTGCCGATGGGCGTCACGCCCGACCAGGCGCTCAGGAGCGTGCGTCTGATCACGCTGGTCAACGACGTCTCGCTGCGCAATCTGATCCCGGCCGAACTCGCGAAAGGCTTCGGCTTTTTCCAGAGCAAGCCGGCCACGTCGTTCGCGCCGGTCGCGGTGACGCCCGACGAACTCGGCGAACACTGGCGCGACGGCCGCGTGCACCGGCCGATGATCGTCCACTGGAACAATAAGAAAGTCGGCCAGCCGGACGCCGGCACCGACATGGTGTTCCACTTCGGCCAGTTGATCGCGCACGCGGCGAAGACGCGCAACCTGCGCGCGGGCGCGATCGTGGGTTCGGGCACGGTGTCGAACAAGGACGCCAAGCGCGGCTATTGCTGTATCGCCGAGAAGCGCTGCCTCGAAACCATCGAGCACGGCGCGCCGCAAACCGAGTTCATGAAGTACGGCGACACGGTGAAGATCGAAATGTTCGACGAGGCGGGCAAGTCGATTTTCGGTTCGATCGACCAGGGCATCGCACCGCTGGACTGACGCACCGCGATCGCGCCGAACGCGGCGCCCCGGTCGAACCCAGCGCGTGCCGGATTCGAAAGGGTTTCGCCCGATACCGCGACGAGTGCGCGCGGCTACACTGACTGGCGCGGCGGCATACCCCGGGGCTGGCTGCGGGTTCATCGCAGGAGTGCCGCGAAGCAGCGTATGAATGGCACGTGAGCCGCGCACGAGCGAGTCCATCGGCAACACATCAAAAACGAAAACCGACGTGAGGAGACAGCATGCTGCAAATCGAATCCCTTAAGCCTGGAACCGGGCGCGCCCGCGCGTCGAATCTGCGTGTGAATCATTCACGTGACCGGATCGCGCGTCGGGCCGTGGCGTTATGCGCGGCGCTCGCCAGCCTATTGCCCGGCATTGCGCTGGCGCAGGTGAAAATCGGCCTCGTGCTGTCGCTGACCGGGCCGGCCGCGTCGCTCGGCATTCCCGCGCGCGACACGGTCGCGCTGCTGCCCAGGCAGATCGGTGGGCAGAGCGTCGAATACATCGTGCTCGACGACGCGTCCGATACCACGCAGGCCGTGCAGGACACCAAGAAGCTGATCTCCGAGAATCACGTCGACGCGATCATCGGTTCGTCGATCACGCCGAATTCGCTGGCGATGATCGACGTGGTCGCCGAAGGTGAAACGCCGATGATCTCGCTGGCGTCGTCGGCAAAGATCATCGAGCCCGTGGATGCGAAACGCCGCTGGGTCTTCAAGACGCCACAAACCGACGCGATGATGGCGTCGGCGATCGCCGAACACGCCAGCTTGCACGGCGTCAAAACCATCGCGTTCATCGGCCAGGCCGACGCGCTCGGCGAAACCTTCTACACCGAGGTCGCGAAGTTCGCGCAACTGCATCACATCAATATGGTGGCGAGCGAGCGCTTTAATCGCACCGATCCGAGCGTAACCGGCCAGGTTCTCAAGATTCTGGCGACGCATCCCGACGCGGTGGTGGTCGGCGCGGCCGGCACGCCCGCCGCACTGCCGCCGAAGACGCTCCGGGAACGCGGCTACAAAGGGCTGATCTATCACAATCACGGGGTCGGCAATAACGACTTTCTGCGCGTGTGCGGCGCCGATTGCAACGGCACCTTCCTGCCGGCGAGTCCGGTGCTGGTCGCCGCGCAATTGCCGGCGGATCATCCGGCCAAGCGCCTCGCGCTCGATTACATCGCGCGCTTCGAAGCGGTGCGCGGCGCGGGCAGCGTCTCGGCGTTCGGCTCGTACACGTGGGACGCGGGCATGCTACTCGGCCATGCCGTGCCGGTCGCGCTGAAGGCGGCTGCGCCGGGCACGCCGGAGTTTCGCCGCGCATTGCGCGACGCGCTCGAGTCGACGCGAGGTCTTGCCGATACCAACGGCGTCGTCAACATGAGTGCCACGGATCATCTCGGGCTCGATCAACGGGCGCGTGTGATGGTCGAAATCAGGAATGCGAAGTGGGTTTATCAGCCGCGCTGAATGAAAGGGCGCATGCGCTTCTCGGGAAAACGCCGGGCTGTTTCAGGTTTTCTCGCTCCGCAGAAAGCCCTTTGGGGGCTTAGCGAAGCTCCGGGTCTGCAGGCGCTCCCGATGAACGCAGCCCGGTCCAACAGACACACCGACACCGACATACGGATTGCTGATCATGTCTCAGACACCACACGGTAACAACGCGTTTTACGCGCACTATCAATCGCTCCAGTTGCATCGCCATCCGCACGGCGTGCTCGAAGTCGTGATGAACGGCGAGGGCGCCAACAAAAGCGGACTCGCCACGGCCAACGCGCGCATGCACTTCGAGCTCGCCGAAATCTGGCGCGACATCGACCGCGATCCCGACACGCGTGTCGCGATCATTCGCGGTGAAGGCAAAGGATTTTCGGCCGGCGGCGACCTGCAACTCGTCGAAGACATGGCGACCGATTTCGACGTGCGCGCGCGCGTCTGGCGCGAGGCGCGCGATCTGGTCTACAACGTGATCAATTGCAGCAAGCCGATCGTATCGGCCATGCACGGGCCGGCGGTGGGCGCGGGGCTCGTCGCGGGCCTGCTCGCCGACATCTCGATCGCGGCGAAGACGGCGCGCATTATCGACGGTCATACGCGTCTGGGCGTGGCCGCGGGCGATCACGCGGCGATCGTCTGGCCGCTCCTGTGCGGCATGGCGAAGGCCAAGTATTACCTGATGCTGTGCGAGCCGGTGAGCGGCGAAGAGGCGGAGCGCATTGGGCTCGTGTCGCTGGCCGTCGACGAAAACGATCTGCTGCCCAAGGCTTTCGAGGTCGCGCAGAAGCTGGCCAGCGGCTCGCAAACGGCGATTCGCTGGACCAAATACGCGTTGAACAACTGGCTGCGTTCGGCGGGGCCGGCGTTCGACACGTCGCTCGCACTGGAATTCATGGGTTTTGCCGGGCCGGATGTACGCGAAGGCGTGAACTCGCTGCGCGAGCGCCGCGCGCCGGATTTCGGCGGCGCCGACCCGTGGCGCGGGCAGCCGTCCGGCGGCGGCGCAGCGGGCGGCGAGCCCTCGTGATGCTACCTCCCGCGCGGTATGATCGAATCAGACGCGCGCACAACGGCGCCCCTTTCTCACCTTATGCAGCGAGGCGACAAGCATGACTACTCCTGACACCACGCCGCCTTTCCCCGGGTTTCCCGGTTTTCCGCCCGCCGAAATGCTCGAGCGCATGTGGGGCATGATGCGCATGTCGCCGTTCGGCTCGGCTTTCTCCGGCGCGCAACCGAGCGGCGGCCTCGGACCCTCGCTCTCGATGATGTCCGACATGATGGCGCCGCTCACGAATGTCGAAGAACTCGACAAGCGCATTACCGACATGCGCGCGGTCGAACAATGGCTCAAGCTGAATCTGAGCATGTTGCAGTCCGCGATTCAGGCGCTCGAAGTGCAACGCGCGACCCTCGCGACATTGCGGGCGTTCGGCGCCTTCGCACAGTCGTCGATGGCGCAGCCCACGGCGGCATCCGCAGCGCCGAGTCCCGCGCCGGCGACGGGCTGGCCGCATCCGGCGGCGCCGACACCGGCGGCGGCCGCTTCGGCGAGCGCCGGATCATCGGCCGAAGAGCCATCCGGCGACGAAGAGCAAGCGCCCGCAACGCCGCCATTCGACGCGTCCGCGTGGTGGAATCTGCTGCAATCCCAGTTCAACCAGATCGCCCAGTTTGCGATGACGCAGCCGGCGGCTGCGGCGGGCAGCCCGGCAACGGATTCCACGCCAGGTGACGAGGCGGCTTCGGCATCCGCCGGCGAGCCGACGGGCGATGCGCGGCGGGCGCCCGCGCAAGGCTCAGAGCACACAGCCACGCGGCCGGCAGCGAAACGGGCATCGACTTCGGCGAAGCGTGCGAGCGGCACAACCAGCACGAGCAGCACGAGCAGCACGAGCAGCACGAGCGCCAGCCCGAAAGCCACGAAAAAACCTGTCTGAAGCGAGCAATGAAACACGGCGGCGCGACCCGCCGCCCTGGCGCCGGATGCCAGGACGAATTCGCGTCTGTCATGGTTTTGACCCCGATCTTCGACACACTCCGCGAATCTCGCGTTTTCTTGCGGAAGGTCAGGCAGGCACCGGAATTGCGCCTCCTACGGTGCGGGTTCCGTCAGGGCAGCGTGCTATCATTGTGTAAGCTTTATTTGGCTTTTGGGCGTGCGTTGAAAACAATCAATCCAACCGCCCTTGCTCCATTCACCGCCGGCACGACCGGCGCAGGGCTGGACGGTGCGGTTTTCATCGCAAACTGGCTCGACCTCAGGCACGGGTATCCCTCACCCACGGTTGGCCGCGCAGCGCGTAACAAACGGCTGGGCGCATGCGCAAAACGCCAGGACTTCTTTGCCGCCACGTGCATCTGGGCGGCCGATTACCGCGTAAAATTGAATGCTTGGCCGGCAAAATGGCGCGCACCTGGTGCGATCCGTTCGTCGTGAGCAAAACGTACTACATGTAGTAGTAACAGACACAGACAGTATGCGCAGAACAGGGGTGGGACTATGAACACCATGCTTTATCCGGAACTTTATAAATCGCTCGAATCCGTTCGATGGGACATGGAGAAAGACATTCCCTGGGACAAGTTCGATGCATCGCTATTGACCGACGAGCAGGCAGCGACGATCAAGATGAACGCGATCACCGAATGGTCGGCGTTGCCCGCCACGGAAATGTTTCTGCGTGACAACCACCACGACAGCGATTTTTCCGCGTTCATGAGCGTGTGGTTCTTCGAAGAACAGAAGCATTCGCTGGTGCTGATGGAATATCTGCGCCGCTTCAAACCGGAAATGTGTCCGACCGAAGAAGAACTGCACGCTGTGCGCTTCGAATTCGATCCGGCGCCGCCGCTCGAAACGCTAATGCTGCACTTCTGCGGCGAAATCCGCCTGAATCACTGGTATCGCCGTGCTGCCGAATGGCACACCGAGCCGGTCATCAAGCACATCTACGAAACCATCTCGCGCGACGAAGCCCGTCACGGCGGCGCATATCTGCGCTACATGAAGAAGGCGATGGCGCAAACCGGCGACATCGCGCGTGCCGCGTTTGCGAAGATCGGCGTGCTGATGGCATCGGCTCGCCGCACGGAAAAGCCGTTGCACCCCACCAACCTGCACGTGAACCAGGCGCTGTTCCCGCGCGACACGATTCAATCGCGTCTGCCGGATCCGGAATGGCTCGAGCGCTGGCTCGACGAACAGATCCGTTTCGACGACGGCTGGGAAAAGAAGGTGGTCGAGCGCATTCTGCACAACCTGTCGATTCTTTTCGAGCGCACGTTCAATACGGCGCAGGAACTGAACCGCTACCGCAAGGAAGTGGTTGCGCGTCTGCAGGCTGAGCAGAAGTCGGCTGAACAGCCGGCTTGATGGCCGCGAGCGCCTGACTCCGGTTCGCGGCGCTCGCCGCGAGCGGATGTAAGAGTTTGAAGAAAGGTCCGGCACGCGCGAGCTTGTCGGGCTTTTTTGCTTCATGCCGTGTATCGTGACGGCACTTCCCTGTTTCTTTCCGACTCCGTCATGGCTGCTACTTTTGAACGCAAGATCCTTACGCGCGATGCACTCGTGACGCTGCGTCCTTCGCTGAGCACGCCGGTGGTGTTTACCAACGGCGTGTTCGATATCCTGCATCGCGGGCATGTCACGTATCTCGCGGATGCCAAGGCGTTGGGCGCGTGTCTGATTGTCGGCGTGAATTGCGATGCATCGGTTCGCATGCTCGGGAAAGGCGACGACCGGCCGATCAATAACGAGGCTGACCGGATGGCCTTGCTGGCGGCACTAGAGAGCGTCGACTACGTGGTGTGCTTCGGCGAGAAAACGCCCGTCGAGTTGATTTCGGCGCTTCGGCCGGATGTGCTCGTCAAGGGCGGCGACTACGACATGGACGCGTTGCCCGAGTCGGCCATTGTGCGAAGCTGGGGCGGCAAGGCGCTGGCGATCCCCTTCGAGCATGACCGCTCGACCACGGCATTGCTGAACAAAGTCCGTACACAAGGCTAACGGCTGAATGTCGTATCAATGGCGCCACGCTTAAGGTGACGCATCGAGCCGGCTTCTAGAATCTCTCCTGCTTGCTGTGCGACGGCCGGCGTTACTGCGCCAGCGAAGATGCCGCGATCGGCGCTACCGGTGCCGGGCCGCCCACCACTGCCTGATCGGCGGCCTCGGCTGCCGTGACCGGTTGCACCTTCAACCATTCCGGATGAACCTGGCGGTTCAGATGGTTGGGCTCGCGTCCGCCGGCTGTGGGCGTCGGGCCGAATACGCCGCGCACCGCGACGAATGCCAGCATGTTGGCAAGAAACAATATGGCGATCAGCCAGCGCAGCATTGTTGGTTTTCCCCGTCCAGAAGTTGAGCCGCCGTTGTCCCGTGGTTATTCCGCCGCTATCCATGTGGTCGCGATTCAGGTTCCACGTTCCACCGCGCGCCCGGCAGCAATCAGCGCAAGACCGGACAGCACGAGCGAATCGTGGCGAGTATGCGGCACTTTCAGTGCGCTCGCCACTTCGTCTACCGCGCCGCCGCTGACCACGAGCCGCACCGGCACCTGCCACTCGTCCTGCAGATCGCGCCACATGCGCTCGACCAGGCCCGCTTGCGCCAACGTGCAACCGGCGGACAATGAGCGCGGCGTATCGGTTGCAAAGAACGGGCCGCGGCGTGCCGCGTCACGCGTACTGCCGCCGAGCAGGCCGCGGGCCGCGCTGGCGTCGAGCGTTGGCAGTTGTGCCGTGTGCTCGCCCAGCGAGCGCATCATCAAAGTCCAGCCAGGCGCGATCAGACCGCCGACAAAGCAGCCGTCCGCGCACAATGCCTCGAGCGTGGTTGCCGTGCCGAACGTCGCGATCAGGAGATGTTCGCCCGGAAACGCCGCGTGCGCGCCGATCAGGCCGGCCCAGCGGTCGCTGCCGAGCGTATGCGGCGCAGCGTAGCTGTTGGTCACGCCGCATTGCTGCGCGCAGGCGCGGATCGTCGTGAGCGGCAACTGTGGCCAGCGCGCTTCGAGCAACGCGGCAATCCGCTTCGCGACGCTTTCGCCCGCCACGTTCGACAACCATGCACCGCCCGGCGTGGGCAGGTTCAGCCAGTCCGGCTGATGCTCGCCGCCGTGCGTCAGCGCGCCGCTCGCGATCTGCGAACCGCCTGCCTGCACCAGTGCCCACTTGATGCGGCTATTGCCCGCGTCGATCAGCAAACAGGGCGCGCCGCTCGTCATGCAGCACCGTCGGCGAGACGCAGGGAGACGTCGCCGGTCGCCACAGTCTGCCGACCGCTTGGGGTATCGAGCAGCAACTGACCCTGCTCGTCGACGCCCGCTGCCACGCCGCGCATCTGCTCTTCGCCTTGTTCCAGCAATACGACTTCGCGGCCCGCGTACGCGTGCACCGCGTTCCAGCGCGCCTGGAACGGCGCGAAGCCTTCAGCGCCGAAGCGCTGCAAGGCTGGTTCGAGCGCGTTCAGCTCGGCGGCGAGTGTGTCGGTGAGATTGGCGTTGGGCAGCGCGCGCTGCAGGGCGGTCGGCATGGTGCCGCGCGCTTGCGGCGGCGTAGCGGCGTTCAGCGCGCCCACTTTGGCGGCGAGTTCGTCCGCGCCCTTGACGTTGGTGCCGATGCCGATCACCACCGCGCTGGCGTTTTCCGTGCTCCACGCCGTTTCGATCAGGATGCCGGCCAGCTTGTCGCCTTCGAGCAGGACGTCGTTCGGCCACTTCAGCGCGATCTGGCCGGGGCCGGCGACCGGCAGCGAGCGCAGCCCGTCGACCAGCGCGACGCCCACCGCGAGGCTCAGACCCGCGAGTCCTTCGAGCGGACGCGGCAGCACGCACGCCACGGAAAACAGCAGCGCATTGCCCGGCTCCGCATACCACGGACGGCCACGGCGGCCGCGCCCGGCAGTCTGCAGATACGCGACCCGCACGATCGGCCGCGGCAGCGCGCCGGCCTTGCGTGGCAGCGCCTTGACGCGGGCCATCAGGTCGGCATTGGTCGAGCCGGTTTCCTCGACGATTTCGATCGGCCAATCGTGCGCGTGCGGGCCGAACAGGGCGACGGCGCGCTCACGGTCGATGCGCCAATCGGCTTGGGTCGCAGCTACGGCAGCGGCCGGCGGGGGAGTTCTGGAAGCGTTCATGGCTCATATTGTAGCGACAGCGAAGCCGGTGAGCCCACGTGGACGGTTCATCGGCCGCGCCTTCGTTACAATGGCCCCTAATCCGATAACCAGATTCAGCGATCCTTGAACTACGACACTCCGCCCGGCCTCGAAGTCGCGGCAGGCAGCCAAGGCAAGATCGTCCGGCTCTCGGGCCAGTGGACGGCGCTAGCGCTCGCGCGCGATCGGGCTACCGGGCACGTGATTCCCCTGTTGCTGTCACTGGTCGGCGCCGAAGGCATCGGCGGGTGGGATCTCTCGCGCATCGACCGGATGGACCACGTGGGCGGCCAGGCGCTGTGGCGCGTGTGGGGCCACAAGATGCCGGCGGACACCACGCTCACCGATACGCAACGCGACATTTTCGAGCGCATCGCCCTGCTCGACACCGTGCGCGAGACGGCCGAGCCGGTGATCAAACTCGATCCGTTCACGCGGCTGGGGCTCGCGATCTTCTCGTTCTTCGAGCATCTGTACGGCGGCGTGGCCATGCTCGGGCGCGTCGTGCTCGATCTGCTGGCGATCGCGCGCAAGCCGAAGATCACGCCGTGGACCGAGATTTCCGCGAACGTCTACAACGCCGGCACGCAGGCCTTGCCGATCACGGCGCTGGTCGCGTTCCTGATCGGCATCGTGCTGAGCTATCTGTCGGCGCAGCAACTGCGGCTTTTTGGCGCAAACCAGTACATCGTCAATATTCTCGGCCTCTCGGTGATCCGCGAACTCGGACCGGTGCTCTCGGCGATTCTGGTGGCGGGCCGCTCGGGTTCGGCGATCACCGCGCAGATCGGCGTGATGCGCGTGACCGAAGAACTCGACGCCATGCGCGTAATGGGCATTCCGCATGGCCTGCGGCTGATCCTGCCGCGCGTGCTTGCGCTCGGCGTGGCGATGCCGCTGCTCGTCATGTGGACCAACATCATCGCGCTGACCGGCGGCGCGCTGGCCGCCAAGATCGTGCTCGGCATCGACATGAGCTACTTCGCGCGGGCTTTGCCGGGCGTGGTGCCGGTGGCGAATCTGTGGATCGGGCTCGGCAAGGGCGTCGTCTTCGGCATGCTGATCGCGATCGTCGGCTGTCACTTCGGTTTCCGTATCAAGGCCAATTCGCAGAGTCTCGGCGAAGGCACGACGACCTCGGTGGTCACCTCGATTACGATCGTGATTCTCGCGGACGCCGTGTTCGCGATCCTCTTTCAGAACGTGGGGCTTGGATGATCGCGCCACTTACTCAGGCCGTGCGCGGCCAGCCCGTGCCCTCGATCGCCGAACCGGTGATCGAAGTGATCGACGTGACCAAGCGCTATGGCCGCAACATCGTGCATCAGCATCTGAATCTGGAAGTGCGGCGCGGCGAGATCATGGCGATCGTCGGCGGCTCGGGTTCCGGCAAGACAACGCTGGTGCGGCAGATTCTCGGTCTCGAGCAGCCTTCGGCCGGCACCATCAAGCTGTTCGGCGAGGATCTCGCGACCATTTCGCCGGAGACCGCGCTGCTGATGCGCAGCCGCTCCGGCATGCTGTTTCAGCGCGGCGCGCTGTTCTCGTCGCTCTCGGTGTTCGACAACATCGCACAGCCGGTGCGCGAACTCGGCAAGGTGCCCGAAGACCTGTTGCGCGATATCGTGATGCTCAAGCTCGAAATGGTCGGCCTGCCGTGCAAGCATGCGTCGAAAATGCCGTCGGCGCTGTCGGGCGGCATGATCAAACGCGTGGGCATTGCCCGCGCGATCGCGCTCGAACCGGAGCTTCTCTTTCTCGACGAGCCGACCGCCGGGCTCGATCCGCAGGCGTCCGATGAATTCGTCGAGCTGATCTCCGCGCTGCACCGCGCGCTCGGCCTGACGGTGGTGATGGTCACGCACGATCTCGACACGATGATCGCGCTGTCCACCCGCGTCGCGGTGCTGGCCGATCGCAAGGTGCTGGTCGCCGCGCCGGTCGAAGAAGCGGCGGCGGTCGATCATCCTTTCATCCGCGAATATTTCCTCGGCTTGCGTGGGCGGCGCGCATTGCAGGCGTTGCCGCCGGAGCGCCGTGCGAAGCTGCCGCGCGCGGCGCTCGAGCCGGCGTCGTCCGAATTGCCGCTGTGAACCAGGGAACCTGACAATGGAAAACAAATCACATGCCTTCTGGGCGGGGCTCTTCACGATCGTTCTGCTGGCGGCAATCGCGGTGGCGGCTTTTTTGTTCAACGTCGACCGTTCCGTGCGGGTGCCGTACGATCTGATTGCGCGCACCAACGTCACGGGCCTGTATACCGACGCCGCGGTGCGCTACCGAGGGCTCGACGTCGGCAAGGTGCAGTCGATCAAATTCGATCCGGATCATCCGGGGCAGATTCTGATCCGTATCCTCGTCGACACGCACGCGCCGATTACCCATTCGACATTCGGCAGCCTGGGTTTCCAGGGCGTGACGGGCATTGCCTTCATCCAGCTGGACGACAATGGGCGCGACACGTCGCCGCTGCCGTCGTCCGCCAAACAGGTGGCGCAGTTGCCCATGCGCCCTGGCTTGCTCGATCAACTGCAGCAACGCGGCGACGTGCTGCTGCGTAAACTCGAAAAAGTCGCAAGCGACGTCGACAATCTGTTGTCGCCGGAAATGGCTGCGCAGTTGCAAGGCACGGCGGCGAGCCTTCAGAAAGCCGCGGACGGCGTCGCCACGTTGACCCAGCAATTCGCGCCGGCTGCTGGCAAGTTGCCAGGCACGATCGACCAGCTGGATCGCACGCTCGCGTCGACCAATCAGCTGATCACCGGTCTGAACCGTCCGGACGGCCCGTTCGAGACCAACCTGAACAAGGTCGGCACGGCGGCGCAGCAGGCCGGTGACGCGCTGACTTCGATGAACGGCTCGTTGCAGGAACTGTCGGCGCGGGTCGGCTACGACACCTTGCCACGCGTCAATTCGCTCGCTGAAGACGTGCGCTCCGCGGTGCGCTCGGTGGACCGCGCAGCCGATACGTTCAGCACCAGCCCGCGCAGCGTGCTGTTCGGCGCTCCGGCTGCGGCGCCCGGCCCTGGCGAAGCAGGGTTCACGTGGCCCGCCGCTCGCGCCGCCAGATGATTTCGAAGGTTTGAAGAAAGGAAGATTGTCATGTCACGCTCGATTCACCGATTGTTGTCCTCGAGCGCCGCGCTAGCGGTGCTGCTCGCATTCGGCGTGCTGGCCACGGGCTGCGCCGGCACGCCCGCGGCCATTTCGGACATCCGCTACGATTTCGGGCCGCCGGCTCCGGCGGCGTCCGCGGGCACGTCGCCGGCCGTGAAGGTGCTGGATGTGACCGCGCCGGACGTGCTCGAGTCCGACAAGCTGATGTACCGCCTCAGCTACGCGGATGCACAGCAGACCGCGTCCTACGCGAACAGCCACTGGACCATGATGCCTTCGCAGTTGCTGACCCAGCGTCTGCGTGGCGCGCTCAGCTCGCGCGGCACGGTGCTGACGGGTGCCGACGGCGTGTCCGCGCCGGTGCTGAAGGTCGAGCTGAGCGAGTTCGAACAGGTCTTCGACAGCCGGTCCGAAAGTCATGCCGCAGTCACCGCGCGCGCCACGCTCACGCAGGGCAGCAGGGTGATCGGCCAGCGCACCTTCATCGCGCGCGCGCCGTCCAGTTCGGGGGACGCCGCCGGTGGCGCCCAGGCACTCGCCACCGCCAGCGACGATCTGGTCGCGCAGATCGGCGCGTGGCTCGGCGTGCAGGCGCTGGTCGCCGCGCAATGACCAGCTCGCAGCGCACGCAACGGAGCGCTGCATGAGCGAACGACCCTGGCTGCGCCGCCCGTCGGTGCTTGCCCGGCAGGCGCTGGTGCTCTATACCGCGCTGATCGTCTATGGTTCGTGGTATCCGTTTTCGGGCTGGCGCTCGCTCGGTCTCGGTCCGTTTGCCTATCTGTCCGATCCCATGCCGCAGTACCTGACGGCGTTCGACGTCGTCACCAACGTGCTCGGCTATATGCCGTTCGGTGCGTTGGTGGTGCTCGCGGTCTACCCGCGCTGGCGCGGCACGCTGGCGGTCGCGCTTGCCTTCGTGCTCGGCGGCCTGCTGTCCGGCGTGATGGAAGCCGTGCAAACCTATCTGCCGACGCGCGTCGCCTCAAACCTCGATCTCGCGGCCAATGCGCTCGGCGCGCTGCTCGGTGCCGCGATCATGTCGCCGGCAACGGGTGCGCTGCTCGATCGCGGTTTGTTGCGGCGCGCGCGGCTCGTGTGGTTCGAGCGTGATCGCGCCGCGCTCGCATGCCTGGTCGCAGCATGGCCGTTCGCGACGATGTATCCGGCGCCGCGCCTGTTCGGTCTCGGCAACTGGCCGCGCGCGCTATGGCTGCGTTTCGATTCGACGACGCAAGATGCCTTGCTCGCGTGGACGCCGCCGGGCTGGCACGTCGGCACCTGGCCGGCTCTCGCCGCCGCCTGGATGCCCGACGACGTTTGGGAGGCCGTGCTCACCACGCTCAACCTGTTCGCCGCGCTCGCACTGGCGTCGTTGCCGGTGCGCCGGCATGCGCCGCGCGTGCGTCTGTTGCTCCTGTTTATCTTCGTGACCTTGTGCGTGAAGGTCGGCGCGACGTTTCTGCAGTCGCAGTCCGGTCTCGCGTTCGACTGGGCCACGCCCGGCGCGCTCGCGGGGCTCGTGTGCGGCACCGCGGCCGCGCTGTTTGCGCTGCGTCTGCGGCGCCGGTCGCGCGCGGCACTGGCAGGCGGCGCGCTGACGGTCGCGCTGGTGTTCGTCAATCTGTTGCCCGTGAATCCATATTTCGACGCCGTGCTCGCCGACTGGCGGCAAGGGCGTTATCTGCACTTCAACGGTCTGGCGCACTGGCTCGCCTGGATCTGGCCATATGCGGCTTTGGTATGGCTGGCATATGTCGTCGAGCAGGCGTGGCTCAAGCGGCGCATGGCGCGCGCGTGAAGCTGGTGTGAAGCGGGCGGGACGCGCACGTAATACGCACGCGAAACGCACGCGAGGCGCAGCCGCCATCAGCGACCACCAGTCCTGCTCGTTATAATCGTTCGCACAACAGGCGCGCCGCTGTGCATGCAGCGCCATTCTCACCCTGGCAGTTTCGGCCCCCGGACATCATGGATTCCTTCTACAAGTACCACGTCTTCTTCTGTCTCAATCAGCGCGAGCCCGGCGCCGAGCGCCCGAGCTGCGCGAACTGCAATGCGCAGGAGATGCAGGAGCATGCGAAAAAACGCGTGAAGAAACTCGGTCTCGCAGGTCCGGGCCAGGTGCGCATCAACAAGGCCGGTTGCCTCGACCGCTGCGAGCTCGGGCCGACGCTCGTCGTGTATCCGGAAGGCGTCTGGTACACGTACGTCGACGAGAGCGACATCGACGAAATCGTCGACTCGCATCTCGTGAACGGCAAGATTGTCGAGCGTCTGAAAATCGATCAATAAGCCTCGCCATGAACGCATATACGAAGAAATATCTGATCGACGGCCCGATCGGCAAGATCGAGGTCGCAGTGGATCTGCCCGACGAGACGCGCGAAAGCGGCGCCGCGCCGCGTGGCATTGCGCTGGTCGCGCATCCGCATCCGCTGTTCGGCGGCACGATGGACAACAAGGTCGCGCAGACGCTCGCGCGCACGCTCGTGCAGTTGAACTACGCGACCTATCGCTCGAATTTTCGCGGTGTCGGCGAGACGCAGGGGGAGCATGACGCGGGCATCGGCGAGCGCGACGATCTGCGCGCCGTGCTCGATCACATGCGGGCCGAACCGGGTCAGGCCGATCTGCCCCTCGTGCTGGCGGGCTTTTCGTTCGGCACGTTCGTGCTGTCGCACGTGGCCGCGAAACTGCGTGAAGAAGGTCAGGAGATCGAGCGAATGGTGTTCGTCGGCACCGCAGCGAGCCGCTGGGACGTGGCCCCCGTACCGGAGAACACGCTCGTGATTCACGGTGAAACCGACGAGACGGTTCCCATTCAATCCGTTTACGACTGGGCACGACCGCAGGAGTTGCCGGTTGTCGTGATTCCGGGGGCGGAGCATTTTCTGCATCGCAAGCTGCACGTTCTGAAGCGGATCATCGTCGACGCGTGGCGGTGAGTGGCGCGCGGCATGCGTTTTCCGAGGTACAGGTACGCACAAACGCAAATTTATCGCCGCCTCTCGCGCAAAGTTGCCGGGAGAGCACGCGTATAATGGCGACTCTTTTTTGGGCGCAGCGCCGCCCATCCGGCAGTTCGCGCGACGCGTAGTATCTTTTCGCCGCAGCGGTGCCGGATGCAGGGCGTGCTGCGCGAACCGATCGCGTGGCCGGAAGTCCAATGGGCGCCGTGCCGTTTTTACGGCCGGACGCTCGCCGACCGGCTCTTCCAAACAATGCGCCCTGCGCGCGATGTATTTTTCTGCACGAATCGACCCTATGCGTTTCTCCACCTCCGGCCGCACGTCATTCCCTTCTTCTGTTGCTTCCTTCGTTTCCCCTACGCTTGCGCGTGCCGTCACTCTCGGCATTGTGTTGCCGGCTACGCTCGCCGCCAGCACGGCGTTCGCGCAAGTGCCGCCGCCGGCGGTGAACGCGCGCTCGTGGGTGCTCGTCGACGCCACCAGCAACCAGGTGCTCGCCTCGGGCAATGCCGACGAGCGCGTGGAACCCGCATCGCTTACCAAGCTGATGACGGCGTACCTCGTCTTCGAAGCACTGCAGACGAAAAAAATCAATATGGACCAGACGGTCATGCCGAGCGAAGCCGTGCGCCGCGTGCGGACCGACGAATCGCGCATGTTCATCGAAGCGAACAAGCCGGTGACCGTGCACGATCTGGTGTACGGCATGATCGTCCAGTCGGGTAACGACGCCGCGATCGCATTGGCCGAACTGGTCGGCGGCAGCGAGTCGCAGTTCGTCAACATGATGAACACGGAAGCGCAGCGCCTCGGCATGAAGCACACGCATTTCGCCGACGTGAACGGCATGCCCGACCCGCAGCACTACACGACCGCGGGCGACCTCGCGATCCTGTCGGCGCGTCTGATTCGCGACTTCCCTGACTACTACAACATCTTCTCGGTCAAGGAATTCACGTACAACAAGATCAAGCAGCCGAACCGCAACCGCCTGCTGTGGATCGACCCGACGGTAGATGGTCTGAAGACCGGCCACACGCAAGCCGCCGGCTACTGCCTGATCGCGAGCGCGAAGCGTTCGCTGCCGGGCACGACCGACGCGTCGCGCCGCCTCGTCTCGGTCATGATGGGCGAGACCAAGGAACACGACCGCGTGCAGGACAGCCTGAAGATGCTGAACTACGGCTACAGCGCGTACGACACGGTGCGTCTGTACAAGGCGAATCAGGTGGTGGGCACGCCGCGCGTCTACAAGGGTGCGCAGGACACCGTGCAGATCGGCGTGAAGAGCGATCAGTACATCACGGTGCCGAAGGGCATGGGCGACAAGGTGAAGCCGCAGATCGAGCAGATCGATCCGCTGATCGCGCCGCTCGCGAACGGTCAGCAGGTCGGCACGGTCAAGCTGGTCGCCGACGGCAAGGTGCTGGCGCAGTTCCCGGTGGTGGCCTTGCAGGCCGTGCCGCAAGCCGGGGTGGTCGGCCGCGTGTGGGATTCGCTGATGCTCATGTTCAACAAGAAGAAGTAAGAGCCTGATTGCGATGACCGCTGTTTCCGATGTTTCGTCCGATCCGATTGTCTATCTGAACGGCGAGTTGGTGCCGTTGTCCGAAGCGCGTGTGCCGGTTCTTGACCGCGGCTTTATTTTCGGCGACGGTATTTATGAAGTCGCGCCGCTGTACGCGCACCCCGCGCATGCGGGCGGCCGTACGCCGTTCCGTTTCCAGCAGCATCTGGCGCGGCTCGCGCGCTCCGTCGACAGGATCGGCATTGTCAATCCGTTCGACGACGCCGGCTGGCGCGCGCTGATCGCGCAGGTGGTCGCGGCGAACGAGGCGGACGGCGGTTTGCGCGCCGATCAGGACGCGATTGCCTATATTCAGGTCACGCGCGGTGTCGCGAAACGCGGCCATGCGTTTCCGGCCGACATCCAGCCGACCGTGTTCGTGATGGTCACGCCGCTGAACCTGCCGGACGCGGCGCAGCGCGCGCAAGGCGTGCGTTGCGTCACCGCTGAAGACCGCCGCTGGCTCAATTGCGACATCAAGTCGGTGTCGCTGCTGGGCAACGTGCTGATGGCGCAATACGCTGCGGAGAACGACGCGTTCGAAACGATCCAGTTTCGCGACGGCATGCTGACCGAAGGGTCGTCGTCGAACGTGTGGGTGGCGAAGAGCGGCGTGTTGTCCGCGCCGCCGCGCAGCCACAAGATTCTCGAAGGGATTCGCTACGGTCTGATCGAGGAACTGGCGGGCGAATGCGGTATCCGTTTCGAAGCGCGCGAGATTAGCGAAGCCGAACTGCGCGCGGCGGACGAGATCATTGTCAGTTCGGCAACCAAGGAAGTGCTGCCGGTCACACGGCTCGATAGCCAGCCGGTCGGCGAGGGCAAGCCGGGTGCGGTCTTTGCAGCGCTGTACGCGGCTTATCAGCGAGCCAAGGCCCAGGAAGCGCGCGAGGCGAAGCAAGGAGTAGAGAATGAGTCCCGTGAACGAATCACTGTTTGAGTTTCCTTGCGATTTCCCGATCAAGATCATGGGCAAATCGCATCCCGAGTTCGCCGAGACGATCGTCACGGTGGTCCAGCAGTTCGACAATGAAGTCGACGTTTCGCGAGTCGAGATGCGGCCTTCCAGCGGCGGCAACTACACGGGCCTGACGGTCACGGTACGCGCCACAAGCCGCGAGCAGCTCGATGACATCTACCGCGCGCTCACCGGCCACCCAATGGTGAAGGTGGTGCTGTAAAGCCTGGCCCGGCGCCTTGTTTCACGGCGTGGCGCGCAATGCGTCCGCCGCCATATCGGCGCTTGCGGCTGGCCCCACCTCGCAAGCCCGGTCGAAAAGCTGCCTGAAGCGTCCCACCTCCTCGAACACCCAGTCGCGGAATGCCCTGACACGGGCGGTTTCGAGCATCTGCGGCGGACAGATGAAGTAGTACTGCCACGGGCTCGGCCCATCCACGTCGAACAAGCGCACGAGGCGGCCTGCCGCGATTTCGTGCATGGCCAGCGAGCGGCGCGTGAGCGCGACGCCCTGGCCGTCGATGGCCGCCTGCAGCAGATTCGACGAATCCTGGTAGAGCACGCCGCGCTTCGGTTCGGGCCAGTCGGTGAGGCCTGCGGCGTCGAACCAGGGGCGCCAGAGTTCGTCGTCGGAACGCAATAGCGGAACCTTGGCCAGATCAGCGGGCGTTTTCGGCAGCTTGCCGCCATTGAAGTCCGGCGCGCAGGCGGGAAAGAAGATCTCCTCCAGCAACAACTCCGAATGTAGCCCCGAATATTTGCCGAAGCCGAAACGGATCGCCACGTCGACGTCGTCGCGCGCGAAATCGGTTAGCGCGTTGGTGGACAAGAGTTCGAGATCCCACTGCGGATGCGCCTCGATAAAGCTGCCGACGCGTGGCGTCACCCAGCGCGCCGCAAACGACGACAACATGGACACCACGAGCCGCCGCTCGCGGTCGCCCGCGCGGATCTGGCGGGTGGCGTCGGCGAGCGCCATCAGCGCGGCGCGCACATGTGTGGCGTAGCGCCGGCCGGTCTCGGTGAGCCGCACGCGCTTGCCGTCGCGCGCGAACAGCGAGACGCCGAGTTCAGCCTCCAGCGCGCGGATCTGGTGGCTGACGGCGCCGTGGGTGACGAAGAGTTCGTCGGCGGCGCGCGAGAAGCTCTCGTGACGGGCGGCGGCCTCGAATGCCTTGATCGCGTTCAGCGCGGGTAGTTGCCGAAGGTCCATGACAAAATTTCTCACATAGAGATGAAAATAGATCGTTTTGCTTAAACCCTTGCTACGCCTAGGATTGTAGTCACGAAACGATTTTTGGCGAGGGCATCATGCAAGAAATTTCCTCTAGCATCGCGTTTGAAATCCGCAGCGGCGAAACGGTTCCCCTGAAGGTGGCGCGCAGCACGAGACTGGTCGTTCGCGGCGGTGCGGTATGGGTCACGCGCAGCGACGATATCGAGGACTACTGGCTGCAACCCGGTCATACGCTGCGGCTTCGGCGCGGCGAACGGCTGTGGCTGAGCGCTGAAGGCAACACGCAGGCAAGAGTGGCGTTTTCAGTGCCCACGCGTTGCGACGAGCGCGCGCTGAACTGGTTCGCCCGCATCGGCGAACGGCTGGTGGCACGTGTGCGAGGCGGTTGGCGTACCGTTTGACTGGCGCCGCCAGCGCGTTGGTTTGGCCGAATGGCGCTGCACCAAGGTCTGGCCGCGCCGCTGGCGCCACGGCGCGGCGGCGTTTGGCATTGCCGGCGCCGCCGCCGCGCCACGGCGATTTGCCCTTCCAGGCGCGGCAATGCGGCACCGACGCGATGCTTCCACGTGCCGACTCCCGGCGGGGATTCCCAGATTTCGGTAAACTGACGGGATCATGTGTGCCGCCCCGGTTTCTCCGACCCTCTTACCCGCTACGGCGTCGCTCACGCTGCGCTGGCGCGGCACCGAACCCTACGAAGCCAGTTTCGAAGCCATGCGCGCGTTCACCGACGCGCGCACCGTCGACACCCCCGACGAAATCTGGTTGGTCGAACATCCCCCCGTTTTCACGCTGGGCCAGGCGGGCAATCCCGCCCACCTGCTGGCCGCTGACAGCGGTATTCCTCTGGTCAAAGTCGACCGGGGCGGGCAGATCACGTATCACGGCCCCGGCCAGGTGGTTGCCTACCTGCTGCTCGATTTGCGCCGTCGCAAATTGATGGTGCGGGAACTGGTCACGCGGATCGAGCAAGCCGTGATCGACACGCTTGCGGCGTATAATCTCGCCGGAGAACGAAAGGCGGGTGCCCCCGGTATCTATGTGGCGCCCGGGCTGGCCGCCGGGTCGCACGCAGGCGCCAAGATCGCGGCGCTGGGTTTGAAAATCCGCAACGGCTGCAGCTATCACGGCGTGAGTCTGAACGTGAACATGGATTTGCGACCGTTTCTCGCCATCAATCCATGCGGCTACGCGGGGCTCGAAACAGTCGATATGGCAACGCTCGGCGTAACCGCCGGCTGGGACGACGTGGCCCGTACCTTTGCATCATGTCTCACCGCAAACCTCGACGGCAGTCCCGCGGCCGTCGCCCAACCACAGGCCGGTGCACTTACCGCCTGACTGGACCGAACGAATGACTGACGTTACCGCGAACCTCGCAGCTTCTCCCTCCCCTGATGCCGTGCCGGCTCCCGCTGCCTACGACGCCACCGCGAAGCAGAAGGCGCAAGCCAAGACCGCCCGTATTCCCATCAAGGTCATCCCGATCGAAAAGCTGAAGAAGCCGGACTGGATTCGCGTGAAAGCGGCCACCGGCAACTCGCGCTTCTACGAAATCAAGCAGATTCTGCGCGAGCACAATCTTCATACGGTATGTGAAGAGGCGAGTTGCCCGAACATTGGCGAATGCTTCGGCAAGGGCACCGCAACCTTCATGATCATGGGGGACAAGTGCACGCGCCGCTGCCCGTTCTGCGATGTCGGCCACGGTCGCCCGGATCCGCTCGACGCCGACGAACCGGGCAATCTCGCGCGCACAATCGCCGCGCTGAAGCTGAAGTACGTGGTGATCACCAGCGTTGACCGCGACGATCTGCGTGACGGCGGCGCGGCCCACTTCGTGGAATGTATCCGTCAGACGCGCGAGCTTTCACCGGAGACGCGCATCGAAATTCTGACGCCGGACTTCCGCGGCCGTCTGGATCGCGCGCTCGGCATTCTGAATGCCGCACCGCCCGATGTGATGAACCACAACCTCGAAACGGTGCCGCGCCTCTACAAGGAAGCGCGTCCGGGTTCGGACTATGCGCATTCGCTGAAACTGCTGAAGGACTTCAAGGCACTGCATCCTGACGTGGCCACCAAGTCCGGTCTGATGGTCGGCCTCGGCGAAACCGAAGAAGAGATTCTGCAAGTGATGCGCGATCTGCGCGAACACGACGTGGATATGCTGACGATCGGCCAGTACCTGCAGCCGTCGGAACACCATCTGCCGGTGCGCTCGTACGTGCACCCGGACACGTTCAGGATGTACGAGGAAGAAGCTTACAAGATGGGTTTCACGCACGCAGCCGTGGGCGCGATGGTTCGTTCGAGCTACCACGCCGACTTGCAGGCGCATGGAGCCGGCGTGGTCTGAGTATCTTCGCTAGCTAGCTGTCTGTCAGATTGGGAAAAGCCTGCATGTGTTGCAGGCTTTTCTCTTTTGGGCGGTCAAACATTGAGTGTTGGAATCACACGCGGTTGATCCGCACCTGCGAGTCACCGGTAATACCGTGCGAGCAGCATGCAGATCGAGGCCATCGTTCCGCCGATGATGGAAAAAGGAATGGCGAGTTCGATGATGCGATAACGCAGCTCACGATTCTCCATGATGTGGTCGATCAGATTGGGCATTTGAGTTCTCCCTGTTAGACGGGCTTAAAAGTATAGCTCAGACATTTTTAAATTAGTTAGGTTAACGAATAATGAGATAGAGCGAAAGTGGCACCTATCGTTGCGGTCATGATCACTGATGTCCACATCAATCTCCGCTCCGTCCTCGACCGTGCGTATCGCAATCCCCTTCGACGACTGCCTGTAAAAGCGCGAAAAGCTCAACAGGGGAAGCAGCGCAAAAGGCGCACACACCGGCACGCCGACGTTGAAAAACAACCAGCTAAGCCGGCTAAAAAATTCGATCATAGGAATGCGAAGTTTTGCAACGCAAAGATGATCCTGCCTCGGTCGGCTAGAGTCAATTTGCCGAATGGCCAGCTTGCGCACGGGCGCCGCGAGCCGCATCATTCGCTGGAACCGTTCGACTGCCCGCAGCAACAGTCGCCGCTAACCAACCCAGCGTGAAAAGCAATGCTAAAACAGCGTGATTAGCAATCGCGGATTAATTAGAACCGGCCGCGAACAAACTGCCTATAGTCGAAAGCCTCCCGAACCTTACCTACTCAAGAGGCTTTCCGATGAACCGCTTCCGCCGTTCGCTTGCCGCGTTTGCTACGCTGCTCGCACTGTCCGCGCCGTTTGCTTCCGCGGCGCGCGCCGACACCAAAGAAGTCGTGATCGCGTATCAGGACATGGTGGTGCCGTGGCGCTACGCACAGGCCACCGGCGAAGTGGAGAAAGCCACCGGCTACAAGGTCACCTACCGCAAGCTCGGCAGCGGTGCCGACGTGATCCGCGCGCTCGCCTCCGGCTCGGTGCAACTCGGCGAAGCCGGCTCGAGCCCGATCGCGGCAGGACTGTCGCAGGGCGTCGATATTTCGCTGTTCTGGATTCTCGATAATATCAACGACGCCGAAGCGCTGGTCGCTCGCGACGGCTCCAATGTCACGAGCGTCGCCGGTCTCAAAGGCAAGAAGATCGGCGTGCCGTTCGTGTCCACCTCGCACTTTCATACGCTGGTCGCGTTGCAGAGCGCCGGTGTGAATCCGTCCGACGTCAAGATCGTCAACCTGCGCCCGCCTGAAATCGCGGCGGCGTGGGAGCGCGGCGATATCGACGCAACGTACATCTGGGATCCCGTGCTGGCCAAGGTCAAGAAGAACGGCAAGGTGCTCATCACGTCAGGGCAGGTCGCGCAGCAGACCGGCAAGGCGACCTTCGACGGATTCGTGGTTGATCGCAAGTTCGCGAGTCAGAACCCCGAGTTCGTCGCGCGTTTCGTGAAGGTGCTCGCCGCGACCGACGCGAATTATCGCGACCACACCTCCGCATGGACGGCCACGTCGCCGCAGGTCGAGGCGGTCGCCAAAGAGTCCGGCGCCAACGCGCAGGAAGTGCCGGCGAGCCTCGCGTTGTATGCGTTCCCGACGCTGGCCCAGCAGGCTTCGAACGCATGGCTTGGCGGCGGCGCGCAATCGGGCGCGGCGAAGTCGCTGGCTGCCACCGCGGCGTTTCTGAAGACGCAAGGCACGATCCAGAATGTGCTGGCCGATTACTCGACCGGCGTCGATCCGCAGTTCGTACAACGCGCGGCGCACTGAGCGTCGCGCGCTGTCTCCAGTCAGCATCACGAGGTCCGGCGATGAGCGGTCTTGAAATACGGCAATTGCAAGTCGCCTATGAAGGCACGCGCGGCGCGGCGCCGCATGTCGCGCTGGCCGATGTCGATCTGCGCATCGAGCCCGGCGAGTTTGTGGTTGCGCTGGGTGCGTCGGGTTGCGGCAAGACGACCTTGCTCAACTGCATCGCGGGCTTCATCCAGCCGACTGAAGGCGAGGTGCGGCTGAACGGCGAGCCTGTTCTCGGGCCGGGCGCGGACCGCGGTGTGGTGTTCCAGAAATATGCGTTGATGCCGTGGCTCGACGTGCTCGACAACGTCGCGCTCGGCTTGCGTTTTCAGCGCGTATCCAGGGCGGAGCGCGAGCGCATTGCGCTCGAGATGCTGAAGCTCGTCGGACTCGAGAGGCATGCGCGCTCGCGGGTCTATGCGCTGTCGGGCGGCATGCAGCAGCGCGTGGGGATCGCCCGCGCGCTGGCAAGCGATCCGCAAGTGCTGCTGATGGACGAACCGATGGGCGCGCTCGATGCCATGACACGCGAGTCGATGCAGGAACTCGTACTCGACGTCTGGGGGCGCACGCGCAAGACGGTGTTCTTCATTACGCACAGCGTCGAAGAGGCACTCTTTCTCGCGACGCGCCTCGTCGTCATGACGCCGGGTCCGGGCCGCATCGCCGATAGCTACGACTTGCCGTTCGCGCAGCGTTTTCTGCAGACGCGCGATGCGCGCGCGGTCAAGTCGTCGGCGGATTTCATCGAATGGCGCGAGCGGCTGGTGCGCCGCCTGCATGAGCGCAATCAGGAAGAGGTGGTGTCGTGACGGCTTCGCGTGAATCATTAGGCAATGTGGCGCTCGCCGAGAGGGGCAAGCGGCCACCGCGGACCGTGCGCCCCGTACGCGGCTGGCGTTTGCCCGGCGAAGGGCCGACCGCGGCACTCAGTGCGGTCTCGGTCACGACGCTCGCGGCGTTGTGGTGGCTTGCCACTCATCTGCGCTGGTTGCCGCCGCTATTTCTGCCGACGCCCGAAGCCGTATGGGCCGCGTTCATCGATGCGTGGCATGGCCGCATTCAAGGTGGCTTGCCGCTCTCCGAGCATCTCGCCTGGAGTGCGTTGCGTGTGTTCGGTGCGTTTGCGCTCGCTGCGGTCACGGCCGTGCCGGTCGGTATCCTGATGGGAGTGAGCCGGGTCGCGCGCGGCCTGCTCGATCCGCCTTTGGAGTTCTACCGGCCACTGCCGCCGCTCGCTTATCTGCCGCTGGTGGTGATCTGGTTCGGCATCGACGAAACGGCGAAGATCGTCGTGATCTATCTCGCCTGCTTTGCGCCGATTGCGATGGCCGCGCGTGCCGGCGTGCGCAGCGCGACCATCGAGCAGATTCATGCGGCGTATTCACTGGGCGGCAGTTTCTCGCAGATCGTGCGGCATGTGGTCTTGCCGGCGGCGTTGCCGGAGATTCTGACCGGCCTGCGTATCGCTATCGGTTTCGGCTGGACCACGCTGGTTGCCGCCGAAATGGTCGCGGCCACCGCGGGGCTGGGTCAGATGGTGCTGAACGCCTCGAGTTTTCTGCGCACCGACGTGGTGGTGATGGGCATCGTGCTGATCGGGCTGATCGCGTGGTTCTTCGATCTGGGCATGCGTGCGCTGGAGCGGCGGCTCGTGCCGTGGAAGGGGCGGGTGTAGCGCGGCGGCTGCCGCTCAGCTTCAGGCTCAAACGCAAGCCCGAGCCCGAGCCCAAGCAAGCTTAGGCAAACAGCTCGATCACCGGCCAGCCGCGTTCCGTGGCGACGGCGCGTAAGCGCGGATCGGGATTGGTCGCGACCGGATGGGTGACGCGCTCCAGCAAGGGGACGTCGTTGATCGAATCGCTATAGAACCAGCTCTCGTGGAAATCCTGCAGCCGATGCCCGAGCGAAGCCAGCCAACTCTCGGTGCGCGCGATCTTGCCTTCGCGGAAGGTGGGGGTGCCGACAGCAGTTCCAGTGAAGCGCGCCGATGGATCGCCGCCTTCGGTGCCGAGCTCGATTCCCAGCAGATGCTCGAAACCGAGCGCCTTGCCGATCGGCTCCGTGATGAACACGTTGGTGGCGGTGACGATGCAGCAAAGATCGTCTGCGTCCAGATGGCGTTGCACGAGTTCACGCGCGGCGGGCAGGATGGCCGGTGCAATCACCTGCTGCATGAACTGCGCGTGCCACGCGTCGAGTTGCTCGCGCGAGTGGCGGGCGAGCGGTGCCAGCGTGTAGTTCAGATAGGCAGCCATATCGAGCGTGCCGGCCACATACTGCCGGTAGTAATCGTCGATTTCCTGCGCGTGCCGCACGGCGCCTTCCACACCCAGTCCAGCAATGAAGTGGGCCCACGCCTGATCGCTGTCGAGCGGCAGCAACGTGTGATCCAGGTCGAACAGCGCAAGGTTGCGGCTCATCCAGAGTCCTCGTGTTTAAGTGGTCGTGTGGTCGAACTCCATGCATGACTGACCATGAGCCGGCACACAGCAATCCACAGCTTTGCACGAGCGTATATTTAAACGCACAAAATTACAATATGGCAAAAATGTGCAACACTACTGTCATATACGCCCCGGTGCCGGTTCGCGCGGCACGCGGTTCGGGTCATGGCAGCAGGAACGGATGCGCAGTGCCTTATGTTGATTCTCCTAAACCTTCTGGCTGGTGTAGCGCTCCTCGTGTGGGGTTCACACATTGTGCGCACCGGCATCCTGCGGGTTCTCGGCGCCGATCTGCGCAGCGTGCTGGGGCGCAGCACCAGTAGCCGCTGGCGGGCGTTCCTCTCGGGCGTCGGCGTCACGAGTCTCGTACAGAGCAGCAATGCCACCGCGGTAATCGTCACGTCGTTCGCGGCGCAAGGACTTTTACCGCTCACCAGCGGTCTCGCGATCATGCTCGGCGCAGACGTCGGCACCGCATTGATGGCGCGGGTTCTCACACTCGATCTATCCTGGTTGTCGCCGATCCTGATTCTGCTCGGCGTGCCGCTCTTTCTGTCGCGCAAGCAGACCCGTCTCGGCCAGGCCGGCCGCACGCTGATCGGCCTCGGGCTGATCCTGCTGGCGCTGCGTCTGATCGTCGAAGCCGCCCAGCCCATGATGCAAGGCGCCGGCGTGCGCGTAATGTTCGGTGCACTGACCGGCGACACCATGCTCGACGCGCTGGTCGGCGCCGCGTTTGCCATGCTGTCCTATTCGAGCCTTGCCGCCGTGCTGCTGACCGCGACGCTTGCCTCATCCGGTGTGATTTCTTTGAAGGTGGCGCTGTGCCTCGTGATCGGCGCGAATCTCGGCAGCGGCCTGCTCGCGCTCCTCGGCACCGTCGCACAGAACGCGGCGGCGCGGCGGCTCGCGTTGGGCAGTTTTGCGTTCAAACTGGCCGGCGCATTGCTGATCCTCCCGTTCGCCTCGCTGCTCGCGCGCGGATTGCCGGTGTTGATCGCGAATCCGCGTGAAGCAACCGTCGGATTTCACCTGATCTATAACGCGCTGCGTTGCTGCGCGTGCCTGTCGCTGATCGATCCGGTGGCGCGCATCTGTGTGCGTGCCTTGCCCGACCGGCCGGTGCCGAACGGCGAGCTACGGCCGCTCCACCTGGATACCGCCGCGCTGTCCACGCCTACGCTCGCGCTCGCGCACGCCGCGCGCGAGGTGCTGCGGATCGGCGACATCGTGCGCACCATGCTCGACAATGTCGCGGACCTGATCCATCACAACAATCTGGACAAGGCGCGAGAAACGGTCCGCATGGACGACGACGTCGACGAGCTTTACGCCGCGGTCAAAACCTATCTGACGCTGATCTCGCGCGAGCAGCTCGACGAAGCCGATAGCCGCCGCTGGACCGACATCATTTCGTTGACGATCAACCTGGAGCATGCGGGCGACATCATCGAGCGGATCGTGGGCGACATCGAGGAAAAGAAGATCGCTCACCGGCTGTCGTTTTCGGAGGAAGGGCTGGGTGAACTGGACGACTTGCAGGCACGCCTCGTCAGCAACCTGCAGCTCGGCCTGTCGGTGTTTCTGAACAACGACTTGCGGTGTGCCGAGCGGCTGCTGGCGGAGAAGGAGCGCTTTCGCGATCTGGAGCGCGCCTATTCATACCGCCATCTGGACCGGCTCGCCGGGCAAACCTTGCGAAGCATCGAGACCAGCGCACTGCATCTCGATCTGATCAGCGACATGAAGCGGCTCAACTCACTATTCTGCTCGACCGCCTATCCGGTGCTCGACGCAGCCGGCGCGTTGCACGACACGCGCCTGCGCAAGCGCGTGCTCGATACCATGCACGTGAAGGAATAGATCTCACGCCTCGCATCGAGGCCCGAGTACAGGCCCGAGCCCTAAGCGAGAACGATCTCTTCGAGCTTCTTTTTCAGTGACGCAAAATCGGCGGCTTCGGCCGCCTTTTTGTTGGTGACGAGCACGTCGATCCGATCGACCGGGCAGTAGGAGATACGGCTGCGCTGGCCGATCTTGCTGTAATCGGCGAGGATCACCACGCGGTCAGCGTTGGCGACCATGGCGCGCGCCACTTCGGTTTCGGCATGGTCGTAGTTGGTCGCGCCATGCCGGTGATCGACACCGACAGGCGACAGCAGCGCGAGGTCTGCGCGATAGCGCTGGATGTCGAGCACGGTGGTGGCGCCGGTGGTCGCCATGGCGCGGTCGCTGATCGAGCCGCCGAGCAGGATGACTTCGTTGGCGGCTTCGGTTTGATCGACCGCGCCGCGCATCTTCAGCGCGACGTCGATCGAATTGGTGACGACGGTGAGGTTCGCGAGTTTCGCCAGTTCTTCGGCCAGCGCGGCGGTGGTGGTGCCGGCGTCGATGAAAAGTGTCTGGCCGCTCGCGATCAACCCTGTAGCCGCTTTGGCGATGGCGGTTTTGGATTTGACGCGCATGTGCACGCGCTCGGCGATCGGCGCTTCGTCGGCGGGCTTGATCGCGCCGCCGTGCACGCGGCGCAGTTCACCGAGCGCTTCGAGGTCGAGCAGATCGCGCCGCACGGTTTCGCGCGACACCCCGAGGTCCGCCATGATCCGTTCCGTGGACACGCGTTGAAGCGTGGACAGTAACGCTCGAATTCTCTGATGACGGTCTTCCTGCCACATGCATGTTTCCTTGGATGCGTACGCGTTTATTTAGCTTGTTGTTAACTGCGACATCGTGGTCACGAATGTGTGTCCGGACGATGTCAAGCGTACTACTTTAGTCGAATTGTGTTGTATTTTTTTGGCAGCTTGCAAGTTTGTGTATTTAACTTTAGCCTTCGCAGATCGAAGCGCCACGCCTGTTTCGAACATCAAATGTTCGAAAAGGAATTGAAATGTCCGATTTCGAGCATTTTGCGGCGTTTTTTGGCAATCTGACCAGACGGTGTCGTCGCCATAATGGATCCTGGGGTCCGCTATTTGCGTGATGCCCGCGTGGTGTCGCGCTGCTCGATGACGGCACGCTTCGTCATCCTGACAATGGTGTTGCGATGTCGGGCGCGGCGGAAACACGAAGCGTATGTCCGGCTATCGCAGCGCGTACCTTAGCGCGATACTACGCGCCGGGCTCGCGCGTGAAGGGACAACCTGAGGCATGCGTGCTTCATTGACGGCCAGGGCAGCAGTAGCGGCAGGGAACGTGTCGAGAGCATAGTCAACCGCTCTATCTGAAAGGTAACGAGACGTGGGAAACGGGATTAATCGCGCTTCATCCGCAGACTGGCCTTATCCGCGACTGGCCGCGCATCGCTGCGGCGGCTCGCTGGCGCCGGAGAACACGCTCGCCGGTTTCGACGCCTGCGTGCGCTACGGCTACCGTATGGTCGAGTTCGACGCGAAGCTTTCCGCCGACAACCAACTCTTTCTGCTGCACGACGACACCCTTGAGCGCACCACTAACGGCCACGGCGCCGCCGCGGAACACACGTGGCAGCAACTGGCCGCGCTCGACGCCGGTGCATGGTACGGGCCGCAATTCGCCGGCACGCGTCTGCCGACGCTCGCCGAGGCGGCCGGGCGCTGCGCGCGCGACGGCATTGCCGCCAACATCGAGATCAAACCGTGTCCGGGCCGCGACGAGATCACCGGGACTCTGGTGGCAAGCGGCGCGCTGACGTTATGGCAAGGCCAGACACCGCCATTGCTGTCGTCGTTTTCGTTCGAGGCACTGGTCGCCGCGCGTGACGCGGCGCCGTCGTTGCAACGCGGCATGCTGTTCGACGAGGTGCCGGCGGACTGGCTGCGCGTCGTGCGTGAACTCGACTGCGTGTCGTTTCACGCGAACCATCGGTATCTGACCGAGCCGCTGATCGCCGAGATTCATGCCGCCGGCCTGCGCGTGCTCGCCTACACGGTCAACGACCCGGCGCGTGCGCAACTGCTCGCGCAATGGGGCGTCGACATGATTTGTACAGATCGCATCGATACACTGCGACACGACATGTTCTCCGCGCCGGCCAATCCGGCCTGAACATGGCGAGGGCGTGCCGGTGCAGGGGTGCACAGGCGCGCGTCCTGAAGCTCGAACTAGAAATTTTCCAAACGTAGCAATTTCGGCAGAGGATGGGGAAGACTATGAACCGCACCGTGTTAGCTCGCATACTTTCGATGTCGGCCGTTGCGGGTGTCACCGCCGCCGGCGTCAGCAGCAGCGCTTCGGCCGCGCCGCTCGATGCGCTGATTGCCGCCGCGAAGCAGGAAGGCCAACTTACCGTGATCGCGTTGCCGCACGACTGGTGCAACTACGGAGAACTGGTCGCGGGCTTTCAGAAGAAGTACGGCATCAAGGTCAACGAGCTGAATCCGGATGCGGGTTCGGGCGACGAAGTCGAAGCCATCAAGGCGAACAAGGGCAACAAGGGCCCGCAGGCCCCCGACGTGATCGACGTGGGCCTCTCGTTCGGTCCGTCCGCGAAGGCAGCAGGGCTGCTGCAGCCGTATAAGGTCGCCACGTGGAACTCGATTCCGAAAGAGTCGAAAGACGCCGACGGCTATTGGTATGGCGATTACTACGGCGTGCTCTCGTTTGAAGTCAACGCCGACATGATCGACAAGGCGCCGGCTGACTGGAGCGATCTGCTCAAGCCGGATTACAAGAATGCCGTCTCGCTGGCCGGCGATCCGCGCTCGGCCAATCAGGCGATCCAGGCCGTGTATGCCGCGGGCCTCTCGCAGAGCAAGGGCGATGCGAGCAAGGCCGGGCAGGCCGGGCTCACTTATTTCGCTAACCTGAACAAGAACGGCAACTTCGTGCCGGTGATCGGCAAGGCCGCATCGCTCGCGCAAGGCACCACGCCGATCGTCGTGCGCTGGGATTACAACGCGCTGGCTGACCGCGACACGCTGAAGGGCAATCCGAAGGTGCAGGTGGTGATTCCGAAGACGGGCGTGGTCGCCGGTGTGTACGTTCAGGCGATCAGCGCTTATGCGCCGCATCCGAACGCAGCCAAGCTGTGGATGGAATATCTGTACTCGGATGAAGGTCAGATCGGCTGGCTGAAGGGCTACTGTCACCCGATGCGCTATACCGAACTGGTGAACGGCAAGAAGGTGCCGCAAGCGTTGCTCGACAAGCTGCCGCCGCCTTCGTCGTACAAGAACGTCGTATTCCCGACGCTGTCGCAACAGGACGCGTACAAGGACACCATCACGAAGCATTGGGACGAAGCGGTCGGCGCGAACGTCAAGTAAGGCGTAACGCACAGGTCGCGGCGGCAGCGGAGCAGGCGCGCCGCGACACGAAAAACCGTCGCGTGAAGTTTTGCCGCACCGGCGCGCCGCTGCTCGTGACGAGCGCGGCGCGCCGGGTGCGTTTGCCAGATTGCCTAAGGGTGAGCTATGAGCGCTTCATCGGATGCCGGGACGGCGCAGCCGGAATTGCTGGTTCCGCCTGTACCCAGCCCAACGCCTCGCGTCGACGGTCCAGGGCGCGCGTCGCAGTTCCTCGCGTGGATCGGCGTGGTGCCGTTCTTTACCTTCGCGCTGCTGTTCCTGATTCTGCCGACCGGCTTCCTGATGGTCGGCGCATTCCAGGATTCGCAAGGCCACTTCACGCTCGCCAATTTCCGCGACCTGCTCCAGCCGACCGTGATGGACGCGTACTGGATCAGTTTCAAGGTGAGCGCAGCCTCCTCGCTCGGCGGTGCGGTGATCGGTTCGCTGCTCGCCTGGGCGGCGGTGCAGGGCAAACTGCCGGGCTGGATTCGTCCGACCTTGATGACGTTTTCCGGCGTCGCGTCGAACTTTGCCGGCGTGCCGCTCGCGTTCGCTTTCATCTGCACACTGGGCCGCGTCGGGCTCGTCACCGTGTTGCTGAAGAAATACCTCGGCTTCAATCTGTACTCGACGGGCTTCAGCATCCTGAGCTTTTCCGGTCTGACGCTGACCTATCTGTATTTCCAGATTCCCTTGATGGTGCTGATCGTCACACCCGCGCTCGACGGTCTGAAGCGCGAATGGCGCGAGGCCTGCGATTGCCTCGGCGGCACCGCGTATCAATACTGGCGCTACGTCGCGCTGCCGGTACTGTGGCCTAGCGTGCTCGGCGCCGCGCTACTGCTGTTCGCCAATTCGTTCGGTGCGGTCGCGACGGCTTATGCGCTGACCGGCAGTTCGCTGAACATCGTCACGATCCTGCTGTATGCGCAGATTCGCGGCGACGTGATGCACAACCAGAATCTCGGCTACGCGCTCGCGCTCGGCATGGTGCTCGTTACCGGCCTCTCGAACGGCGGCTACATCTGGCTGCGCTCGCGCGCTGAAAGGGGACGTCGATGAAAAGCCAATCGCGCGTGGGTGCGTGGACTGCGATGATCGTCGGTTCGCTGTACTTTCTGATTCCGCTGATCGCGACGTTCGAGTTCAGCCTGCGCATGAAACGCGGCGCGTACAGCTTCGAAGCGTATAGCGTCGTGCTCGGCGATCCGCGCTTTCAGGCCTCCTTCGGCTATTCGATCCTGATGGCGCTGCTGACGATCGTGGTCGGCGTGCTGCTGGTGGTGCCGACCGCTTACTGGGTGCAGTTGCGTTTGCCGAAGCTGCGGCCGGTGGTCGAGTTCATCACGCTGTTGCCGCTGGTGGTGCCGGCCATCGTGATCGTGTTTGGCTATCTGCGCATCTATAACAGCAGTTCGATTCTGCCGCTCACCGGCAACGAGCGCGCCACGGATCTATTGCTGGTGTTCGGCTACGTGACGCTCTCGCTGCCGTACATGTACCGCGCCGTCGATGCCGGCCTGCGCGCGGTCGACGTGCGTTCGCTCACCGAAGCGGCCGAATGTCTCGGCGCGAGCTGGCCGACCATTCTCTTCAAGGTGATCTTTCCGAATATCCGCTCGGGCATTCTGTCCGGCGCGTTTCTCACCTTTGCGGTGGTGATCGGCGAATTCACACTGGCGAGCCTGCTCGACCGTCCCGCGTTCGGTCCGTATCTGCAATTGATCGGCGCGAACCGCGCGTACGAACCGTCGGCGCTTGCGATCATCGCGTTCGTGATCACGTGGGCGTCGATGGGTTTGATCCAGGTATTCGGCTCGGCCCGCGCCGTGAGCGGCCAGAAAGTGTGACCAATGAGCTTGACCGACAGGTTTGATCCAATGAGTTTGACGGACTGGGGCAGCGAAACATGGCATTCCTAGAGATCGAAAATCTGCATAAGTCCTTCGGGGCGAACACCGCGCTGCATCACTTCGACATGAAGATCGAGCGCGGCGAGTTCATTACTTTCCTCGGGCCGTCCGGCTGCGGCAAGACCACGGTGCTACGCATGATCGCCGGCTTCGAAACGCCGACGCGCGGCATCATCCGGCTGGATAACAAGGACGTTACCCACCTTCGCACGCGGCAGCGCAAGGTCGGCATGGTGTTCCAGTCGTATGCGCTGTTTCCGAACATGACGGTGGCCGAGAACATCGGCTTTGGCCTGAAGATCACGCATCGGCCGCAGGCGGAGATCAACAGCCGCGTCGAGGAGATGCTGCAGCTGATCAAGCTGCCGCAACTGGGCGGGCGTTATCCGTGGCAATTGTCGGGCGGCCAGCAGCAGCGCGTGGCGCTCGCACGGGCGCTCGCCGGCAAGCCGCAGGTGTTGCTGCTCGACGAACCGCTTTCCGCGCTCGACGCCAAGATCCGCATTTCGTTGCGTCAGGACATTCGCGCGTTGCAGCGCGAACTCGGTATCACGTCGATTTTCGTCACGCACGATCAGGAAGAGGCGCTGTCGATTTCCGACCGCATCGTCGTGATGAACGAGGGCCGTGTCGAGCAGATCGGCTCGCCCTCCGAGATCTATAACTATCCGCGCACCCGGTTCGTCGCGTCGTTCGTCGGCACGCTGAATATTCTGGCCGGGCATGTGGTCGATCCGGCAACCGGCAGGATGGTGGTGGACGGTCAGGAGTTGACCACCACGCAGGAGTTGCCGTCGAACGATGCGGGCAAGAAACGCCTGCTCGCGCTGCGGCCCGAAGCGATCGTGCTGGAGCCGGCCGCGCCCGGTCGCAACACGCTGAACGCGACCGTTGAAGAAGTGAATTTCCTCGGCGCCGTGGTGCGCATCAGAACACGCGTGAAAGACGCGGTGATTTCGCTCGACGTGTTCAACGACCCGAACCGCGGTTTGCCCGAACGCGGGCAGCCGGTGTCGCTGGGTTTCTCGCACGAGAATCTGCTGGTGCTGGAAGAAGGCGGCGTTTAGAGGTTGCAGATCACGAGTCGCACTTGCTTCCGGGCAAAGGCACGCCGTAGAAAGCCCTACGGGTTATCCCGGGGCTGCAGTCGCAATGGATTCCGGATTCCCCGACGCCCCTTGTCTGGATTTCCGGAATCCCGGACGACATACGCCGTGAAGCGCTAGAAAGCCTATAAGAATCAACGCGCCGAGCCCGGCATCGAGCTGGCATCGACCTTGCAAAACAGATATCGCGGCCGCAACGGTCCGACAACTAAAGCAAGGAGACAACGATGTCCGATTTCCCTTCCCGGTATTTCTGAATTCGTCGTCTTGTCGCGGCCTAATGCCGTGCACAGGCGTGACGATTATTCGTTCGCATGATGCGCAGCGTGGCAGGCCATTGAGCTCATCCACATCGCAGGAAACATCGTGAAGAAACCTATCCACAAAGTGCTGTACGTCCAGGTGATCGCGGCGATCATCGTCGGTATCGCGCTCGGGCATTTCTACCCCGATCTCGCCGTCGACATGAAGCCGCTCGGCGACGGCTTCATCAAGCTGATCAAGATGGTGATCGGGCCGATCATCTTCTGTACGGTGGTGACAGGTATTGCCGGCATGGAGGACATGAAGAAAGTCGGCCGGGTGGGCGGCAAGGCGCTGCTGTATTTCGAAATCGTCTCGACCTTCGCACTGGTGCTCGGCCTGATCGCCACACACGTGCTGAAGCCGGGCGTCGGCTTCAACATCGATCCGGCCACGCTCGACGGCAAGGCCGTCGCCTCGTACGCTGCCAAAGCACACGGGCAGTCGAGCGTCGAGTTCCTGATGCACATCATTCCGGACACGCTCGTGTCGGCGTTCGCGCAGGGCGAGATCCTGCAGATCCTGCTGATCGCGCTGCTGTTCGGCGCGGTGCTCGCAACGGCCGGTGAGAAGGGCAAAGTCGTGACGAGCTTTATCGACGGGCTCTCGCATGTGCTGTTCGGCATCGTGCGCATCATCACGAAGCTGGCGCCGATCGGCGCGTTCGGCGCGATGGCCTTCACGATCGGCAAGTACGGTATCGGCTCGCTTCTGCCAATGCTCAAGCTGATCGGCACGTTCTATCTGACCTCGGTCGTGTTCGTGGTGGTCGTGCTCGGCATCATCGCGCGTGCGGTGGGCTTCAACATCCTGCGCTTTGTCGCGTACATCAAGGAAGAGATGCTGATCGTGCTCGGCACGAGCTCGTCCGAAGCGGCGCTCCCGCAACTGATGCTGAAACTCGAAAGGCTCGGCTGCTCGCGCTCGGTGGTGGGCCTCGTGGTGCCGACCGGTTATTCGTTCAATCTCGACGGCACCAACATCTACATGACGATGGCCGTGCTGTTCATCGCGCAGGCGACCAACACCGACCTGACGTGGACGCAGCAGCTCACGCTGCTGGCGGTCACCATGCTGACCTCGAAGGGCGCGAGCGGCGTGACGGGCGCGGGCTTCATCACGCTGGCTGCGACGCTTGCCGTGGTGCCGACCATTCCGCTGTCGGGCATGGTGCTGATTCTCGGTATCGACCGCTTCATGAGCGAATGCCGCGCGCTGACCAACATTGTCGGCAACGGCGTGGCGACGGTGGTGGTCTCGGCGTGGGAAAAGGAACTGGACCGCAGCAAGCTGAACGCCGCCTTGCGTGGCGACGTGGCGATCAAAGAGCCGGCCGGCGTTTAAGCCGCGCATCGGCAACCCGCTCCAGCGCAACCCTGACGGCCGCGGACACCAGCGTATGAAACCGGTGGCCGTGCGCCGAACCCCCGCGCCGTCGGCCGACGAAGCTTGCGCCGACGGCGCGTCGCCTTATGCCACAATAAACGATCCTCACCGATCGGATATTGCCAACGTGACGCGACGCCTGCTGATCCTCTTCGCGCTCGTCGCCGGGCTCGTGGCAGCGTGCGGGCTCACGTACAGCATCGCGTGGCAAAGCGGCATCGACCATTTGCGGCGCAACGCCGCGGTGCGAGTCGACCGTACGACGAGCGCGCTGAAGAGCACGCTCGAACGCTACGAATCGCTGCCTTATCTGCTGGCGGAACACCCTATCGTGCAGGACGTGCTGGTGAATCCCAGCGCAGCCAATGTGGCGCGCGCCAATCTTTATCTCGAAGACCTGAACCGTCACGCGCGCGCCACCGTCACGTACATCATTCCGCTCGACGGTTTTTGCGTTGCGGCGAGCAACTGGCGCGGGCCGGGCAGCTTCATCGGTGCCGGCTATCAATTCCGGCCGTATTTTCTCGATGCGGTCAGAGGCGGCGTGGGCCGCTTCTTCGGCATTGGTACGATTTCGCAGGCGCCGGGCTACTACATCTCGCAGCCGGTGCGGCGCGACGACAAGATTGTCGGCGTGGCGGTCGTCAAACTCGATCTCGAATGGTTTCAGGCCGCGGATGCGTCCGAGCCGCTCGTCGTGACCGACGACCACGGCGTGATTTTTCTGTCGTCGATGCCGGCGTGGAAATACCATACGATCCGGCCGCTGTCGGGGCCGGTCGCCGATTCGATCTACCAGGCGCGTCAATACGCGCAGCAGCCGATCGCGCCGCTGCCGGTGTCGATCGAGCGCACGCTCGAAGGCAACGCGCAGATCGTGCGCATCGGCGGCGGCCGCTATGCGCCGCGCTATCTCGCGTCGCGGCGCGGCATGGGCGAACCGGACTGGCATCTGATCACCATGTCGCCGGTCGATCCGGTCGACGCCGACGCGCGCAAGGCGACCATCGTCACAGGCTTCGGCTACGTATCGCTGGCGTTGCTCGCGTTCTATTGGAGAATGCGCCGTGCCCGCGTGCGCGAGGTGATGCGCAGCCGGGCGCTGCTGCAAAAAGCCTACGCGGAACTGAACCGGCGCGTTGCCGAGCGCACCGCGGATCTCTCTCAGGCGAACGAACAGTTGCAGAAGGAAGTGGCCGAACGCACGCGCGCCGAACAGGAGTTGCGCGCCGCGCATGATGAACTGATCCAGGCGAGCAAGCTCGCCGCGCTCGGTCAGATGGCCGCCGGCATCACGCATGAACTGAATCAGCCGCTCGCCGCGCTGCGTGGCTTCTCGGATAACACACGCGTGCTGCTCGAACGCGGCGACCAGGTGTCGGCGCGCGAAAATCTCGAAGCGATCGCGGCGCTCACTGAGCGCATGGGCAAGATCACCAATCAGCTGAAACTGTTCGTCGGACGCGCGCGGCCGCGCAGTGCGCGTGCGCCGATCGTGCGGGCGTTGCGCAACGTGGTGGCGCTGCTGCAAAAGCGCTTGCAGGGCGTCGAGATCGAATTCGCCTTGCTCGATGCGCAAAGCGGCAGCCGCATGCCGCTGAGTCTCGCCGACGACTATCCCGAACTGATCGCGCATTGCGACGATCTGCGACTGGAGCAGGTGCTGATCAATCTGCTCGGCAACGCGCTCGATGCGACCGCCGACATCGACTCGCCGCGCATTTCGATCGAGATCGAGGTCGCCGACGCGAACCTGTCGTTCGTCGTGAGCGACAACGGCCCCGGCATTGCCGACGATGTCCTGCCGCGCCTGTTCGAGCCGTTCTTCACCACCAAAGAAATGGGCCAGGGGCTGGGACTCGGGCTGGCGATATCGTCTTCGATCGCGCGCGATTGCGGCGGCTCGCTCGTGGCGCGCAACGCGCCGGGCGGCGGCGCATTATTCGTGTTGACGCTGCGCCGCGCGCGCATGCAGACGAGCCACACATCGGACCCGCTGACGGCGGGCTCCTGAATCACACGGAAAACGCCATGCTGAACCACGGCCTGCAAGTGCTGTATATCGAAGACGACGAACTGGTGCGGCGCGCCAGCGTGCAGAGTCTGCAACTGGCGGGCTTCGACGTGATCGGCCATGCGTCGGTGGAGTCCGCGGCGAAGACGATCGGCGCGGACTTCTCTGGCGTGATCGTCAGCGACATTCGCTTGCCGGGCGCAAGCGGCCTCGATCTGCTTGCGCAATGCCATGAGCGCGCGCCCGACGTACCGGTGATCCTTGTAACGGGCCACGGCGACATTTCAATGGCCGTTCAGGCCATGCGCGACGGCGCGTACGACTTCATCGAAAAGCCGTTCGCGTCCGAGCGGCTGATCGAAACCGTGCGGCGTGCGTTGGAGCGCCGCAAGCTGGTGTTGGAAAACCTCGCGTTGCGCCGTGAACTGGCGGAACAGAACTCGGTGGCGCCGCGGATCATCGGCAGGAGCCCGGCGATCGAACAGGTGCGGCGGCTGATCGCCAATATCGCGCCGACCGACGCCTCCGTGCTGATCAACGGCGACACCGGCGCGGGCAAGGAGCTGATCGCGCGCAGTCTGCATGAACTGTCGCCGCGGCGTGACAAGCCGTTTATCGCGGTGAACTGTGGCGCGCTGCCGGAGCCGATGTTCGAATCGGAAATGTTCGGCTACGAGCCGGGCGCTTTCACCGGCGCGGCGAAACGCCGGATCGGCAAGCTCGAGCATGCGTCGGGCGGCACGCTGTTTCTGGACGAGATCGAGAGCATGCCGCTCGCGTTGCAGGTCAAGCTGCTGCGCGTGCTGCAGGACGGCGTGCTGGAGCGGCTCGGTTCGAATCAGCCCATTCGGGTGAATTGCCGCGTGGTCGCCGCCGCCAAGGGCGATATGGCCGAGCACGTCGCGGACGGCTCGTTCCGGCGCGATCTGCTGTACCGGCTGAATGTGGTGACGATCGCGTTGCCGCCGCTGGGCGAGCGTCGCGAGGACATCGTGCCGCTTTTCGAACATTTCCTGCTGGACGCGGCGGTGCGTTATCAACGCCCGGCGCCGATCCTCACCGACCGTCAGCGTGCCGGCCTGATGCAGCGCGACTGGCCGGGCAACGTGCGGGAACTGCGCAATGCCGCCGACCGCTTCGTGCTCGGCGTCGCCGACGACCCCGTCATGTCGTTCGGCGACGACGGCGCGGCCGCACAGCCTTTGAAAGAGCGCGTCGAACAATTCGAGCGGGCGGTGATCGCCGAGGCGTTGGAGCAGACCGGCGGCGTGGTCGCCGTCGCGGCAGACAAGCTGCAACTCGGCAAGGCGACGCTCTACGAGAAGATCAAACGATATGGCCTCGCGGCCAAAGGGGAAGGGGAGCGGTGACGGTATGAAAACGCCGGCGTTGGGACGTGACGCCGGCGTATGCCTGAATCGGTTCGAAGCGGGGCGCAGGCGCGGCCGCGCACCGCTCAGACGGGTTTCAGCGCCTTTTCCAGCAGTTGGTCGAGCTCGGCGAATTGCGGCTCGCCGACATAGCGCTTGAGAATCCTGCCGTCCTTGTCTACCAGGAACGTGGTCGGCGTCAGCTGAACGTTGCCGAACTGCTTGGCGGCCGAGCCGTCGTCCATCGCCACCTTGAACGGCAACTGGCGAGTTTGCGTGTAGTTGGCCACGTACATGGGCGCGTCGTAGTTCATTGCCACTGCGACGAATTCCAGACCCTGGTCCTTGAAGCGGTTATAGGTCTGGACCATCTGCGGCATTTCCTTCATGCACGTATCGCAACTCGTCGCCCAGAAGTTGACGAGGTAGACCTTGCCTTTCAGGTCGGCGGTCGAGACTTTCTGGCCCGACAGCAACGTGAAGGTCGCATCGGGCACGCGCTGCTGGCCTGCAAACGCGAAATAACCGGCAACGGCGATCGCAATGGCCACGGCGGCAATGACGATGTAGCGAAGCGGATTTGCGCGCCGGGCAGCGGTGGACGGAGTGGAGCTCATGAACGGAACCTCGAGAGTCGCGCGGAACGCGCGGGACAGTGCGCCGGTTTGGGCTTTCGGCCCGATGCTGGACTGCGTCGTTATTGTAGCCCCATTCCGGCGGCGCGGCAGGAGGCGGCCCGGGAGCGGATAATAGGGCTTTAGGTTCTCGTCAGCCCGAACTTCTGTCCCCATGCTCCGAACTGTTTTTTGCTTTGATCGCTTTGGTTTCGTGAGTCGCTTCCTCGGCCGGATTCTGTTTCGCCATCCCGTGACAGGCCGGTTTTCTGTCCAGTTTGCGCCCGGCGCCGGTTCCCGGCGGTCGAAGGCGCGTGCAGCAGTGAGCACGCTGGCTTGCGCCCTGGCGTTGAGCGGCGCGCTGAGCGCATGCTCGCCGACCTTCGACTGGCGCACCATCATGAATAACGACAACGGCTATACCGTCGACTTGCCGGCAAAGCCGGGCAACGATCAGCGGGCCGTGCAGATAGACGGCAAGCCGATGCAGATGGCGATGCAGACGGCCGAAGCCGGCGATGCCGTGTTCGCGGTCGGCACGGTGATGCTGCCGGACGACAGCGAAGCCACGCAGCGCGCCGCACTCGACTTCCTGCGCACCGGCCTCGCCCGCAACGTAGGCGCCGCGCCCGATGCCCGCGCGGTGCAGATCCCGCTCGCCGCCGGCGGTCAGGTGCTCGGTCTGGAAATGAAGCTGAGCGGCGAGGCCGGCTCACAACACGAAGCTCGCACCGTCTACGCCCGGCTCGTGGCCCACGGACGGCACGTCTATCAGGCGGCCATCATTTCACCCAAGCCGATGCAGCAGGAACAGGTCGACCAGTTTTTTTCGTCGTTCCAACTGTATTGAGACCGGTATTTTTGGCCGATTCGGCGCGTAACGGGTCGCAGCGATGTTGTCATCCGGAGTGAAAGTTCCTTCGCAGGATCGCACGCTAATTACCGGTTTACGTTGAAGTTTTTCCGTTACTCACAAGACCTGTGGATAACTCTGTTGAGAACTTGGCCGAATCGGCTGGAGATGCCCATTCTATGGGCACTCTGTCAGATTCCGCTCACTCGGTGTGTTAGAAAAAAGCCAGTCAAATCAATGCCTTTTGGATGTGGGCCACCACGTACCTTTCAGATGTTTCAAAATCTGTCTGGAACGTAGGCATGTGCATAAGTCAAGTCTTGACAGCAGATTTTTCACCTCATAGCGAGCCAAAAGCGCGGCGATACTGGATCGCTTCGCCGATCTGCGCGGCACTCGGCATGGGCGTGCCGGCGAGGTCGGCGATAGTGCGCGCCACCTTGAGAACCCGGTAGTACGCGCGCGCCGACCAGCCGAAACGCTCTCCAGCTTCACGCAATAGCATCTCGCCCGCGGCGTCGGGGCGGCACACCTCGTCCACTTCGCGTCCCCCCAATTCACGGTTGGTCTTGCCCTGACGGCTCAATTGACGCTCGCGAGCGCGATTCACACGCACGGCAATGGCCGCGCTCGGCTCCCCAGTGGTTGTCGAACGGGCAGACAGTTCCGCGGGCGCGAGGGCGGGAATCTCGAGTTGGATGTCAATCCGGTCGAGTAGCGGCCCGGAAAGCTTGCGCAGGTAGCGCGCCGCGATCTCTGGTGTGCAGCGGCAGCGGCCTTGGGGATCACCGCGCCAGCCGCATGGACACGGGTTCATGGCGGCGATCAATTGGCACGCAGCCGGGAAATCCGCCTGCAGGGCGGCGCGTGAAATCGTGATGCGACCGGCTTCAAGCGGCTCACGCAGCGTCTCCAGCACATCCCGATCGAATTCGGGCAGCTCGTCGAGAAATAGCACGCCCAGATGCGCGAGCGTAATCTCACCGGGCTGCGGCGGATTGCGTCCGCCCACCAGCGCCGCCGCGCTGGACGAATGATGCGGAGCGCGAAACGGCCGCCGCCGCCACTGCGAGGGCGTGAAACCGGCCCGGCTGGCGGACAGCAAGGCGGCGGAGCTAAGCGCTTCGTCGTCGGTCATGGGTGGCAGGAGGCCGGGCAGGCGGGCGGCGAGCATCGATTTGCCCGCGCCGGGCGGCCCGACCAGCAATACGTGATGGCCGCCCGCCGCAGCGACTTCAAGTGCCCGCCGCGCGCCGCGCTGACCGATCACATCGCCCATATCCGGAACGGCGGCGCTTGCGCCGGCGGCGAGGTCCGGCGCGGCAACCGGATAGAGCCGCCCGTCAGGCGCATCCGCCAGGTGAGCGCACAGTGAGGGAAGATCGGCGGCGCCGTAGACGTCGACGCCGGGCACGAGCGCCGCTTCCGCCGCGCTCGCGGCGGGCAGGTAGAGCTGTGGAGCGGAGTGTGCGGCTGGCTCGCTTGCAGCGAGCTCGCCTGAAATTCCAGAAGATGCGCCGCCGTGAGCGACACCGCTGCGTGCCGTTCCGCAGGCCATGGCGAAAGCGCCGCGCATCGGCCTGAGCGCGCCGGTCAAAGACAGCTCGCCGGCGAATTCGCGATGCAGCAAGGACTCGGCGGGAATCTGGCCGCTCGCCGCGAGAATGCCCAAAGCGATCGGCAGATCGAAGCGGCCGGATTCCTTCGGCAAATCGGCGGGAGCGAGATTGACGGTAATGCGCCGGACGGGGAAGTCGAAATTGCAGTTCTGCAGCGCCGCTCGCACCCGCTCGCGGCTTTCGCGCACTTCCAGATCGGGCAGCCCGACGATCGAAAAAGAGGGTAATCCGTTCGCGAGGTGGACCTCGACGGTTACTTCGGGCGCGCGGCCAGCGGCCGGCGCGCGACTGCGCACCACGGCAAGCGACATGTTTTCTCCCGTCGGACGGCGCGCCGGGGCGCGCACAAGTCCCCTAAAACGCTGATGACGTCACGGCTCGCTTGCCTGTGATGCGCAGCACTGCGCGGCTAATACGCCGCGAGCAGAGGAATTACGGTGTTTGCGTGACCGGCAGCTTCTGTTCGAGCTCGGCGACACGGCGCTCGAGTTCCTCCAGGCGTGCGCGCGTACGCACCAGCACCTGGGTTTGCGTATCGAATTCCTCACGCGTGACCAGGTCGAGCTTTGAAAAGCCCTGCGACAGCATGGCTTTTACGTTGCGTTCGACATCTTTGGCCGGCGAGTTCCTGAACAGCTCGCTCATGCGGGCCTGAAAGTCGTTAAAAACGTCGTTCGGTTGTTTCATGGTGTTCCCTTGTTGCACAAAAAGTGTGCATGTTTCGTTACGTCTGTGCTTTGTCGCGCTGAATGAGCGCTGTTGGTGCATGCGCCGTTGTGTGACGCTGGCGCATGAGCCCCTTTGGTGCGCGCCCGCGCGTTCAAAACCTTCGAACACTCTAGCAACGATCCATACGCCGCGCCAGCGTGCCCCGCCCGCGCTGGCCTTCCGGCCAAGGTCGCTTGCGCCCCTTTTGCGACGCCTGCGGTGCGCAGTCTGACACAACTTGGCATGCGAGTTGCTGTTACTGCCCCGCGCGCACTGCCGGCAGCTTTTCCGGCAGCGGAACGAGACCACGCGAACGGGTTACGGGTACGCAAACGAGAGTTACGCAACGGGTTACGCAAACGGGTTACGCAACTAAGCGAGGGATTTCATGAAACTCATTACCGCAATCATCAAGCCGTTCAAGCTCGATGAGGCGCGCGAAGCCTTGTCGGCCATCGGCGTCTCGGGCATCACGGTGACTGAAGTCAAAGGCTTCGGTCGTCAGAAGGGCCACACGGAGCTGTACCGCGGCGCCGAATACGTCGTCGATTTCCTGCCGAAGGTGAAGATCGAGGCGGCTGTCTCGGACGACATCGTCGACCAGGCGATCGAGGCGCTCGAACGTGCGGCACGCACCGGCAAGATCGGCGACGGCAAGATCTTCGTCACGCCGATCGAGCAGGTGATTCGGATTCGCACCGGGGAGACCGGCGCGGACGCTCTGTAATACCAAAAGATAGCGACACAGATAGCGATAAGAGGAAACGAAAGATGCGCAAATTATTGATGTCCTTGCTGATGGCCGGTTCGCTGCTCGCGGGCGGTATCGGCGCTGCTCTCGCGGACGACGCGTCCGCTCCCGCAGCCGCCTCGGCTCCCGATGCGACGGCGAGCGCCCCGGCACCGGACGCTTCGGCAGCGCCCGCCGCCGCCGCCGCTTCGGCACCGGCCGCCGATGCATCCGCCGCACCGGCTGCCAGCGCGGCCGCCGCCGCACCTGCTGCATCGGACGCCGCGCCGGCCGCTCCGGCCGCGCCGTTCTCCGTTGATTCGTCGAAGATCAATTCCGGCGATACTGCCTGGATGCTGACTTCCACGGCGCTCGTGCTGTTCATGACGATCCCGGGTCTGGCACTGTTCTACGGCGGCATGGTCCGCAAGAAGAACGTGCTCGCGATCCTGATGCAAAGCTTCGCGATCACCTGCGTGGTGACGATCGTCTGGATCGTGATCGGCTACAGCCTCGCCTTCACGCCGGGCAGTTCGTTCATCGGCGGCTTCTCGCGCGTCTTCATGGCGGGCATGAACTACATCAAGGGCGACAAGGCCACGACGTTGACCGTCAGTCATCTGGCCCCGACGATCCCGGAAACGGTCTACTGCGTCTATCAAATGACGTTCGCGATCATCACCCCGGCACTGATCACGGGCGCGTTTGCCGACCGTATGAAGTTCTCGGCGATGCTGGTGTTCATGACGCTGTGGTCGATCATCGTTTACTCGCCGATCGCACACATGGTCTGGGAACCGACCGGCTGGCTGGCTAGCGCGGGCATCCTCGACTTCGCGGGCGGCACGGTGGTGCACATCAATGCCGGTATTGCGGCGCTGGTCTGCGCGCTGGTCCTCGGCAAGCGTATCGGCTACGGCAAGGAGGCGATGGCGCCGCACAACCTGACGCTCACGCTGATCGGTGGCGCCATGCTGTGGGTAGGCTGGTTCGGCTTCAACGCGGGTTCGGCAGTGGCGGCTGACGGCCGTGCCGGTTTCGCGATGTTCGCAACGCAAGTGGCAACTGCCGCAGCCGCACTGGCCTGGATGTTCGCTGAATGGGCCGCCAAGGGCAAGCCGTCGGTGCTCGGTATCGTTTCGGGTGCGGTGGCAGGTCTGGTGGCGATCACGCCGGCTTCGGGCTTCGTCGGTACGCTCGGCTCGCTGGTGATCGGTATCGTGGCAGGCGTGGTCTGCTTCTGGTCGGCAACGTGGCTCAAGCACAAGCTCGGTTACGACGATTCGCTCGACGCGTTCGGCGTGCACTGCATCGGCGGTATCGTGGGCGCGCTCCTGACCGGCGTGTTCGCGGTCAAGGACATTGGCGGCGCGGACGGCAGCGTCATCCTGCAAGCCAAGGGCGTGCTGACGACGCTGATCTACAGCGGCGTGGTGAGCTACATCCTGCTGAAGATCATCGACATGGTGATGGGCATCCGCGTGACGGAAGAACAGGAACGCGAAGGTCTGGACGTAAGCCTGCACGGCGAACACGTCGAATAAGCAACGTACCGCGAGCCCGCGCTCCCGGGCTCGCCGGATCAGAAATAAGCGCAGCGACTTTGGCCCGCCTTCATGGCGGGCTTTTTTCTTGCGCGCTATCTTGTAAACAGCAGTTTTCCCCGCCTATCATGGCGATAGCGAGAATGCATTCGCATCCGCTTGCGAATGGAGAAACCGTCCCCAAATGGACAAAGCATTTGCTCTACAATCTTTTTTCTCCAGTCTGCGAGTGATCAATGGTTCCGCACCTAGTTACGGCGTTAAACGGCCCGCTGCTCGATCTTGAGCGGAAGATCCTCGACGCCACGCCCGCCATCGAACGCTGGTTCCGGCTCGAATGGCAGGAGCACACGCCGCCGTTCTACTGTTCTGTCGATCTGCGCAACGCGGGCTTCAAGCTCGCGCCGGTCGACACCAATCTGTTTCCCGGCGCATTCAACAATCTGCCGCAGGAAGTGTTGCCGCTCGCCGTGCAGGCCGCGATGGCCTCGATCGAGAAGATCTGCCCCGACGCCAAGAACCTGCTGGTGATTCCCGAGCGCCACACGCGCAACGCGTTTTACCTGGAGAATGTCGCCCGTCTGGCCGCGATCATGCGCCAGGCCGGCCTGAACGTGCGGTTCGGCACGCTCGACGAAAACATCAACGGGCCGGTCACGATCGCACTTTCCGACGGCCAGAAACTCGTGCTCGAGCCGCTCGAACGTTCGCCGCGGCGCCTTGGTCTGAAGAATTTCGACCCGTGCTCGATTCTGCTGAACAACGATCTGTCAGCCGGTATCCCGCCCATACTCGAAAATCTGCACGAGCAGTATTTACTGCCGCCGCTGCACGCCGGCTGGGCCGTTCGGCGCAAATCCACGCATTTTTCCTGCTATGACGACGTCGCGAAGAAGTTCGCGAAAATGGTTGAGATCGATCCGTGGATGATCAATCCATACTTCGCGCATGTTGAGGGCGTCGATTTCCAGGAACGCACGGGCGAAGAAGCGCTGGCAGACGCAATCGACGGCGTGCTGAAGAAGATCGCCAAGAAGTATCGCGAATACGGCATCTCCGAAAAACCGTATGTCGTCATCAAGTCGGATGCGGGCACCTATGGCATGGGTGTGATGACCGTGCACGACGCGTCGGAAGTCGCCGCGCTCACCAAGCGCGAGCGCGCCAAGATGGCGGCGACCAAAGACGGCCTGGAAGTGCACGACGTGATCGTGCAGGAAGGGGTGTACACCTTCGAGCGCATTGGCGAGGAAGTGGCCGAGCCGGTGGTGTACATGATCGACCGTTACGTGGTGGGCGGCTTCTACCGCGTACACGGCAGCCGCGAGCGCGATCAGAATCTGAACGCGCCGGGCATGCACTTCGTGCCGCTCGGCTTCGAGCATACGGCGCTGCCCGACGCGCACGCCAAACCCGGCGCAGCGCCGCCGAACCGCTTCTACATGTACGGCGTGGTGGCGCGGCTCGGGCTGCTGGCCGCATCGGTCGAACTGGAAAAGACCGATCCGGAAGCGATTCAGGTCTAAGCCCCCTGGGTGGCCGATGGCGGCATGCGTGCCGCCATCGCCATTTTCAACGACTATATTTACGATCAATGCCAAGCCCATCAGGGCGCACCGGGACCTTCATGGACATTCTTTTCATCGCCGATCCGCTCACGCAATTCAAGATCTACAAAGACTCGACCTACGCGATGATGGCCGAGGCGGCGCGCCGGGCTCACGTGGTGTACACGTGCGAGCCAAAGCATCTTGCGTGGACGGGCGGCGAGGTCGAGGCGAACGTGCAGCGCGTTGAGATCGTCGGCGACGGTGCCGATCTGCATCGCGACCTCTGGTACAACGCCGAAGCGGCCACACCGCGCTCGCTCAAGAGCTTCAGCGCGGTGGTGATGCGCAAAGACCCGCCGTTCGACATGGAATATGTCACGTCGACATGGCTGCTGGAAATGGCGGAACGCGCCGGCGCGCGCATTTTCAACAAGCCGCAGGCGATTCGCGACCACTCGGAAAAGCTCGCTATTGGCGAATTCGCGCAGTTCGTCACGCCTACGCTCGTCACGCGCGACGCGACCCGCTTGCGCGCCTTTCACGAAGAACACTGCGACGTGATCCTGAAGCCGCTCGATGGCATGGGCGGCATGGGCGTGTTCCGCGTGAAGGCAGACGGCATGAACCTCGGTTCGATCATCGAAATGCTGAGCCACGACGGCGCGCGTTCGGTGATGGCGCAGAAATTCATTCCCGAGATCAAGGAGGGCGACAAACGCATTCTGCTGATCGGCGGCGAAGCCGTGCCGTATTCGCTCGCGCGTATTCCTCAGGGTAATGAAGTGCGCGGCAATCTCGCGGCCGGCGGCCTCGGCGTGGCGCGTCCGCTGACGGAGCATGACCGCAAGATCGCCGGTACGCTGGCGCCGGTACTCGCCGCGCGCGGTTTGCTGCTGGTCGGACTGGACGCGATCGGCGACTGGCTGACCGAAGTGAACGTGACGAGTCCGACATGTTTCCGCGAGATCATGGATCAAACCGGCTTCGACGTCGCCGCCATGTTCATCGACGCGCTGGAGCGCGCGGCGGATTGATGATGCGGGCCGATATGTGCTCTTGAATGGCTGCCGTGATCCCCAAACTATGTATTAAATCCGCATCAGGCAGCACAGCGGCTTTGGCGTGAAAATGAGCCTGATACAATGCCGCTCTCGCGCGCCAAGCCGGATAGGGGACACCTGTCGGGTGTCATGACGAGGGATTGCAGGCTGATCGCGGGCTATGAGGGCGCAGATTTTTGTTTGCGCGGGCACGATCCCCGCGCGCGGCAGATCGCTCGTCGAATCATGCGTTCCGGCCCTCATGGCCTACGGCCGGCCGAGGGTGCTGACGAACCGGGCCTGGTCCCGGTCCGCGGTTGGGGCCGTTCTTTTGCAGTAAGGCTGACATGGCAGGCATTCTGATCATTGCGCACGCTCCGTTCGCCACCGCGTTGCGCGATTGCATTTCGCACATCTATGGTGGCTTGCCGGCTCGCATCGGCGTAATCGACGTTTCGCCGGATTGCGATCCCGCACAGCAGGTTGCGTTCGCGCACGCCGAGATCGAGCGTCTCAAGGAAGAAAACGGCGCGCTCGTGCTCACGGATATGTTTGGCGCCACGCCGGCGAATATCGCCGGCCGGCTCGCTTCGGTGCCGAATGTGCGCGTGCTGTGCGGCGTCAACCTGCCGATGCTGGTGCGCGCGGTCTGTTATCGCGCCACACCGCTCGACACGCTGGTCGACAAGGCGCTCGCCGGCGCTACCAAGGGCGTGCATGCAATCGGACCGGCCACGCCGGCTCCCGTCGCGCCCACGGCGGAGTCCGGCGACTGTCTGCCCGCACTGCCGCCCGACGCGGCGTCTGGCGGCGACTGTTTACCGGCCTTGCCGGCCGATGCCGACCTGACGCAGAAAGCCGACTCAGCCGGTCTGTAAGCAGATCGGCCGGTTGCCCTGGATTTCACACGCATTGCCACAGGTTTGCAGATTCACCTTTCACAACAACACTTACCCGCGCTTCGGACCATCACATGCTGCAACAGGAAACGACTATCGTGAACAAGCTGGGGCTGCACGCGCGCGCGTCGGCCAAGTTGACGCAACTCGCGGGCAACTATCAGGCGGAAATCTGGATGAGCCGTAACGGCCGCCGTATCAATGCCAAGAGCATCATGGGCGTGATGATGCTGGCTGCGGGTATCGGCAGCACGGTGCTGATCGAAACGGAAGGTGCGGACGAAAAAGAAGCGATGGACGCATTGCTGAAACTGATTGCCGATAAATTTGGCGAGGGTCAGTAAGTCAGCGCGTCCGCATTGCGATGAGCGCAAACGCCGCGGCTGTCCGCGGCGTTTTTTTTAGCGCGCGACAATGGGCAGACGAAAGCGGTAGACGAAGCGTGCGAGGGCGCGCGCGTCGACGTTTGCAGGCTGGGTTCGCGTTGCGGCAACGCAAGTCAGATGAAGGCGCGTTGCCTGGCCGCTTACGGTAATTCGTGCTGCGCTGCACACAGCCCCAGCGTACCTGCGAGGGGCGCGGAATTTATAATGGCGCAGAGTGTCTGAGAGCATTGCAGCGGTTTGCCGCGGCATCACACAACTAGAGGAGGTGCGCGTGTCCTTCACGCTGCATGGAATTCCCGTGTCACGCGGTATCGCCATCGGGCGGGCTTATCTGATCGCCCCGGCTGCACTTGACGTAGACCACTATCTGATTGAACCGGCCCAGATCGAAGGCGAGGTCGAGCGCTTTCGCGCGGCCCAGCAACACGTGCATCGCGAGCTCGACGCGTTGCGCGCCGATCTCGCCGCAGACGCACCGAGCGAGATGGGCGCGTTCATCAACGTCCACTCAATGATCCTGAACGACGCGATGCTCGTGCAGGAAACCATCGACCTGATCCGCACGCGCCGCTATAACGTCGAGTGGGCGCTGACCGAACAGCTCGAACGCCTGTCGCGCCATTTCGACGATATCGAAGACGAGTACCTGCGCGAGCGCAAAGCCGACATCGAACAGGTAGTGGAGCGCGTGCTGAAGGCGCTCGCCGGCGCTTCGGTGGCGCTGGCGGATGGCGTGCACGGCGCTTGCGACGAGATGATCGTGGTCGCGCATGACATCGCACCGGCCGACATGATGCAGTTCAAAACGCAAACGTTTCAGGGCTTCGTTACGGACCTCGGCGGCCGCACGTCGCATACGGCGATCGTCGCGCGCAGCCTGGGCATTCCGGCTGCGGTCGGCGTGCAGCACGCGAGCGCGTTGATTCGCCAGGACGACCTGATCATTGTCGACGGCGATCATGGCATTGTGATCGTCGACCCGGCGCCGATCGTGCTGGAGGAGTACTCGTACCGGCAGAGCGAGAAAGCGCTCGAGCAGCGCAAGTTGCAGCGGCTGAAGTTTTCGCCCACTCAAACGCTGTGCGGCACGCGTATCGAGTTGTGCGCGAACATCGAGTTGCCGGAAGACGCGCGCGCGGCGCTCGACGCGGGGGCGATGGGTGTCGGCCTGTTCCGCTCCGAGTTCCTGTTCATGAATCACAAGGACCGTTTGCCGGAAGAGGAGGAGCAGTTCGCCGCCTACCGTCGCGCGGTCGAATTGATGAACGGCCTGCCGGTCACGATCCGCACGATCGACGTGGGCGCCGACAAGCCGCTCGATTCGATGGGCGGGGGCGACGGTTATGAAACCACCGCGAACCCGGCCTTGGGTCTGAGAGCGATTCGCTGGAGTCTCTCCGAGCCGCAGATGTTCCTCACGCAGTTGCGCGCAATACTGCGCGCGTCGGCGTTCGGTACCGTGAAGATTCTGATTCCGATGCTCGCGCATGCGCAGGAGATCGACCAGACGCTCGATCTGATTCGCGAAGCCAAGCGTCAGCTCGACGACGCAGGCATCGCCTACGATCCGAACGTGCAGGTGGGCGCGATGATCGAGATTCCGGCCGCCGCCATTGCATTGCCGTTGTTCCTGAAGCGGCTCGATTTTCTGTCGATCGGCACCAACGATCTGATCCAGTACACGCTTGCGATCGATCGCGCGGACAACGCAGTCGCGCATCTATATGACCCGCTGCATCCCGCGGTGCTGCATCTGATCGCGTTCACGCTGCGCGAAGCGAAACGGGCGGGCGTGCCGGTGTCGGTATGCGGCGAGATGGCCGGGGATCCAGCGTTGACGCGTCTGTTGCTCGGCATGGGTCTCACCGAGTTCTCGATGCATCCGAGCCAACTGCTGCTGGTGAAGCAGGAAGTGCTGCGCGCGCATCTGAAGACGCTGGAAAAGCCGGTGGCCGATGTGTTGGCTTCGTTCGAACCGGAAGAAGTGCAGGCCGCATTGAAGCGAGTGACGCTGGCGTGAGTTGCCGGATTCACGTCTTCGAATGAGAAACGCCGCCTCACGGGCGGCGTTTCTCATTCAGCCTTGTCAGCCTCGATGCGGGAAATCAAACCGGGTGTGTCCGCCCGCACACCGGGCAATCCGGCTGACGTGCGATGCGCATGGTGTTCCATTCCATGCGCAGCGAATCGAGCATCATCAGGCGGCCAAGCAAGGGCGTGCCGATTTGGCCGATCACCTTGAGCGCTTCAGCGGCCTGCATCGAACCCACGATGCCGACTGTCGGTGCGAACACGCCCATGGTCGAACACGCGACTTCCTCGAATGGCTGGTCTTCGGGGAACACGCACGCATAGCAGGGTGACGCATCGTCGCGGAAATCGAAGGTGCTGATCTGGCCGTCGAAGCGCAACGCCGCACCCGATACGAGCGGTACACGATGCTTCACGCACGCGCGGTTGATCGCGTGGCGCGTCGCGAAGTTATCGGTGCAGTCGAGCACGACCGTGGCATGCGGTACTTGCGCGTCGAGCCACGCGTCGTCGACGCGCTCGGCTACCGCGTTCACCACGACCTCGGGATTGATTCGCGCGATCGCCTCGCGCCCGGACTCCACCTTCTTGCGTCCGACGGATGCGCTCACGTGCAGGATCTGCCGTTGCAGATTGGTCAGATCGACCGTATCGGCATCGACCAGCGTCAAGCGGCCTACGCCCGCCGCGGCCAGGTACATCGCAGCGGGCGAACCCAGACCGCCTGCGCCGACGATGATCGCGTGAGCGTCGATAAAACGTTGCTGCGCCTCGATGCCGATTTCGTCGACGAGGATGTGGCGGGAATAGCGAAGGAGTTGATCGTCGTTCATGGCGGGGCGCGTGAGTGTGCGCGCGATGAGATGCAGGTCCGATGGGCCTGCCATGCGCAGTTTCGTTATTTTAATCGCGCAGGGAGCCGGTGTTCTTGCTGCTACCGGGTATTGCAGTTGGTACGGCCGCGGCTGTCAGAACGTGCCTTCGCAGCATGTTCCGCTGCGAAGGCACGTTGGGCCCAATACTTATTTGCTCTGCGTAGCAGGCGCCGAGGCCGGACCCGATGCACCGGGCACCGGCTGCGTGGGCTTGACCGCGACCGGCGCGGATGCCGACGCCGGCGGCTTGTTCTGCGCGAGACGACGCTCGGTCAGCGACTTCGACTCCTGCACCGGCTTGCCTTCCAGCTTGTTCAGAGCCTGTTGCAGCATGAAGTCGTCGGCCGAACCGAATTCCACCGGTTTGCGCTCGCGATCCTTCTGACGCTGTTCCGGCGTCTTCTTGTCGTTTTGCTCTTCAAGCTGGCGCAACTGGTCCATGCGTTCCTGTTCGCGCTGTTCCGCTTCCTTCTTCTCGTTCGGATCCTGCGTGTTCGCAAGGTGATTCGAGTAGTCGACTTCGCGGGTGACGAGCGCGTCGTCCGGATCGCCTTCGGCGTATTGATCGACCGCGATGTCAGGACGGATACCCTTGTTCTGGATCGAACGGCCGCTCGGCGTGTAGTAGTACGCCGTGGTCAGACGCAGCGCGGTGTCTGCCGTCATGGGGCGCACGGTCTGCACCGAACCTTTGCCGAAGGTGGTCTTGCCGACGATCAGCGCACGATGCTGATCCTGCAGCGCGCCCGCGACGATTTCCGACGCCGACGCGGAGTACGCGTTGGTCAGCACGATCATCGGCACGGTCTTGAAGATCGGCGCTTCGTCCTTCAGCGGATCGCTGTCGAAGGATTGCAGGCGGTAGTTGTCGTAAGTGTCGCGATAGACCTGCTTCGAATCCGGAATCTGGCCGTTGGTGGACACCACCACCGAATTCGGCGGCAGGAACGCGCCGGCTACGCCGACCGCGCTTTGCAGCAGACCGCCGCCGTTATTGCGCAGGTCGAGCACGAGACCCTTCAGGTTCGGCTGCTGACGCGCGATGTCCTGCAGCTTCGCGGCCAGATCAGGCGTGGTGCGTTCCTGGAAGCTGGTGATGCGCACATACGCGTAACCCGGCGCGAGAATCTTCATCTTGACCGACTGGACCTTGATGATCGCGCGCGTCACGGTGAGCGGGAAGGTGCGGTCGTCGGTCTTGCGGAAGATGGTGAGCGTGACCTTGGTGCCCGGGTCGCCGCGCATCTGCTTGACCGCCTGGTCGAGCGTCATGCCGCGCACGGGTTTGTCGTTGATGCGCGTGATCAGGTCGCCCGGACGGATGCCGGCGCGGAACGCGGGCGTGTCTTCGATCGGCGAAATTACTTTGATCAGGCCGTCTTCCGACGAGATCTCGATGCCGAGACCGGCGAAGCGACCCTTGGTCTGCTCCTGCAGTTCCTCGTAATCGGTCTTGTCGAGATAAGACGAGTGCGGGTCGAGGCTCGACACCATGCCCTTGATGGCAGCGGTGAGAAGCTTTTTGTCGTCGACCGGTTCGACGTATTCATGCTTGATTTGCCCGAACACTTCGGCAAACAGCCGGAGCTGATCCAGCGGCAGCGGTGCAACGGCGCTGGAGGCGGCGCTAGCCGGTTGCTGCGCCGAAGCGGAAAGTTGCAGCGTGGCAAATACACCGGTAGCAAGGCCCGCGGCAATCAGGCCGATATTTTTCAGGTTCTTTCGCATAGAGTCTGTTGCGGTCGGAAGCGCGTGGCAGCGTCGATAGAGATGGGGACGGACAAGTATAACTGCACACCCGCCAAGTCAGGGTGGAGCGCAGGCAATCGTGATTCGACAGCACGGGCCGGGCCTGGTTCGTGAGATTAGGCCCGCGACGCTGAAGTAATGTGCCGTAACAGCTTGATCGCGGCCGGAAAGAAGGCGCGCGTGAATGACGCGAGCCGCGCCAACCGGTATGTCTTGCCGGTCGGCGCGGCTGTTCGCCGCCATTCGCTTCGTTTCTGACGGCAACATGGCGGCGAGATGGCAAATCAGCCTGCTTTGCCCTGCTTGGCGACTGCGGCTTGCGCCCTGGCGATCGCTTCCTGGTCGCCGAGATAGTAGTGCTTGATTGGTCGCAGGTTTTCGTCGAGTTCATAGACAAGCGGCACGCCGTTCGGAATATTCAGACCGACGATGTCGTTGTCCGAAACATTGTCGAGGTATTTCACGAGGGCGCGGATCGAATTGCCGTGGGCGGCGATCAGAACCTGGCGGCCCGACTTGATGGCCGGCGCAATCGACTCGTTCCACAGGGGCAGAACGCGCGCGACCGTGTCCTTCAGGCATTCGGTGAGCGGCAACTGTTCGCGCGGCACCTTGGCGTAGCGCGGATCGTTGTAGGGCGCGCGCTCGTCCGTCGGCTCGAGAGCGGGCGGCGGCGTGTCGTAGCTGCGGCGCCAGACCAGCACCTGTTCGTCGCCGAATCTGGCGGCCGTTTCAGCCTTGTTCAGGCCCGACAGCGCGCCGTAGTGCCGTTCGTTCAGACGCCACGAATGCACCACCGGCAGGTACATCAGATCCATCTTGTCCTGCACGTGCCACAAGGTGCGGATCGCGCGCTTGAGCACCGACGTGTAGGCGATGTCGAACGTGTAGCCCGAATCCTTCAGCAGCACGCCCGCTTGCTGCGCCTCGTTGTTGCCCTGTTCGGTGAGGTCGACGTCGACCCAGCCCGTGAAGCGGTTTTCCTTGTTCCACGTCGATTCGCCGTGGCGTATGAGAACGAGTTTGTACATGAGATTGCCGGTCGGTAGTGAGGAAGCGGTAAAGCGCTGCGGGGATTCTCCGGGGGAGCGCCGCCATCGCGTCAGACGGTTATTTTATAATGGCTGGATTGCCCTTTTCGATTTCTCTCTTTTTCGGCGGATCTTCCGTGAAGTTTTTCACTGATTACACAAACCTTGTACTGATCGCGATCGTCCTCATCTCCGGTGGGTTGCTGCTGTGGCCGACGATCAGCCGGCGCGGCCGCGGCGGCCTGTCGGCCGCCGAAGCCACTCAACTGATCAACCGGCGCAATGCTGCGGTGATCGACCTGCGTCCGTCCGCCGACTTCGCCAGCGGGCATTTGCCCGCGGCGCGGCACCTTGAATTTGCGGAGTTGCAGGCGAAGGTCGCGCAACTCGTGAAGAACAAGAGCAACCCGGTGCTGCTGGTATGCCAGACCGGCCAGCAGTCGAACAAGGCAGCGCGTATCGTGCAGGATGCAGGGTATGCGGAAGTCCATGTTCTCGAAGGCGGTGTCGACGCCTGGCAGAAAGCCGGCATGCCGGTTGTGAAACAAGGAGCAGTCAAGTGAACAAAGTGATCATGTACAGCACCCAGGTGTGCCCGTATTGCCAGATGGCCGAACGTCTTTTAAAGTCGCGCGGCGTCGAGCACGTTGAAAAGGTACTGATCGACAAAGACCCGGCCCGCCGTGAAGAAATGATGACCCGGACCGGTCGCCGCACGGTGCCGCAAGTGTTCATCGGCGAGACGCATGTCGGCGGGTACGATGACCTTTCTGCGCTCGATCGCGCGGGCGGTCTGATGCCGCTGCTCGAAGCAACCGCCTGAATTCGCACGCCCACGGGCGTGTGACAAGGGCGGCTGAACACCAAGCCGGCGCGGCCTTGCCTCATCAGGGCGGCGGCGTGCCGCAACGATCTGGCGACCCATGCGAGCATGGGCCGCCGCTATGCATATCTATCAGGGAATCACTTCATCATGTCCGACGAGAATAACCAGCCGTTCTTCAACATCCAGCGTATCTATCTGAAGGACATGTCGCTCGAGCAGCCGAACTCGCCGGGCATCTTCCTCGAGCAGGAAATGCCCTCGGTCGAAGTCGAAGTCGACGTGAAGGCCGAGCGCCTCGCCGACACCGTGTTCGAAATCCTCGTCACGGGCACGGTCACCGCCAAGGTGTCGGACAAGGTTGCGTTCCTGATCGAAGCCAAGCAAGCCGGTATTTTCGATATCCGCAACATTCCCGCTGAGCAGATCGACCCGCTGGTCGGCATTGCCTGCCCGACCATTCTGTTCCCGTACCTGCGCTCGAATATCGCCGACGCGATCACCCGCGCCGGTTTCCCGCCGATCCATCTCGCCGAAATCAACTTCCAGGCGCTGTACGAGCAACGCCTCGCGCAGATGGGCGGCCAGGACGGCGCGGCGCAAAACGGCGTCACGCACTAACGTGTCGCGAGCTGTGCCGGCTATGAAGGTTGCAGTCCTTGGCGCCGGCGCATGGGGCACCGCGCTCGCCGGCCATCTGGCCGTACGGCACGACACGGTGTTGTGGGCGCGCCAGCCCGCGCTCATTGCCGATCTCCGCACTTCGCACGAAAACGCCCGCTATCTGGCGGGCGTTGCCTTGCCGCCGGCGCTTCGCTATGAAACGGATCTGAACGCGGCGCTCGACCACGCGCTCGCCGACGACGCGTTATGCGTCGTGGCAACGCCCGTGGCCGGACTGCGCGGCCTGTTTCGGGCCATGCGCGACGCGGGCAAAGTGCCGGCGCATGTGGTATGGCTGTGCAAAGGTTTTGAAGCCGATTCGCAGTTGATGCCGCATCAGGTGGTCGCGGCCGAACTGCCGGAGCACGGCAGCAACGGCGTGCTGTCCGGTCCGAGTTTCGCGCGTGAAGTCGGGCAGGGCTTGCCGGTCGCGTTGACCATTGCCAGTGCTTCGGCCGCGTGCCGCGAGCGCACGGTCGCAGCGTTCCATCACGGCGCCATGCGCATCTACACCGGCGACGACGTCGTCGGCGTGGAAGTGGGCGGCGCGGTGAAAAACGTGCTCGCCATTGCAACGGGTATCGCCGATGGACTCGGGCTCGGTCTGAACGCACGTGCGGCATTGATCACGCGCGGCCTCGCTGAAATGTCGCGTCTCGGCGTGACGCTCGGCGGACGTGCGGAAACGTTCACTGGGCTGACCGGCCTGGGCGATCTGATCCTGACCGCCACCGGCGATCTGTCGCGCAATCGCACAGTCGGCCTGCAACTCGCCGCGGGCCGCACGCTGGACGATATTCTCGGCGGCCTCGGTCACGTGGCCGAAGGCGTGCGTTGCGCGCAGGCGGTCCTTGCGATTGCCCGCGCTCATGCCATCGAGATGCCTATCACGCAGGCGGTCTGTGCCGTTCTATTCGACGGCGTGGCTCCGCGCGACGCCGTCAGCGCCCTGCTGCGGCGCGACTCCAAAGCTGAATAAGCCTTGTCTTTCAGCCGTTTGGCGCGCAAAAGCGCTGAACGGCTGCCCGCTATCGCTGTCCACGTTTTTATCGACGCTACGGATCAGCGAGGTTCCCATGCTCCGTTTCAATCGTTGCACGCTCGAAGCACGCGTGGTCGACATCACCAAACTTGCCGTGGATGCGATCGTCAATGCCGCGAATACGTCGTTATTGGGCGGAGGCGGCGTGGACGGCGCAATTCATCGCGCGGCCGGCAAGGAGTTGACCCACGAGTGCGAGGCGCTCGGCGGCTGCGCGACCGGCGACGCGAAGCTGACAGGCGGCTACCGCTTGCCGGCCAGACACGTGATTCACGCGGTCGGTCCGCGCTGGCGGGGCGGCGCGCATGGCGAGGCCGATTTACTGGCGTCCTGCTATCAGCGTTCGCTCGAGGTGGCGCGCGAGGCGCAGTGCAGGAGCATTGCGTTCCCCGCGATCAGTTGCGGCATTTACCATTTTCCCGCCGACGAGGCCGTGCGAATTGCGCTCAGTGCGGTGCTCGCCACCTTGCCGCGCACGCCGCAGATCGAACAGGTGGTGTTCGCCTGTTTCGACGATGCCATGCTCACGCGCTACGAGGCTGAATTGAAGCGCCGTCAGGCGCCGCCTTCAAAGCCGGTCTGACGCCAGGCTTCGAACACCACGACAGCGACGGTATTCGATAGGTTCAGGCTGCGGTTGCCTGGACGCATGGGCAGGCGCACGCGCTGTTCGCTGGCGAACTGGTCGAGCACCAGGTCGGGCAGGCCGCGCGTTTCGGCGCCGAACACGAACCAGTCGCCGGATTGAAACGCGCGCTCGTGAAAACGGCCCGAGCCGCGCGTAGTGAAGGCGAACATGCGCGCCGGGTCCGGCGATTCTTTGGCGATGAATGCCGGCCAGTCGGCATGCACGTTCATTTGCGCGTACTCGTGATAGTCGAGGCCGGCGCGGCGCATTCTGGCGTCGTCGAGCGGAAAGCCGAGCGGTTCGATCAGATGCAACCGGGCGCCGGTATTGGCGCACAGGCGGATCACGTTGCCGGTGTTCGGCGGGATTTCCGGTTCTACGAGAACGACATTGAACATGGTGAGCTCAGGTTGAGACTAGTTTTTCGGCGTGCGCAGCGCGACGAAGTTGCTGACCCGCCGCGCACCGGCGGCCTTGAGCGTGCGTGCCAACGCTTCGAGCGTCGCGCCGGTCGTCATCACATCGTCGACAATGCCGACGTGCAGGCCTTGCACGGATCCCGCAACCTTGAAGGCGCGGCCAACGTTCAGACGGCGGGCGTCGAGATCGAGGCGCGACTGCGGCGCGGTGTGAATCACCCGATGCAGCAAGGTGGCGTCGCTGCGCACGTGTAGCGCGCGAGCCAATGGCCTCGCGATCTGCCATGCCTGGTTATAGCCGCGCTCGATGAGGCGTTTTCTGGCAAGCGGCACGGGCGCTATCGCATCGGGCCATTCGGCAAGCTCCAGCCAGGAGTCCTGTGCAAGACGCGCAAGGCGTCGCCCGAACTCGTGCGCCAACATCAGGCGGGCGCGGAATTTCAGGCCGACCGCCAAGGTGTCGAGCGGCGCCCGGTAGTCGGCAAGGGCGAAGGTGGCGTCGAACGGCGGCGGCTCGCTGGCGCAATCTGCGCACCGGTACTGCGTGCGGGCCGCCCATCGCGTGACGGATAACGGCACCGCGCAGACGGTGCATCGCAACCGTCCTTCATTCCAGTAGGCCGCGTCGCAACCGGCGCAAATTGTCGTATGCGACAAATTGCCGCATAACGCGCACAGATTCGGCAGCGCAGCCTGTGCGACGCGCGGCCATGCGGAATGCACGGTGCGCGCAAAACGCGCGAACCGGCTGCCGGAAAACGACGAAATGGACCGGAATGGCATGACTGGACTGTCCGCGAAGGCCTTCCACGCTGAATGGAGGGAAACGAACGAGTATACTTCGGGCTCTACGCCAGTACGACACTCATGTCCCCAACTCCCGCTCAATCAAGCCGTCCGGCCTATGATTCCCAGCGCCTCCGGCGGATCTTCGACCGCCGCGCAGCGACCTTCGGGGACGTCGCGTTCCTGCCGCGCGAAATCGCGCAGCGCATGCGCGAGCGTCTCGACTACATCAAGGTCACGCCGTCGAGCGTGCTCGACGCTGGCTGTGGCATGGGCGAAGACATTCCCGCTTTGCGCGAGCGCTTTCCCGAGGCGCCGGTGTTCGGCTCCGACCTGTCGCACGGCATGCTCGCGCGCGCGCTGCAGCACGATTCCGGCGACACGAGCTGGCGGCGCTTTCTGCCGGCCACGCTCGGCAAGGCGCTCGGCGCTCGCGGACCGCGCTTCGCGCAAGCCGACTTTTCGGCGCTGCCGTTCGCGGCCGGCGCTTTCGAATTCATCTGGTCCAATCTGGCGCTGCACTGGCATTCGCGGCCCGACCTCGTGTTTCCCGAGTGGCAGCGTGTGCTGAAGGTCAACGGCCTGCTAATGTTCAGCACGCTCGGTCCCGACTCGCTCAAGGAGCTGCGCGGCGCCTATGCCGAAGTCGAGGCCGCGCACGGGGTTGCCTCGCGCAAGCATGTGATCGACTTTGTCGACATGCATGACCTCGGCGATATGCTGGTCGAAAGTGGCTTCGAGATACCCGTGATGGACCAGGAAGTCTTGACCATTACCTATAAGTCTCCCGAATCGCTGCTCGCCGACGTGCGCCGCTGGGGCGCCTATCCGTTCGAGCGCGAAGCGTCGTCGGGCGCCGCCGCGCGCAGGCTGCACAAGGCTTTGCTGACGGCCCTCGAAGCCCGCCGGCGTGCCGACGGCACGATCGCGCTGACCTTCGAAGTGATCTACGGACACGCATGGAAAGCCGTGCCGCGCACCACGGCGGAAGGTCACGGGATCGTGCGGATCGAGGACATCGGGCGAGGTTCGGCAAGGAATCGTTGAGGAATCAACGAGGCGGTAAAGACGGCATCTGTTATGTCTGAAATTAGCGCTTCAAAAGACCCGCAAAAGGTGCGTCAAAACCGCGCGGAGGCTTGTCACGCCTGGCTTGTGGGCGAATCGGGGCTTGCTTGTGGATGCTATGGATCGCGCCTATAATGCGTCAGTTTGTCGCCCGGAGTTCCCACATTTGGGGCGGCAGGCCCGAGGCACAGGGCAGCAAGATAAGATGACGCGGCGGTGGTCGCGCGGCCAGAATAGCGGTCGCAAGCAATGACCGCGCGCGGCGATTCGCGGGAGGCAGCGATGGAAGCATCAGATCTGCTGGCGGATTCAGAACCAGTTCTCAAAGACTGGACGATGAAACGCAACTGTTCGATATCGCCGCGGCAGTTCGTATGTTTCTACGTGTCGCTTGCGTTTTTCTCGCTGGCAGTTGCTTTCATGCTGGTTCTGGTCGGCGCCTGGCTGGTGTTGCCGTTCACCGGTATCGAATTGCTGGCGGTAGGCATCGCGTTTGCCATATATGCGCGTCATGCTGTGGATTACGAGCGCATCCGGTTGTTTCAGAACCGGCTTGTCATCGAGCAGGTCAGTGCCGAGCAGCTCACGCAGTTCGAGTTCAATCCGCGCTGGGTGCGGATCGAGGCGGGCGCAACGCCGCGTGACCGGATCAAACTGGTCTCGCGCGGCCAGACGATCATGATCGGGCAACATCTCGCGCAGTATCGGCGCGCGCAGTTCGCAGGCGAATTGCGTATGTGGCTCACACGTTGTTAGACGTGTTGAGAGGCGCGGCGTTCACGGGGAGCGCGAGCAACCTGCCAGCGGGGTCGAGGGTTTGAATGGAAATTTTGGGTAAGGAAGCTATGAAAACAATCAAGCGAGCCCTCATGGGCGTGCTGGCGATGAGCGGACTGCTTTTCGCCGGTGCCGCCCTGGCAGTGGGCGATGTTCCGGGCGGCCCTGCCGTCAACGAGATCAATCTCCAGCCGCCTGCGACGAAAATCGCTGAGGAGCTCTTCAGCCTCCACATGTTGATGCTGGTGCTTTGCACGGTGATTTTCGTCGGCGTGTTCGCCGTGATGTTCTATTCGATCTTTGCCCACCGCAAATCGAAAGGCCATAAGGCTTCGAATTTCCACGAAAGCACTACCGTCGAAATCATCTGGACGATCGTGCCGTTCATCATCGTCGTCCTGATGGCGCTGCCCGCCACCAAGACCGTCGTCGCGATGAAGGACACCACTAATGCCGACGTCACCATCAAGGTCACCGGCTACCAGTGGAAATGGGGCTATGACTACGTGAAGGGCCCGGGCGAAGGCATCAGCTTCCTGTCCACGCTGGCCACGCCGCGTGCGGAAACCGACGGTCGCCAGCCGATCTCCACCACATACCTGCAGGAAGTCGACAATCCGCTTGTTGTCCCGGTCGACAAGAAAATCCGCATCATCACCACCGCGAACGACGTGGTCCACTCCTGGTACGTGCCGGCTTTCGGCGTGAAGCAGGACGCGATCCCGGGTTTCGTGCGCGATACGTGGTTCAAGGCTGAGAAGGTCGGCACGTTCCGCGGCTTCTGTACCGAACTGTGCGGCAAGGAACACGCGTTCATGCCGGTGGTGGTCGAAGTGCTGTCCGCCGACGACTACGCTCAGTGGGTCGACGCGCAGAAGAAGAAAATGGCCGCCGGCCAGGACGATCCGAACAAGACCTACACAATGGCCGAGTTGATGGAACGCGGCGGCAAGGTGTACGCGGCGAACTGCGCGGTCTGCCACCAGCCGACCGGCAAGGGCGCGGGCGCATTTCCGGCGCTCGACGGCAGCAAGATCGCCAACGGCGCGATTGCCGAGCACGTCAGCCTGGTGCTGAAGGGCAAGAACGCGATGCCTTCGTGGGCGCCTACGCTGAACGACGTCGAAATCGCCTCGGTCATCACGTACGAACGTAATTCGTGGGGCAACCACACCGGCGACATTCTCCAGCCGAAGCAGGTTGCGGACGCGCGTAACGGCAAGCTGCCCGAAGGCGGCAACCATCTGGCCGATGCTGGCGCAGCAGCGAGCGGCGCCGGGGCGGCTTCGGGCGCTTCGGGTGCGGAAACGGCAGCGGCCGGTTCGGACAGCGCGGCATCGCTGGCAACGCTTCCGGCCAGCATCTACTTCGACACCGGCAAGAGCACGCTGCCGGCCGACGCGAAAGCGGCAGTCGAGGCGGCTGCGGCCTACGCGAAGGCGCATCCGGACGCGAAATTCACGCTGTCGGGCTTCACCGACGCCAGCGGCTCCGCGGACCTCAACGCGAAACTCGCGAAGAGCCGTGCAGAAGCCGTGCGCGACGCTTTGAAAGCGGCCGGCATTGCCGAAGATCATATTATTTTGAAGAAGCCGGAAACGATCACGGGCGGCAGTGACGCGAAAGAAGCCCGGCGTGTTCAGATCAGCCCGGCTGCCTGACGTGTTCATGGTCAGCACCGCAGTATTCGCTTTAGGAGATTGTCATGTCTAGCATCGGACACGATGTAGTCGCGGGCCACGAGCACGTGCACGGCGACCATGCCCACGAAACGCCGCATGGCTGGCGCCGTTGGCTGTTCGCAACCAATCACAAGGACATCGGTACGCTGTACCTGATCTTCTCGTTCACCATGTTCCTCTCCGGGGGCGTGATGGCGCTGATGATCCGTGCCGAACTGTTCGAGCCGGGCTTGCAGATCATGCGTCCCGAGTTCTTCAACCAGTTGACCACCATGCACGGCCTGATTATGGTGTTCGGCGCGATCATGCCGGCTTTCGTCGGCTTCGCGAACTGGATGGTGCCGCTGCAGATCGGCGCATCGGACATGGCTTTCGCCCGCATGAACAACTTCAGTTTCTGGCTTCTGCCGGTGGCGGCTGTTCTGCTGGTCGGTTCGTTCTTCGCACCGGGCGGCGCGACCGCCGCGGGCTGGACGCTCTACGCGCCGCTGTCCACGCAAATGGGCCCGGGCATGGACTTCGCGATTTTCGCGGTCCACCTGATGGGCGCTTCGTCGATCATGGGCGGGATCAACATCGTCGTGACGATTCTGAACATGCGCGCACCCGGCCTCACGCTGATGAAGATGCCGATGTTCGTCTGGACGTGGCTGATCACCGCGTACCTGCTGATCGCCGTGATGCCGGTTCTGGCAGGCGCGATCACCATGGTGCTGTTCGACCGTCACTTCGGCACGTCGTTCTTCAACGCGGCAGGCGGCGGCGACCCGGTCATGTACCAGCACATCTTCTGGTTCTTCGGGCACCCCGAGGTGTACATCATGATCTTGCCGGCGTTCGGGATCGTCTCGCAGGTGATTCCGGCGTTCGCGCGCAAGCCGCTGTTCGGCTATAGCTCGATGGTGTACGCAACCTCGTCGATCGCGATTCTGTCGTTCATGGTCTGGGCTCACCATATGTTCGCCACCGGCATGCCGGTGACGGGCCAACTGTTCTTCATGTACGCCACCATGCTGATCGCCGTGCCGACGGGCGTGAAGGTGTTCAACTGGGTCGCGACGATGTGGCGCGGTTCGCTGAGCTTCGAAACGCCTATGCTGTTCGCGGTCGGCTTCCTGCTGGTGTTCACGTTCGGCGGCCTGTCCGGTCTGATGCTGGCTATGGCGCCGCTCGACATCCAGTATCACGGTACTTATTTCGTGGTGGCGCACTTCCACTATGTGCTGGTGGCGGGCTCGCTCTTCGCGCTGTTCGCCGGCTGGTATTACTGGGCGCCGAAGTGGACCGGCTGGATGTACAACGAAACGCGCGGCAAGATTCACTTCTGGGCCTCGATGTTCTTCTTCAACCTCGCGTTCCTGCCCATGCACTTCGTTGGCCTCGCAGGTATGCCGCGTCGTTACGCTGACTACCCGGCACAATTCACGGACTGGAACCAGGTCATCACGATCGGCGCATTCGGCTTCGGTCTGGCGCAGGTCTACTTCCTGTTCGCGGTTGCACTGCCGGCCTACCGTGGCGGCGGCGAACTCGAAAAGGCTGGCGACAAGCCGTGGGACGGCGCAACGGGCCTCGAATGGACCGTGCCGAGCCCGGCTCCGTTCCACACGTTCGAAAACCCGCCGACCGTCGAGTAATTGGCGTACGGTGGGGGTGCCGGCTCAGGTGGCGCAGCAGTTCGCCGCCGGAGTCGGCAGCCACGAAAGTGGTGGCGGCACCCGTAGTCACGAAACGTATTCAGAAAGTCGAGCATGGCGCGCAATCCTCAAGAAAGACGTACGCCCGAGCAGATTCGCGCGGGCAACCGGCGGATCGGTTTCGTGATGTTCGTGATCGCCGCGGTCTTTTTCGCGAGCGTCATCATTCATCAGAAGTGGTTCTCCTGACGGGGCGGTTCAAGTCTGTTTGCAGGTTTGTTGAGGATTGAGATGGCGACGCAACCACCGGCTCAGGCCGACCGTTCTTTTAACCGTTCGATGCTGATCAAGCTGTTCATCGTCGCCTTGATGATGTTTGGCTTCGGCTTCGCTCTGGTGCCGATGTACCGCGCGATCTGCCAGATCACGGGCATCAACAACCTTGTGCAGCGTGATGCTACGGCGCGCGAGGCGAAGAACACGCAGGTCGACATGAGCCGCACGATTTCGATCGAATTCGATGCGAACGCGCGCGGCCCGTTGGGGTTCAAGCCGGAGCAGCGCAGTCTCGACGTGCATCCGGGCGAAGTGACGACGGTGATGTACGAGGTGAGCAACGAACAGGCGCGCACGATTCAGGCGCAAGCCATTCCGAGCTACGCGCCGAAGCAGGCAACCGAGTACTTCAGGAAGATCGAGTGTTTTTGCTTTACGCAGCAGACCTTGACGGCGAATCAGACGAAGCGGATGCCGGTGGTGTTCGTGGTGGATCCGAAGCTGCCGAAGGACGTGAAAACGATCACGTTGTCGTACACGTTTTTTGAATTGAATACGCCAGTGGCGGCGACAGCCGGAAGCGCGGCGCCCACGGCAAACACGGCGGCTACCGCCGCCAATCCCGCCTGACGGCTCGCGCCGCAGACGAAGGAAGACGAAACAAGATGAGTGACAACGGCGGCAGCCCGCGCAGAAGCAGTTTTGGCCAGTCCATGCGCGCGGTGTTCTGGTCGTTTTTCGGGGTGCGCAGGCGCCGCGATCTGGAGGCGGACGCCACGCAACTGAACCCGTTGCACGTGATCGCGGCAGCGTTGATCTGCGCGGCAATTTTTATCGTGGTGCTGATTCTGATCGTACGAGCCGTAGTAGGCTGAATCACCTCGCGCACACGTAGAATCGGGCGAAGCAGCGCCCAGGAATTAGAGAGAAGCGGTGCGGTATCGACGCGCCGCCGAAGATACAGCCGGAGATTCCGGAACAACTGGACTGAAGTGGAGAATCAAGAATGAGCGGTCAAAACGAGAGCCCGTACTATTTCGTACCGCATCCGTCGCGGCATCCGATCAGCGCCGCTGCTGGGTTGCTGGTCATGCTCGGATCGCTTGCGGCCTGGATCAACGAACATGACTGGGCGCCGATCGGCGTTGTCGCCGGTTTGTTGTGGCTGCTCTTTACGTTGTGGCACTGGTTCGGCGACGCGATCGCCGAGTCGGAAGGCGGCATGTACGGCAAGAACGTCGACAAGTCGTACCGTTGGAGCATGAGCTGGTTTATCTTCTCCGAAGTGATGTTCTTCGGTGCGTTCTTCGGCGCGCTGTTCTATGCGCGTGAAATCGCGCTGCATCAATTGGGCAGCCTGGATTACAAACTGATCTGGCCGGACTTCTCGGCAGTGTGGCCGAACAACGGTCCGGCAGCGCTGGTCTCGACCTTCAAGTCGATGCAACCGTGGCCGGTGCCGACCATCAACACCGCGCTGCTGCTTTCCTCGGGCGCGACGCTGACGGTATCGCACCACGCGCTGCGTGAGAATCATCGCAAGAAGGCGATCATCTGGTTGGCCGCAACGCTCGTGCTCGGCGTTTGCTTCCTGTTCCTGCAAGGCTTTGAATACTTCCACGCCTATAACGAACTGAATCTGACGCTGTCGTCGGGCGTGTATGGTTCGACGTTCTTCCTGTTGACGGGCTTTCACGGCTTCCACGTGTTCCTCGGCGGCACGATGCTGGCAGTCGTGCTGGTGCGCATGATCCGCGGTCACTTCACGGCGGACCATCACTTCGCATTCGAAGGCGCGGCCTGGTATTGGCACTTTGTGGACGTCGTGTGGCTCGGGCTGTACGTCGTCGTGTACTGGCTGTAACGCAGTCTGGCCTGCGCCGACCGGCAACCCGGAGAATGTGCAGGCCAATCGCGCAACGTCCTTCGGGACGCGGCGCACGAGCAGTATGCAAGACTTATGCAGCGCCGCCCTCGACCCTGTCAGGGCGGCGTTTTGTTTGGCGGCGTGGAGAGGGTTCCGCCGGGCTCAGCGCCCGTAGGGAATACCGGTCGACTGAATCCAGCCCATCCAGTGAGCGAACAGGATGAACAGGAACAGCGAGATCGACAGGCCCACCCGCGTGGCGAGCGACCAGACCATCCGCTTGGTTTTGCCCTTGTCATGCATCATGAAGTACAGCGCCGACACCATGCTGGCGATGATCAGGACGAAGGCGATGGGAACGAGAATGTGCATGGAACCAGCTGTAATCAGGAAGCGCAGAGGCAAGACGTTTATTATCGCACCGCGCGCCGGCGTTTGCCGCACGTCCCCCGTAACGCCACGAGTGGCCCCGGAGCGTGCCCGATGAAGATTCGCCTCGTGCCCGCGCTGTTGATTCTGCTGGTGATCGTCGTGACGGTGCGGCTGGGTTTCTGGCAGCGCGACCGCGCGCATCAGAAGGAAGCGCTCGAAGCGCACATCACGCAGTTCGAGAACGCGCCCGCGCAGCCGGTGAGCGCCGCGCCGGTCGAACTGAAGGACATCGAGTTTCATCGCGTGAAGGCGCGCGGCAGTTTCGTCGCGGATAAAGTCGTCTACCTCGATAATCGCCCGTATAACGACCAGCCGGGCTTTTACGTCGTGATGCCTTTTAAACTGGCCGACGGCGGCTACGTGCTGGTCAATCGCGGCTGGCTGCCGCGCAACATGAACAATCGCGAGACCATCGCGCCGTACACAACGCCGCAAGGCGAAATCGAGATCGAGGGCATTGCACGGGCGGACGCGTCGCGCGCCTTCGAGTTGGGGCAGGGCGGTTCAGCCGAGCATCAACTGATCCGCCAGAATCTGGATACTGCCGCATACGCCTCGGAAACCGGCTTTCCGTTGCAATCTTTCGTGATTCAGCAATTGAGCGACGACGGCGACAAACTGGTGCGCGACTGGCCCGCACCCACCAACGGTGTCGAGCGTAACTATGGCTACATGTTCCAGTGGTGGGGCATGGCGGCCGCGGCGCTGGTCTTCGGCCTGTATGCCGCACGCCGCGCCGCGAAGAAAGAGCACGCGCAGGGCGTATAACGCAGCACATGCGGCTTCGCGGCCAGAGCTGGGCCGCGAAGCCGCGCAATCACTGAAAGAGGTCCAGAAGTGTCGACGCAATCTCCCCGTTCGCCGCAAGCCGGCAAACCCGCAGCACCCAAAGTCATGCCCGGCCAACCCAACGGCAAAGGCTCGTGGGAGCGCGGCCGATGGATTCTGCTGCTGCTCGCGATCATCTGCGCCGCGCCGATCGCCGTGTCGTATTTCACGTACTACGTGATCAAGCCGACAGGCGGTAGCACGAGCTACGGCACCCTGGTCGAACCGCAACGCCCGATTCCCGATTCGCTCGCGGTCACGGGCGAAGACGGCAAGCCCGTCAAGTTCGCCACGCTGCGCGGCCGCTGGTTGTTGATCTCGGTAGACAACAGCACCTGCGACAAGGCATGCGTCACCAAGCTCTACTTCATGCGACAAATCCGCGCAGCTCAGGGCCCGGAACGCGAGCGCGTCGTGGAAGTGTGGTTACGCACCGATGCAGGCAACGTGGCAGACGTGATACAAAAGGCCTATCCCGACACCAACATGATGATCGCCGATCCGGCGCAGGTGTCGGCGTGGCTGCCTACGGAGAACGGCACGAAAATCACCGACCACATCTACATGGTCGATCCGAACGGCAATCTGATGATGCGTTTTCCGAAAGATCCGAACCCCAGCAAGATCAAGGGCGACGTGACCAAGCTGCTCAAATGGTCGAGTATCGGCTGATACCGCAACCTAGGTAAGAGAGATGTTCGTACTGCAACTGGCCCTGATCGGCTTGTGTATCGCGTTGTTGCCGTTGTCCTACGTGTGGGTCAAGGCCGACGACAACAAATTCCGCAAGCTGGTCTGGCTCACCACCTTCCTCACGCTCGATCTGGTGATGTTCGGCGGCTTCACGCGGCTCACCGATTCGGGGCTCGGCTGTCCGGACTGGCCAGGCTGTTACGGCACTTCGTCGCCGTTCATCGCGCACGCGGCGATCACGGCCGCGCATCAGGCCATGCCGACCGGACCGGTCAGCATGACGAAGGCCTGGATCGAAATGATCCACCGTTACTTCGCAATGGCGATCGGTGTGCTGATCATCGCGCAGACCGTCATCGCCTGGACGGCGCGCGTGAAGCGGCGTCCACTGCATGTGTCGCCGTGGTGGCCGACCTCGCTGTTGCTGCTGATTCTGGTGCAAGGCGCGTTCGGCGCCTGGACCGTGACGATGAAGTTGCAACCAGTCATCGTGACGACGCACTTGCTGCTCGGCCTCGCGCTGTTGGGCACGCTCGGCTGGCTGGCCGCGCGGCAGACACCGTTGCCTGCATACGAGCCCGAAGCCGCGCGCTGGCGCGCAGCCGCGCTCGCGGGTCTGGTGCTGCTGATCGCGCAAATTGCGCTGGGCGGCTGGGTCAGCACGAACTACGCGGTGCTCGCATGCACCGATTTCCCGACCTGCAATGGCCAATGGATTCCGCCGATGGACTTCGCACACGGCTTCCACCTGTGGCGCGCGCTCGGCATGACCGGCGACGGCGACGTGATCACCCAGGACGCGCTGGTGGCGATTCACTGGACGCACCGCACGTTCGCTATCGTCGTGGTCGCTTATCTGGTGTGGCTGGCGCTGAAGCTGCGCCGCTTCGAGTCGCTGCGGCGGCCGGCCAACGGCGTGCTGCTGGTGGTGCTGATCCAGTTCATCACAGGCCTGTCGAACATCGTTCTGCAATGGCCGTTGCCCATTGCGGTGGCGCATAACGGTGGGGCCGCGATCCTGCTGCTTCTGCTCGTTATGTTAAACTTTCGGATCGCTTATAGCCGTCCCGGCCGCGCCGTGTTCCCTGCGCGCGATGCCGCGCCAGCGTGACTCCACATGGACAGCACAACACTTTCCCAAACGCCCGGTAGCCGGGTCTCCCAGTACATCGCCCTGACGAAGCCGCGCGTCACGCAACTCGCCGTGTTCTGCGCCGTCATCGGCATGTTCCTGTCAACGCCCGGCATGGTGCCTTGGACTCCGCTGATCGGCGGCACGGTCGGCATCTGGTTGCTGGCCGGCGCGGCGTTCGCCATCAATTGCCTCGTCGAACAGAAAATCGACGCGAAGATGCGCCGCACCTCGTGGCGTCCATCCGCGCGCGGCGAAATCACCACCGCACAGATTCTGCTGTTCTCGGCCGTGCTCGGCGGCCTCGGCATGTGGACGCTCTACACGTTCGCCAATCCGCTCACCATGTGGCTCACACTGGCCACGTTCGTCGGCTATGCGGTCATCTATACGCTGCTGCTCAAGCCTGCCACGCCGCAGAACATCGTGATCGGCGGCGCCTCGGGCGCCATGCCGCCGGCGCTCGGCTGGGCGGCGGTCACCGGCCATGTGCCGGGCGACGCCTGGATTCTGGTGCTGATCATCTTCGTGTGGACGCCGCCGCATTTCTGGGCGCTCGCGCTGTATCGCCGCAAAGACTACGAAAACGCCGGCCTGCCGATGCTGCCGAACACGCACGGCGAGAAGTACACGCGCCTGCATATTCTGCTGTACACGGTAATCCTGTTCGCGGTCACCATGATGCCCTTCATCTCCGGCATGAGCGGCGTGGTCTACCTCGCGGCGGCGGTGCTGCTGGGCGCCGTGTTCCTTGCTTATGCGTGGAAGATCTATCGGGAGTACTCGGACGATCTGGCGCGCAAAACTTTCCGCTATTCGATCGTCTATCTCTCGCTGCTGTTTGCGGCGCTGCTGATCGACCACTATGCGCGCGTCCTGATCGGCGCGTAATATCATGCTCAAAAACCGCTTCGCGCGTACGGCGCGTGCTGCTGTGATGGCCTGCGCGCTCGGCGGCGCTTTGCTGGTGGCGGGCTGCGGCAAGCAGCCGCCGGCGTTCCAGAATCTCGACATCACTGGCAATACGCAATTCGCGAGCAACTTCTCGTTGCCCGACACGTCCGGTCACATCCGCACAATGGCGGACTACAAAGGCAAGGTGGTGGTGCTGTTCTTCGGCTACACGCATTGCCCGGATGTTTGTCCGACCACGATGGCCGAGCTCTCACAAGCGTTGCAGCAACTCGGCCCGGAAGACGCGAAGCGCGTGCAGGTGCTGTTCGTCACCGTCGACCCCGAGCGTGATACGCCGGCCTTGCTCGCGCAATACGTACCGGCGTTCAATCCGACGTTCGTCGGTTTGCGTCCGGCCGATCAGGCGCAACTCACCAGGATCACGAAAGACTTCCGCGTCTATTACGCGAAGGTGCCGGGCAAGACACCTGACAGCTACACAATGGACCACACGGCAGCGAGCTACGTGTTCGACACGGACGGCAAGCTGCGTCTTTTCGCACGCGACGGCCAGGGCGCAACGCCGTGGGTCCACGATATCAAGCTGCTGCTCGACTGATGCACCGATCCTTGCGGGCCGTGTCACATCACGCGTCCGCTTTCAACGTCCGTCGCTTTACCACGCTCAAGCCGGAATCGGCAGATTGAATCCCGCCGCAAGCCGCGTCGTCTTGAATTCCGTCACCTCGTAGCGCGCAAGGTTTTGCTGCGCGAACGGATCGCTGGCGAGAATCTCATCCAGCTTATCGCGCTCGACCCGCACTGCCAGAATGATGCCGCCGTCGCGCGGCACTTTCGGTCCTGCGGCGACGAACACGCCTGCTTCAAACTGTCGCGCCAGAAACGCGCGATGCGCTTCCAGTGCGTCGTCGATACGATCGAGCGATGCGGTGTAGATGAGGTCGATGACGTACATGCTGTTCTCTCGAGCAGTGAAATGAGCCGCCAGAACGTGCGGCGGAGCCTTGGATTATCGGTCAGAGCATGATTCATTGCGCATGATTAACCTGCCGCACGCCGCCGGGCCATGCCGACGGTTTCCTTACAACATCTCTCAAGTCGGCCGTCCGTGGTGCCGTTATATCTCTAGCAATCGTTTGCGCGCAACGCGCAACGCGCAACGCGTGCTTGCGACCGCGAACGGAATATGACTCACACGAGAGAGACCATAACAATGAGCAGGATGAGTTTGAATCGCAAACTATGGCTGTCGCTCGCGCTCGTCTGGCTGGGCCTGCTGGGTGTCGGGCTGTGGAGCGCGGTCGAAACGCGCAGCACGATGCTGGCCGAGCGCAAGGCCGGCATGGTGAATCTGGTCGATGCGGCGCAAGGTATCGTGAGCGGCTATTACGCGCTTTCGCAAAGCGGCAGAATGAGCGAGGCCGATGTACAGCGCGAAGCGCTCGCCCGTCTCGCGGCCATGCGTTACGGCGAATCCGGCTATCTGTTCGTGATGGATTCGAAGCCGGTCGTGCTGATGCATCCCACGCTGCCACAAATGACCGGCAAGGCGGTTGGCGACTTCAAGGATCCGGACGGCAAGCTCCTGTACGTGGCGATCGTCGACGCGGCCAAGGCGAGCGGGCGCGGCTTCGCGCAGTATCGCGGACGCCTGCCGCACAGCGAAACGGCAGTGCCGAAACTCAGCTACGTGGTGCACTTCGCGCCGTGGGACTGGAACATCACGAGCGGCGTGTTCATCAAGGACATCGACACCGTCTACTACGAAACGCTGCTTGGGCACCTTGCCGTCGTGCTGGTCATTGGCGCGATCATCTCGCTGGCGATGCTGCTGATCATCCGCAACGTGCGCGCGAGTCTCGGCGGCGAGCCCGGCCAGGCGGCGCGGCTCGCGGCGAGTATTGCGCAAGGCGATCTGACCCAAGTGGTCGACGTTCGTCCGCACGACAAGACCAGCATGATGGCGGCCATGAACGATATGCAGAACCGGCTGCAGCGGACCATCGGTGAGATTCGTCGCTCGGCGGAGTCCATCGCGTCGGCTACGCAGCAGATTGCGGCGGGCAACAGCGATCTGTCACAGCGCACCGAGCAGCAGGCCGCTTCGCTGCAGGAAACGGCGGCGAGCATGGAAGAGCTCACCGCAACGGTCAAGCAGAACGCCGACAACGCGCGGCAGGCGAGCGGACTCGCGCATAACGCGTCCGAAATCGCGACGCGCGGCAACGACGTGGTGAGTCGCGTGATCGGCACGATGGGCGAGATCAATGACAGCTCGCGGCAGATTGCGGAGATCATCGGCGTGATCGAAGGCATTGCTTTTCAGACCAACATTCTTGCGTTGAACGCGGCCGTCGAAGCTGCGCGTGCCGGTGAGCAGGGGCGCGGTTTTGCCGTCGTCGCGGGCGAGGTGCGCAGCCTCGCGCAGCGCTCGGGAACGGCGGCCAAGGAGATCAAGCAGTTGATCAGCGCGTCGGTGGAGCGCGTGCACAACGGCTCGACTCTCGTGCAGCAGGCCGGCACGACGATGGGCGAGATTCTGCAAGCCGTGCAGCGCGTGACCGACATCATGGGCGAGATCGCTGCGGCATCCGAAGAACAAAGCAGCGGCATTTCGCAGGTTGGCCGCGCCGTCACGCAGATGGACGAAGTCACGCAGCAAAACGCAGCACTCGTCGAGCAGGCGGCGGCCGCGGCGGCTTCGTTGCAGGATCAGGCGGGGCGTCTGCGTGAAGCGGTGAACGCGTTTCGCGTGAATGGTGCGGAAGATGCCTCGCGGGGTTCGGCTGTGGTGGCGGCGCGCAGAGTGACGGCGACGGTGACCCAGGCGACGGTGACTCAGGCGACGGCAGCGCGCGACATCGGCGCGGGATCGCAATCCGCGCCGGCATTGGCGCGCGCGGAGCCTAAGCTGTCGGCGTCAGCAAGGGCATCCGGCGCGTCGGCTTCGGTCTCTGCGCCGGCCTCGGCCACGCCCGTCGCGAGCGCGAAGCCGGCCGCCGTGCCGCGCGCAGCGGCCGAGGCCGCCAAGGCCACCCAGCCCGACGACGACTGGACCGCGTTCTGACCACTGCGGACCACTGCGGAGGACCACTGCGCACCGCGTACCGCTCCTGCGCGCACGCGGTCCCGCCCGGTTCCACGCGCATAACCATATGCAATCGTCGTATTTCCCATCTCGCCGGGCGTATGAGACCATTTGCGGTCCAGTTGGCGACGCATTGCCAAAAACAATGTTTGCCGCCCACTTCCACCCGAATCTGACATCGATCAGAAATCGATGACTTGTCGATAAAGCCGTCGACAAAGCCTTCGATTAGAAACAGCGAGAATCACATGCAGCGCAGAAACATCCTCAAAGCCCTCTCGGCAGTCATCGCCGGCGCGGCGATCGTCACCAGCTTCGGTGCGCACGCCGACGACAAAGTGATCAAGGTCGGCACCATCGGCGGCCCGGATGCGCAAATCTGGGAAGTCGTCACGAAAGTGGCGAAGCGCGAAGGCCTGAACGTGAAGGTCGTCGAATTCAACGACTACGTGCAGCCGAATGCCGCGCTCGACGCGGGCGATCTCGACGCCAACAGCTTCCAGCATCAGCCGTACCTCGACAGCCAGATCAAGCAGCGCGGCTACAAGATCGTCAACGTCGGCCTCACGTACATTTCGCCGCTCGGCATCTACTCGAAGAAGCTGAAGTCGCTGAAGGATCTGCCGCAAGGCGCGAAGGTCGCGGTGCCGAACGATCCGTCGAACGAAAACCGCGCGCTGCTGTTGCTGCAAACGCAAGGCGTGATCAAGCTGAAGGCCGGCGCCGGCACGAACGGCAACAACGCGACGCCGCTCGACGTCGCCGAGAATCCGAAGAAGATCAAGCTGGTCGAACTCGACGCCGCACAATTGCCGCGCTCGCTGTCGGACGTGGACGCCGCCGCGATCAACACGAACTTCGCGTTGGCCGCCGGCCTGCAGCCGACCAAAGACGCGATCGCGCTCGAAGACGTGCATAGCCCGTACGCGAACCTGATTGCCGTGCGCACGCAGGACAAGGACAAGCCGTGGGTCAGGAAGCTGGTTGCCGCTTATCAGTCGGAAGACGTGCGCCAATTCATCAAGACGCAGTTCAAGGGTTCGGTGGTGCCTTCGTTCTAAGCCGCGACGCTTTTCTACAGATCCAGCTCCCATCGCTCGATCGTCAGGTTCTTGCCGAAACGGCGCTCAGCCGCCGCGCCGGCAAGCCTGAAGCCGGCGCGCTCGCACAGACGCCGCGGTTGTCCCAGCGAGGCAGCCGTAGTTAGCGTGAGCTTCGTGTAGCCCGCGCGCTTCGCGAAGCGCGTGCATTCGCTTAGCAACTGTGTGCCAATGCCCAGACGCTGCACGTCCGGTTCGACCCATAGAAGCCGCACGCCCGCCACCGTCGTCGACACACCGACGACGCATACCGAGCCGACCACCACGCCTTCCTGATCGGCCACCCAGCACATCTCCCGTACCGGATCGTTGCGTTGCGCGTAATCGGCGACGATTCGCGCGAGCAATCCTTCAAACGACTGATCCCAGCCGTATTGCGCGGCGAACCACTGCGCCTGCCGATGCACGAGCCAGCCGCATTCGCCTGCGCGCGGCTGGCGCAGTATCACGAGTTCGTGCGTGGGCCCGGTTCCGAGCAGCCGCTCGATCACCTTCATCGCAGCGATCAGCTGATCCTGGGAGAGGGGCGAGAGGCCGGCGAGCAACATCGACACCTCCTCGATCGCCGCGTTATCGAGCGGCACGTAGGCAGCGTGGCCATTGTCCGTGAGGGCGATCAGCGACTGGCGCGCGTCCGTCTCGGACGGGCGGCGCGTGATCAGATTGCGTCGTTCGAAGCTGGTCAACAGGCGGCTGAGATAACCGCTGTCGAGGCCGAGAGCGCGCCCGAGCACCGAGGCGGTTTGCGCACGCCCCCGGTGGAGTTCGTGCAGCACGCGCACCTCTGTCAGTGAGAACGCGCTCTTTGCCAGATGCTCGTGGAGTGCGCCAATGTGCTGGGCGTAGAAGCGGTTGAAATGGCGGACGGCCTGAGCGCGCCGCAGCGCCTCGGAATCGGTCAAATGCTGCTCCCCGGGGGAATTTTTGTGGCTTGCTACCCAGCACTATATTGGAACGCCCTCCTTTGCAAAAGCCGTCCCAGCAAGGGATTGCTTGAACTGGTACTAAAAAGGTATCGATGGCGGCTCTGGTTCTGGCAGGGTGAGGAGCATGTTTGCACCGCCTGGTCGCCTTCCGAGCGACGAGTACGGGTAAATCCTGGGCCCCGAAAACCTCTCTCCAACCCTTGCAAATACCCCTTCGAGCCTTATCCGGCAAGGCTTTGCGCGCTACCGTACCAACATGGAACCAATCGATTGACTGGTATTATGTTGGTTATATAATGGGCTCTCATTTTTCGTAGGCCTACCTTTTCGCGACGGCCGCCGGAGTCCCATGGAAACTCGCTGGTCCGCACTGATGCCTGACGCCCGCAACGTCACGCCGCTCTATTTGCAGCTCGCGCGCAATCTTGCGACAGCGATTCATTGCGGCGTGTGGTCGGCGGGTGAAGCGCTGCCCTCGGAGCGCACGCTTTCGGACGCGATCGGCGTGTCGCGCATCACGGCGCGCAAGGCGATCGAGTTGCTGGTCGAGCAAGGGCTGATCCGGCGCGCGCGTGGCGCGGGCAGTTTCATCACGCCGCGCGTCGAAGACCCGCTCTCGCGGCTCACCGGTTTCACGAAGAAGATGCAGCAGCGCGGTTTCCGGCCGGATTCGGTATGGCTCGAGCGCGATATCCGCGCCGCCAACCGTGACGAACTGGTGCATCTCGGGCTGTCGCCCGGCGCGGCGGTGGCGAGTCTGCGGCGGCTGCGGCGCGCGGACGGCATCGTCATGGCGGTCGAGCATTCGGCGCTGCCGGCGGCGATCGTGCCCGACCCGCAAGCCATCGGCGATTCGCTTTACAGCTATCTCGAACACCGTGGCGCGGCTGTCGTGCGCGCGTTGCAGCACTTTCGCGCGGTCAACGCTTCGAGCGAGATCGCCGCATTGATGGATATCGAACCGCGCTCGGCGCTGCTGGTCATTACCCGTATCGGCTATAGCGCCGATCAGCGCGCAATCGAGTTGACCGACACGTATTGCCGCGACGATTACTACGACTTTGTCGCTGAATTGCGCACCTGATCTGCTCGACGAGGCAGCGCGCGAAGCCGGCAACTCAAGGTGCGCAGCCGCCCTCAGGCGCCATTCAGTCACGCCCCGTATCACGCCTCACCAGAGAGAATCATGCTGACCGGAAACATACTCACCACCGATGGGTGGATTCACGGCACGCTCGAATACGAAAACGGCCGCATCACGGCGCTCGCCGGCGACCGAGTCGATCCGTCGACCAACGACGCGCCGTACATCCTGCCCGGCTTCATCGATTTGCACGTGCATGGCGGCGGCGGTTCCGACGTGATGGAAGGCAACAACGCGATCGAAACCATCACTCGCACGCATGCACGTTACGGCACGACGAGCCTGCTCGCCACCACCATGACCGCGCCGCGCGACGAACTGATGAGCGTCGTTGCGGGCCTCGGCCACAACGCGCGGATCCGCACGCCGGGCGGCGCGCGCGTGCTCGGCGTGCATCTGGAAGGGCCGTATATCAATCCCGGCAAGCTCGGCGCGCAACCGGACGCAGCGGTTTCGGCGGTGATGGACGAAGTGCTGAAGTATCTGTCCATCGCGCCGATTCGCGTGGTCACGCTCGCGCCGGAGATTGCCGGCCACATGGAGATCATCTCCGAGATGGCGGCGCGCGGCGTGCGTGTGCAACTGGGTCATTCGCTCGGCACCTACGACGACGCCGTCGCCGCGCTCAAGCACGGCGCCTGCGGCTTCACGCACCTGTTCAACGCGATGTCGCCGCTGCACCATCGCAATCCCGGTCTCGTCGGCGCGGCGCTCGCGCACGCCGAGTTTGCGGAAATCATTCCCGATCTGCTGCACGTCCATCCGGGTGCGATCCGCGCGGCATTGCGCGCGATTCCGCGTCTCTACGTGGTCACGGACAGCACCTCGGCCACCGGCATGCCCGACGGCGAATACCGCCTCGGCAGCCAGCATGTGACGAAGTGCCTCGGCGGCGTGCGTCTCGCCGACGGCACGCTCGCCGGCAGCACCCTGACGATGGATCAGGCGCTGCGCAATCTTGTATCGATCGGCTTGCCGATCGCCGATGTATCGAACCGTTTGTCGCGCTACGCCGCCGACTACCTGGGCATCGAGGACCGCGGCCGCATCGCGCGCGGCGCATGGGCCGACGTGGTCGTGTTCGATCGTGAACTGGCGTTGAGCGCGACTTACGTCGAAGGAGAAGCAATTGTCGAATATGCTTAAAGAGGCGCTGGCATCCGCTGAAACGGTCGCCGCGCAACTCACGGATACCTCGCGCGTCGAGGCGTTGGCGGCGAAGCTCGCCGAAGAGCCGCGTCATGTCGCGCTGACGGTCGCGCGCGGCAGCTCCGATCACGCCGCGAGTTACTTCGCCAGCCTGACGATGAGCCGCCTCGGCGTGCCGGTCGCCTCGCTGCCGATGTCGGTCGCCACGCTGCAACAGGCGCCGTTGCAGGTGCGCGATCAGCTCGCGCTGGCCTTCTCGCAATCGGGCAAGAGCCCGGACCTCGTCGGCACAATGGAAGCGTTGCGCAAAGCGGGCGCGTTGACCGTCGCCGCCGTGAACGTGTCGGGCTCACCCCTGGCCGACGCGTGTGAATTCGAGTTGCCGCTCGTCGCCGGTCCGGAACTGAGCGTCGCGGCTACGAAGAGCTATATCGCGATGCTGTCGATTTCCGCGCAACTCGTCGCGCATTGGCAGAACGACGCCGAACTGCTCGCGGCGTTGAAGACGCTGCCCGAAGCACTGCGGGCAGCGGGCAAGCTCGACTGGTCGAATGCCGTGGAGGAATTGCGCGGCGTGGAGCGCATGATCGTGATCGGCCGTGGTCTGGGTCTTGCGATCGCGCAGGAAGCCGCGCTGAAACTGAAGGAAACCTCCGGCATTCAGGCCGAAGCGTTTTCGAGCGCGGAAGTGCGCCACGGTCCAATGGAACTGATCGACCGCGACTACCCTCTGCTGGTCTTCGCACCGCGTGGACCCGAGCAAGCCGGCTTGCTGCAACTCGCGCGCGACATGAAGGCACGCGGCGCCCGTGTTCTGCTCGCGGCGCCGGCCGAGGTGCCGGAAGCCACGCTACCACTCGCTACCACCGCTCATGCGGCGCTCGATCCGATCGCCGCCATTCTGTCCTTTTACGTGATGGCCGCCGGCCTTGCCGCCGCGCGCGGGCGCAATCCCGATGCGCCGCGCCATCTCAACAAAGTCACCGAAACTCACTGACGAGAAATCAGATGCGACGTGTCGAGGAGTCCCGCTTGATGAGCCATTCTGAAGGCCATATCGTTTTACTCGCGCCCATGACCGGTCCGGTCGTGCCGCTCGCGAACGTGCCCGACCCTGTATTTTCGGGCGGTATGTTCGGTGACGGCATCGGCATCGATCCGCTCGAGGGACGGCTCGTCGCGCCCTGCGACGGTACCGTCACGCATCTCGCGCGCACCGGTCACGCGGTGACGCTGGCTACTGCCGAAGGCGCCGAGATTCTGCTGCACATCGGTATCGATACAGTCGCCCTGAACGGCAAGGGTTTTGCGCCGATGGTCGCGCAAGGCGCCCATGTGCGCGCCGGTCAGGTGCTGATCGAGTTCGACCAGGATCAGGTCGCGTTGAACGCGCCGAGCCTCGTATCGGTGGTCGCGATCGCCAACTCCGATGCGTTCGAAATCGTCGAGCGCGTGCAAGGCGGCCTGCTGAAGGCGGGTGAAACGCCGCTGCTGGTGCTGCGCGCGCGCGATGGTGCGGCTGCCGAGGCTTCGCGTCAGGCAAGTGCGACGAACGTCGCGGAAGAAGCGCGTCAGCAAGTCACACTGGTTCATGCAGGTGGTCTGCATGCACGTCCGGCGGCGCGTGCCCGTGAAGCGGCGCGTGGTTTCGACGCACGCGTGGAAGTGCGTTACGAAGGGCGCAAGGCGGCGATCGAAAGCGTGGTCGGTTTGCTGGGACTCGGCGCAGGTGAAGGCGCGACGGTCGAATTGCTCGGCGTCGGTCCGCAAGCCAGGGCCGCGATCGAAGCCATTGCTCACGAATTGACGCGTGAAGCACATGGTGAAGCGGAAGAAAAACCCGCGCGTGAAAGTTCGCCGGCGCCGCAGGCCGTGGGGCATGCGGCAGGCGAAGCGCTCGCCCCGAATACGCTTGCCGGCGTCTGCGCCGCGCCGGGCGTCGCGGTCGGCAAGCTGGTGCGCTGGGACGACGCGGACATCGATCCGCCGGAGAAGGCGGCCGGCACGTCGGCTGCGGAGAGCCGGTTGCTCGACAAGGCGATTGCCACCGTCGATGCGGACCTCGGCACGACCGTGCGTGACGCATCGCAACGCGGCGCGGTCGGCGAAGCGGGCATTTTCGCGGTGCACCGCGTGCTGCTCGAAGATCCCACGCTGCTCGACGCCGCGCGCGATCTGATCAGCCTCGGCAAGAGCGCCGGCTTTGCATGGCGTGAAGCGATCCGTGCGCAGATCGCCATCCTTGCGAAAATCGAAGACGCGTTGCTCGCGGAACGTGCCGCCGATCTGCGCGACATCGAAAAGCGCGTGCTGCGCTCGCTCGGTTATACGAACGCCGCGCCGCGCGCGTTGCCGGAAGAAGCGGTGCTTGCAGCGGAAGAGTTCACGCCGTCCGATCTTTCAACGCTGGATCGCTCGCGCGTTACCGCGTTGGTGATGGCGCGTGGCGGCGCGACCTCGCACGCGGCGATTCTCGCGCGTCAGGCGGGCATTCCCGCGCTGGTGGCAGTCGGCGACGCGCTGCATGCAATCCCTGAAGGCACGCAAGTGGTGGTGAACGCCACCAACGGCCGCCTCGAATTCGCACCGACCGAGCTCGACGTCGAACGCGCACGTCTGGAGCGCACGCGTCTTGCCGGTGTGCGCGAAGCCAATCGCCGCACCTCGCAGCAGGCGGCCGTCACGTCCGACGGCCGCGCAATCGAAGTGGCCGCGAACATCGCCACGCTCGACGACGCGAAAACCGCCGTCGAAAACGGCGCCGATTCCGTTGGCCTGCTGCGCACCGAACTGCTGTTTATTCACCGCGCCGCCGCGCCGACCACGGACGAACATCGTCAGAGCTACCAGGCAATCGTCGACGCGTTGAGCGGCCGCACCGCGATCATCCGCACGCTGGATGTCGGCGCGGACAAGGAAGTGGATTATCTGACGCTGCCGCCCGAACCGAATCCCGCGCTCGGCTTGCGCGGCATCCGCCTCGCGCAAGTGCGCCCGGATCTGCTCGACGATCAGTTGCGCGGTCTGCTCGCGGTGCGTCCGCTCGGTGCCGTGCGCATTCTGCTGCCGATGGTGACCGATGTCGGCGAATTGATCCGCATCCGCAAGCGTATCGACGAATTCGCGCGCGAGTCGGGCCGCACGGAGCCGATCGAAGTCGGCGTGATGATCGAAGTGCCATCGGCGGCGCTGCTTGCCGATCAACTGGCGCAACACGCGGATTTCCTCTCGATCGGCACTAACGATCTGACGCAATACACGCTCGCGATGGACCGTTGCCAGGCCGACCTCGCCGCGCAGGCGGACGGTTTGCATCCGGCGGTGCTGCGCCTGATCGCGGCCACGGTGCAAGGTGCCGGCAAGCACGGCAAATGGGTCGGTGTGTGCGGCGCGCTGGCGGGCGATCCGCTCGCCATGCCGCTGCTCGTCGGCCTCGGCGTGACCGAGCTTTCGGTGGATCCGGTCTCGGTGCCGGGCATCAAGGCGAGGGTGCGCAACCTCGATTATCAACTGTGCCGTCAACGCGCCCAGGATGCCCTGGCGCTCGAATCGGCGCAGGCGGTAAGAGCAGTAAGCCGCGAAACCTGGCTTTTGGACTGAACTCCACACGGTCCGCAGCCAGCTTCGCCCGGTCATCAACCGGAGCTACAAGACTCGACAACAACGTTCGATAACGACGTTCGATAACGACGTTCAACAAAGAGACAAGGATTGGAGGTATCAATGGATGGGAATCCGTTTCTGAAGATTCAGCGGCTGGGACGCGCGCTGATGCTGCCGATCGCGGTGCTGCCGGTTGCCGGCCTGCTGCTGCGACTCGGCCAACCCGATGTTTTCAACATCAAGATGATCGCCGACGCCGGCGGCGCGATCTTCGACAACCTGCCGCTTCTCTTCGCGATCGGCGTGGCAGTCGGCTTCGCGAAAGACAACAACGGCGTGGCGGGTCTCGCGGGCGCGATCGGTTATCTGGTCGAAGTCGCGGTGATGAAGGACATCAACGACAAGCTCAACATGGGCGTGTTGTCCGGGATCGTGGCGGGTATCGTCGCGGGCTTGCTGTACAACAAATACAAGGACATCAAGCTGCCCGACTACCTCGCGTTCTTCGGAGGGAAACGCTTCGTGCCGATTGTCACGGGGGTGGTCTGCCTCGCGCTCGGCATCGTGTTCGGCTATGTGTGGCAACCGGTGCAGGCCGTGATCGATACGGCCGGCCACTGGCTGACCACCGCCGGTGCGCTCGGCGCGTTCGTGTTCGGCGTGCTGAACCGTTTGCTGCTCGTCACGGGTTTGCATCACATCCTCAATTCGCTGACGTGGTTTGTGTTCGGCACGTTCACGCCGCCGGGCGGCGCTGCCGTGACGGGCGACCTGCATCGCTTCTTTGCGGGCGACCCGACTGCGGGCACCTTCATGACAGGCTTCTTCCCGGTCATGATGTTCGGCCTGCCGGCTGCCTGTCTCGCGATGTTCCACGAAGCGCCGAAGGAACGCCGCGCGGTGGTCGGCGGCCTGCTGTTCTCGATGGCGCTGACGTCGTTCCTGACGGGCGTGACCGAGCCGATCGAATTCAGCTTCATGTTCCTCGCACCGGTGCTGTATGTGATCCACGCGTTGTTGACGGGCCTTTCGCTCGCGATCTGTTCCGCGCTCGGCATTCACCTCGGCTTCACATTCTCCGCCGGCGCAATCGACTACGTGCTGAACTATGGCCTGTCGACGAGGGGCTGGTGGGCGATCCCGATCGGTCTCGTCTATATGGTGGTGTACTACGGCCTGTTCCGCTTCTTCATCCGCAAATTCAACATGGCGACGCCGGGCCGCGAACCCGCCGCAGCCGACGAACAGGTCGATTCGTTCACCGCGGGCGGTTTTGTTTCGCCGGTCGCCAGCGCAGCTGTGCCGCGTGCGCAGCGTTATATCGCCGCACTGGGCGGCGCGTCGAATCTGTCGGTGGTGGATGCGTGCACGACGCGTTTGCGTCTGTCGGTGGTCGATTCGAACAAGGTCTCCGAAAGCGAACTGAAGACGATTGGTGCGCGCGGTGTGCTCAAGCGCGGTTCGACCAACGTGCAGGTGATCATCGGGCCGGAGGCGGATATCATCGCGGACGAAATCCGCACGGTGATCGCGCAAGGTGGCGGCGATACAGTGAAGCCGATGGCTGCTGTTCCTGCTGCTGCGGCCGCGCCGGCCGCAGCAGCGGGTGATCAAGCTCAAGACGGTCCGCTCGATCCTGAACCACTGCGCTGGCTTGCCGTATTCGGCGGCGCAGGCAACATCGTGTCGCTGGATGCGGTGGCGGCAACGCGTCTGCGAGTGGTTGTGCGCGATCCGTCGGCGGTCGATCGGCAACGTCTGGCGACGCTCGATACGGCATGGGTCTCGGCGGACACGTTCCATATCGTTGTCGGCGACGCGGCGCAGCGCTACGCTGAAAAGCTGGCGGTGCGTTTGTCGCCGGTTACGGGCGCTGGTGCGGCGCCGCAGCCCGCGTAATCTTTTCGACGCTTCGAGCCGCGCAGACTTTGGTCTACTGAGCGGTTCGCGAGCTGCGAGATTCGAAAGGCCTCCGGGGAAATTCCGGGGGCTTTATTTTCTGCCCACGCCAGATACGAATGCATGGCGGTGCGACGCAGTAGCGCAGAGACAGTCATTTTTCAAAACAATTGGGTAAGCTAACTAATGAGATTCGGATGCCTTGTCATGCCGGCAGGGTGTTTCGTTCGTGCTCAGGAGTGGCTCATGTCAATGCGTTTTGCGATCTGTCTCATCTTTCTTCTACCGGTTGGCTCCGCCTACGCCGGCCAGTTCAGTGTCCAATGCGCGTATTCGCATACGCTGCCGGACGACGCAATCATCTATCCAGGTCAGCCCGGCAGGGCTATGGTGCACGACTTTTTCGGTAACACAGGTGCCGATGCGTACAGTACGTACTACTCCCTGAATGACAATAAGGTCACCACCTGCAACGCAGCGGCGGATCTTTCATCGTACTGGGTTCCCCAGTTAAACCGCGCGTCGGGAATTGTCGTGCCGGGCTATCAGAAGACCTACTATAAGAACGATCAACCGGTGGTTGCACTGCAGACGATTCCAGCGGGGCTGGAAATGCTGGCGGGCGATCACCACTCGTCGTCGCCCAAGCCGCAGATCAACTATCTGTGCCGCGGCGGTTCCTACACGCAAATCGCGCCGACCCGTTGCCCGGTCGTAACGGACAGTAGCGGCACATACGCGCAACTCGATATCTCGGTCCATTTTCCGGATTGTTGGGACGGACGGACCCTGGTGCCGAACATGGCCAGCCACATCATGAATATGGCCTACCGGCAGTCCGACGGGAAATGTCCGGCTGCTTATCCCGTCAAGATTCCGGAATTGCAACTCAACGTTGCGTACGACCTGGGTCAGGATCCTGACCTTTCCACCGCGCAACTGTCGATGGACCCGATTCTCGTGAATGGCACGTGGGTGCCGCAATGGGGAAGCCTATATACCGCGCATGCCGACTTCATCAACGCATGGAAGACCGATTCTCTGCAGTATGCCGTCGACAATTGTTCCAATGCGGATAATGCGTGCAGCAATAACATCCCGACGTACTACTCGAAGGCTAGCGCCGATGCATGGATGGACAGCGGCGGCGTTGCGCACGCGAGCGGCAGCACGATGATTTCGGACGCGGGAAGTATGGTGTTGATTAAATTCCCAACGCCTGCAAACCTGAAGGACTATCCTTATACCAACTCGTATTTACAGACCCTTGCGCAGAATGTCACGGATACGAGTGCGGTGATGCTGGATATCTACGCTGCCTCCACGAACTGGGACGACACCGCGAACCTGCCAACGGCAGCGGCCTGCAACACGCACCAGCGAATCGGCGGCATCTACCTGGACAACGCGCTGCAGCCGCGCAACAACGACATCACACCGTATGTTGCATCGCAAGTCGCTGCGGGATCGTCGCAGATCGGCGTGTGCATTCGCAACGCAACCGGCAGGACCGTGCAGATTTCTTCTCGCGACGGAACACGAACACCTGCGCTGTTCATGAAGTAATTCGGGCGGCGTGAGAGCAGGTGGGCACCGTATCCGGTCGAGTCGTGAGCAAAAAAATCGGCGCCTCGAAATTTCAGAGGCGCCAATTTTTTGCTCACCGGCGCGCGGCCGGTAGAAGGCGCATCAATGCGTCTTATGCTTGCCTGCTTCCTGCGGCCGGCGCGATTCGAACCACATCACGTTGATGATGCCGAACGCCAACGCCACGCCGATTCCGAGAATCCAACTGAAATACCACATCACAAACTCCTGTTAAGCGTATTGCCGGTCAATACATCGAATGGTGATTTTCTTCGAGCGCCGCGGCCGTCACCTTGCCGCGCATCACGCGATACACCCAGCTCGTGTAGATCAGGATGAGCGGCAGGAACACGATCACGGCGATCAGCATGATCTGCAGCGTCATGCGGCTCGAGG
>NZ_JAMWXW010000028.1:0-116484 GCF_031570135.1 Paraburkholderia sp. USG1 | reverse complement strand
CGTTGATCACGACAGTGCAGGCACAGGCGGATGCAAACACGGCCGCAGTGCAGACGGTTGCTAACTCGTATGCCGACCTGAACGGCCGCGTCGCGGCGTCGTACCAGATCAAGACGCAGATCACGGCCAACGGGCGCACATACATCGCCGGCATCGGTGTTGGCGTCGACAACAGCAGCGGCACCGTTGAGTCGCAGGTGCTCGTTTCGGCAAGCCGGTTCGCCGTGCTCGACCCGAATAGCGCAACGGTGTCTTCGCCTTTCGTCATTCAAGGCGGGCAGGTGTTCATCAGCCAGGCGCTTATCGGAGCGGGCTGGATCCAGAACGCGATGATCGGCGACGTGATCCAGTCGACCGCGCTCGGTGCCAACGGCCAGCCGCGCTGGAAACTGGACAAGAACGGCACCATCACGCTGAACGGCGCGAACGGTGGTAGTGGCTACATGACGCTGAACGATTCGACGCTGCTGGTCTACGACAACAACGGGACATTGCGTGTCCGCCTGGGGCTCTGGTAATGGCGGCCGGCCTGCAGGTGTGGGACGCGTCGGGCAACCTGATTCTCGATGCGTCGTACCGGGTCATGCGGATCATCGATTCGGTAATCCTGAACGGCAACAACGGGAGTCAGCCAGCCGATTCCCGTCTGATGCAGGGCGGCTTTGTGTCGTTTCAGCCGGACAACACGTGTGGCGATGGGTATCTGTCTGGAGGCGTCATCACGCCGCGTTTTTCTATCGATACCAACACCGGCATTCTTAGCTGGTCGTATGCGCCGAAGAACAACGCTACCTACGACATTTATCAAACCGGCATTCTCTTCTATGGGGCCAGTTAATGACCGCCGGCTTCCAGGCATGGACGGACACAGGGCTCGTGCAGATTGATGGCACGACTCAGAACTACGCACTTCGGCAGCAGTTTTCTGTGACGACCGCTGGCGGCGACATGACGGCCGGCAAGTCGAATGCCGGAACCCAATACACTCTGCGCGCCAATCTGGTCGACTTCACGATTACCGCCGTTGCGCCGATGGTATGTCTTTACAGCCCTAACGCCTACGCGACAATCCAGCGCTGCAAAAACAACAACGATGGCACGTGGTCGGTGCGGATCTGGTCCGATACTCCAGCAACGATAGCTGTCTATGTTTTCGACAAGTCATTGGCGGCTGCGCCGACGGGTCTTGGATATGGCCTCCAGGTTTTCGACGCGAGCGGAAACCTCGTAGCCGACGCTCGCCAACGGCTCGCGCGGATCATGGATACCCAGTCGGGGAACATAAACAATGCCGGCCCAGGGTGGGGGCAATGGGCGCACGTAGATCAGCGCACCTATTCATGGTCCTATCCGTCGGTGAGCAAGATCGGCGTCGCTGCGATCGGCACTGCTTTCGTATCGAGCCCGACCGGCGGCACGAATAACGGGTGGTACAACATCAGCGCGTTGCAGACGGCCGGCAACGTGGTGAACTTCAACTACAACTATTACCAGGTCGGAAACACATCGCATCCCGGGAACGATGTGAATTTCGGCTCTCAATTTGATTGGCGCTTCATGGCGATCGACCTCAGCAATCTTTAAGCGGGAGAAGGCAATGCCATTGCAGAAAGACTACGTGACGCCGGCCACCGGCGCCACTGCAAGCTATCACGTAGCGAAACAGGTGACGCTCGACAAGGAGGGAAACAACACCTCGGTTTCAGTCGCCTCGTACCTCAATGCCGAAATGCAGGCCGCCGGCAAGATGCCGCTCTACACGCAGCAGATCGTTGTTGATGGGCTTCCGCCAGATGGCCAGAGCGCATTCGCGTACGCCGAACAGCAACTGGCCGCAGCGGCACCGGACGGCGACGGCACGCCGACCTATGCGAATCGCTTCGCATTCGCTGGGGCTGAGATCGTTTCCTGAAGCGGAAAACTCCGTGTAAACTTTTGTAAGTCAAAAACGAAGAACAACCTAACGGGGGAATCGATGATTCGAATGATGGTGGCGGCCGGGCTGGCCGCAGTATTTCTCGTCGCGTGTGGCGGCGGCAGCGGCGATGCTCAGCCCGCAGCCAAGGCGCTGACTATCTCCATGTACGGCAAGCCGCTTGTTTCGGCCGCGTCCGGAGCGACGGTTCACGCGCAATTGGCCGCGGTGGCGCAGGCTGCATCCACGTCGGCCGCCGGCGCATCGGATGCGCAAGCTACGGTGCAAACGCTTCAGGACGCACTCGCGGCGCGCGGCGTGACGGCCAATGTCACCGCCCAGGTGATGGATGGCACGACGCTGCACCAGATCGTGATGGGCGAAAACAACGGACTTCCGCCGACGCCGGATCAGTTCAAAACCGATCCGAGCGAGTGGATGATCGTCAATTTCCAGCTCGACGATATGGTGACGCCGGCCAGCGACCCGGCTCAGCAAATAGCTCTTAAGCAGTTTGCGCAAGACCTGACAGTGTTCGCGCAGCGCGCCGCAGTTGCCGGCAAAGCTGTATTCGCAGTTCGCCCGATTCCTACCTGTGACACACAATATTCAGCGTCGGCGGGGCTGAGCAGTGCGATGACCCAAGCGTTGGTGGACGGCGCGCCGATTCGTTTTATTGGGGAAACTGGCGTTAGTTTCTCATTCGGAAGCGGAGCCGCCGTTCCGTCCGCAAACTCGCCGGGCGTCGACCACTTCGGCGCGGACTGTCGCACACCGGATGCGTACGTGCAGAATCTCGTAGTGCAGTCGGTCGCCGACTCGATTGCAGCAGGTTACAAAGAATCGGTAGCAACGCCCGCAGCAGCGAGCGGAGCATCAGCGACGGGGACGTAAAGCCAGTCGAGCATCAAGCAAAGCCAGCCTTCGAGCTGGCTTTTTTATTGGCCGCCTTCGGGCGGTTTTTTCATTTCCGGGGCGCGAATGGAAGGAAACAGGGAAATCGTCGAGGCGCTCAACGGCCTGCGGGACGACATGAGCCAGCGCCACTCCGAAAACATCACGCAAATGGCGGTGACGGACCGCAAGGTGGAAGAGGTCATTCGCCGCGTCGACGATTTGCATGATGCGTTTCCGGGAGGCGATTGGGACGGCCACCGTCGTTACCACGAGGCCGTCATCAAGAAGCTGGAGGCGCGCGAAAAGTTTTATCAGGACCTGCGCGTGGAGCTCGCGAAGAAAGGCGTATGGGCGCTGGCCGTGATGCTTGGCCTCGCGCTGTGGGCATTTTTCAAGTCAAAGGTGAATTCATGAAGCCGGTCTCTTACTGGCGTAGCGCCCACCGGCGCAACTCGGTGCGCGCGCTGATCGCGTCTACGGCTGTTTCGTTCGTTGGCGGCGTCTGGTCGGCGCTGCCCGAGGCGTGGATCGACCGCCTGCCGGTGTGGATCGTGTTGTCGGTCCCGTTCGCAATCAGCGCCGTGGGGCTCGTGCTGGCCTATCTGCATCAATCGTCACTGGAGGAATGATGGCGCGTCCGGGCAAGAAAAGTCTCGCGGCGATTGTGGGCGCGACCGCGGCGGCGGCGCTCATCACCATCGTGCCGAAGTTTGAGGGTACGGTGCTCGTCGCCGCTCCGGACCCGATTGGAATAGTCACGGCGTGCATGGGCGACACGAAAAACGTGAAGCTAGGCCAGCGCTTCACGCCGCAGGAGTGCGAGCAACGCCTCGAGCTGCGTCTCGCCGAGCATGCGCAGGATGTTGACCGATGCACGCCGCTCGCGGCGATGACCTGGTATCAGCGCGTTGCTTTCGTCGACTTCGCGTACAACGTCGGCGCCACTGCGTATTGCGGATCGACGATGGCGAGGAAGGTGAGGGCAGGCGACTATGCCGGCGCATGCGCCGAGCTGTCGCGCTGGACGTATGCCGGCGGCCGCCAGTTGCCGGGCCTTGTGAAACGACGCGCGACCGAACGCGCCATCTGCGAAGGGAAGATGCAATGAACGGCTACTTCATCACCGGCATTGCCGCCGGCCTGCTCGGCATCGCTATCGGCGCCGGCGGCGCCTACACATACGAGAACCGCGAGCTGCTCGCCGAGCAGGCTGCTCACGCGAAGGATAACGAGCAGCACACCAGCGATCTGAACGCGATCTCGAAGGCGGCGCTCGACGCCGAGCAGCGTGCAATCGACGCGCACAACGAAGCTGAAGCGGCGATCTCCGCGGCGGATGCGCAAATCACGAAGGAGAAGGACGCCCATGAAACCGACAATCGCAATTACCGCGCTGCTCTCGCTGCTGGCACTGAGCGGGTGCGGGTCGCCGTCACCAACTGTTCTGCAGCCGGTGGCAACGACGCAACCGGAACTCCCGCCGCCGCCGGCGTGGGCAATGGTGCCGCCGCCTACGCAGACCTCGACCGAGCGGTTGCGGAGCGCGTTTTCCGGGTCGCTGGAGACGACGACAACGAAATCAGCAAAGTGAAGGCGCTGCAGGCATATGTGTGCGCTATCCGCCCGGCGACGCCCGGGTGTAAATAAGGGCGAAAAAGGGTGTGGGTTTTTCTGCCTTAAAACGACAAATACTGTACGCATATACAGTATTGCGACACCCCGCAAAGCCTTGATGTACCGTGAAAGACCGGCCGCCGGCCTGTGTTTACGAACAGTGGCTCAGGACTCATAATCCGCCTCCGAAAGGACACCGTCGGTTCGACTCCGACCCGGCCCACCAAAATTATCCGCAAGTTTTGCCCACCGGCCTTTGCTCCGCCAAAGGCCAGTCTGCCTCGCAATTCACGTTCAGTCGCCCTAACCTGGCCCAACTTTCGCGCCGTGAAGGTCTCTGGCGTATTGCTCTGCATGGTGAGAGATTCACGGCCGAGCGGTTTCTGCGCCTGCCGGGTGTCTCCGTTCGAATCGGCCCTGTCTGTCCCCGCTTTATCCCCTAATTCATAACCGTGTCAAATAAGGCGGCAGCTCTTCGAGCGTCGCACTGGCTGCGCCTTCAAACCTCTGCAGCCAGCGGGCGTCCGCCTGCTTCAGATGGGCGTGCAGCGCGGCAGCGGCTTTCGCGGGCTTTTTCGCGAGCAGGAGGTCGTAGATGGTCCGGTGCTCGTTCAGCGCATCTTCGATCGATGTGAGCGGAATGCGCAGCACCGGATCGAACAGATAGCGCGTCGGCACGAACAGCATCCGCGTGCGCGCAAGCGCCTGCAGAATCTCCCCGTTCGGGCAGTGCGACAGCAACCGGATATGCAGGTCGTGTTCAACCACGTCGGTATCGAACCCTTCGCGCGGGAATCCGTCTAGCGCATCGACCACCGTTTCGCGCAACTGTTCGAGGTAGTCGGAACTCACGTGAGACGCCGCCTGCTGCAACGCCTCCGGCTCCAGCAGCCAGCGCAACTCGTAGAGATGATGCGTCTTGTCCGGTGTGATGCGGGTTGCGATCCAGCGGCCCATCGCGTCTTTCGCGACGAGCCCGACACTGTGCATCCGCGCGAGCACGTCACGTGCGACTGTGCGGCTCACGCCGAAGTGCTCGGCAAGCCGTTCCTCGACGATCCGCACCGACACGAACATCACGCGCGCGCATAGCTCTCGCTCCAGTTCGACGTAGATGCGCTCCCACTGCTGCACGGCGGCGATCTTCACTTCGTCGAGCACCGCGCGCTCGCGCGCGACACCGGGCTTCATCTTGCCGGCCACCTCGTAGCCGCGCCCGCTGGCTTCGTTGACGAGCCGCTCGTTGCACAGCGCCTGCAACGCATAACGCGCCGGCGAGCGGCTGATTCCGAAGGCTTTCGCGACCTGCGCTTCCAGCAGCTTCTGACCGGGTGCAAGCCGGCCATCCGCGATCATCGTTTTGAGCAGCGCATACGCGCGCTCCTGAACGGAATGCTTTTCAATGGTTTCTGACATGGTCTGAATAGGCGACGGCGCTGCTTGTCGGCAGACACCACGGTTCCTGCAAACGCTCTGAATTTGCCACACGTAATCGCGACCGGGCGGAGGTTGCGAAATGGTAGCCGATTTGCTCGCGATTCCGTGCGCGTCCCTTCCGGCCACGGAGACCACGTCGCGAAAACTTCTCTTGACACTGCATCGCCCGGTCGATTATCTTAAAAACGTACATTGCACACCAAGTACGTTATAGACAGAAAGAGACAGGAATCGAGATGAAACTGGTACGGTGGGGACAGCCCGGCGCGGAGAAGCCGGGCGTGCTGGATAACGAAGGGCGGGTACGCAGTCTGGTCGGCGTGATCGACGACTGGCACGGCGCGGCGCTCGCGGACGGAGCGCTCGCGCGCGTCGCGGCGCTCGATCCGCAAACGCTGCCGGCGGTCGCGCCGGGCGAACGGCTCGGCCCATGCGTCGGCGCGGTCGGCAAGTTCGTATGCGTCGGCCTGAACTACACAGACCATGCCGCTGAAGCGGGCATGGCGCTGCCGAAGGAGCCGATCCTGTTCCTCAAGGCGACGAGCGCGATCAACGGCCCGGCCGATCCGATCCGCATGCCGCGCGACGCGGCGAAGGTCGACTGGGAAGTCGAGTTGGGCATCGTGATCGGCAAGACCGCCAGCTACGTGACGAGAGACAACGCGCTTGCGCACGTTGCGGGCTATTGCGTGGTCAACGACGTATCCGAGCGCGCGTTCCAGCTGGAGCGCGGCGGGCAGTGGGACAAGGGCAAGGCGGCGGACACGTTCGGTCCGCTCGGCCCGTGGCTCGTCACCGCGGACGAGGTGCCGGACCCGCAGGCACTGCCGCTGTGGCTCGACGTGGACGGCGTGCGCCGCCAGGCCGGCAACACACGCGACATGATCTTCGGCGTCGCGGAACTGGTGTCGTACATCAGCGGCTTCATGAGCCTGCAACCGGGCGACGTGATCGCAACGGGCACGCCGGCCGGCGTCGGCATGGGCTTCAAGCCGCCGGTCTACCTGCAGGCCGGCCAGACCGTGCGTGCCGGGATCGCGGGCCTTGGCGAGCAGTCGTCGCCGGTGGTCGCGTTCCACGCGACAGCGCAGGCCTGACATGGCCGATACGATTACCTGTGTCGACGATCTGCAGCGGCTCGCGCGCCGGCGCGTGCCGAAGATTTTCTACGACTACGTGGACAGCGGCTCGTGGACCGAATCCACCTATCGGGCGAACGAAACGGACCTCGGCAGCCTGAGGTTCCGCCAGCGCGTCGGCTGCAACGTCGAGGCGATCCGCACCGCGTCGACGCTGCTCGGCCATGCATGCAGCCTGCCGCTCGCGCTTGCGCCGACCGGCCTCGCCGGCATGGTGCACGCGGACGGCGAGATCCTCGCCGCGCGGGCGGCCGCAAGGTTCGGCGTACCGTTCACGCTGTCGACGGTCAGCATCTGCTCGATCGAGGACGTGGCCGAGCAGGTCGCGCAGCCGTTCTGGTTCCAGCTATACATGATGAAGGACCGCGATTTCATCGTCCGGCTGATCGAGCGCGCGCGCGACGCGGGCTGTTCCGCGCTCGTGCTGACGCTCGATCTGCCGATCCAGGGGCAGCGCCACAAGGACGTGCGCAACGGCCTGTCGGTGCCGCCGAAACTGAACGTGCGAAATCTGTCCACCATGCTGTCGCGGCCCGCATGGTGCGCGCGCATGCTCGGCACGCGGCGGCGCACGTTCGGCAACATCGTCGGTCATGCGAAGGGCGTGTCGGATACGTTCGCGTTCGCGGAATGGGTGAGCCGGCAGTTCGACCGCAGCGTGACGTGGGACGACGTCCGCTGGATCAAGCGCCATTGGGGCGGACGGCTGATCGTGAAGGGCATTCTCGATGCCGACGACGCGCGCCTCGCGGTCGCGGCCGGCGCCGATGCGATCGTCGTGTCGAATCACGGCGGCCGGCAACTGGACGGCGCGCCCTCGTCGATCAGCGCGTTGCCGGCGATCGCAGCGGCAGTCGGCCGGCAGACCGAAGTACTGATGGACGGCGGCATCCGCAGCGGCCAGGACGTGCTGCGCGCGCTCGCATGGGGCGCGCACGGCGTGATGATCGGCCGTGCGTTTCTATACGGCCTCGGCGCGCTCGGTGAGGCGGGCGTCACGCGCACGCTCGAACTCATCCAGAAGGAACTCGAATCGACGATGGCGCTGTGCGGCATCACCGACGTCGCCGACGTCGGCCGCGACGCGATCGTCTCGCCGGCGCCCGGCGCCGCGCCCGCGTGGCCGGAACCGGTGGGCCGGCGTGTCGGCGAAAGCAATCTTCCGGTGCTCGCTTCGTGAGTACCTTCTCATTTCTTCAAGGAGACATTTGATGTTCGGTAACTACAAGATGCACGAAGGCAGCGGTGTGAACCCGCCTTACTCGCCCGCTTATCCCGTCGAGTGGGAGTGCCCGTTGCGCACGCTCGAAGTCGTCACGCGCGTCGATCAGGCCAAGGTGCGCGAGCTTCTGAAGGACACGCCGTTCGAACTGGTGAACGATCGCGTTGCATTCCGCTTCATGCTGTCGCCGGGCCACACCCTCGCGGTGCATGCGGGCCAGATGTTCGATCTGATGGTGACCGTGCCGGTGCGTTACGAAGACCTCTTCACGCAGACGCACATCTTCATGTACTGCAGCGACCCGATGGGCATTGCCGCGGGCCGCGAACTGTTCGGCTACACGAAGAAGGACACGGATTACGCGTTCGATGAAACGGCGGACGGCAAGATAAGCGGCTGGGTGCGCCGCCGCAAGGTGCCGCTCGCGGACTTCAGCTTCACGCCCGACCCGGATGCGCCGCTCGTGCTGCTGACCGACGAGGCCGAGCAGCCCGCTGGCGAGATTCATGTGCGACGTCTACCCGATCCGTCGAAGCTCGGCATCGCGTATTCGGATGTCGTCTATCGCCGCACGCCGTTGCGCTACACCGAGCCGGCGCGCGGCCGCATCGACTGGAAGCTGCATCACAGCGCGTTCGATCCGATCGCGGACCTCGAGCCCGAAGTGCTGAGCGCGCACTTCATGACGTCGGACGTGTACGGCGGCGGCTTCGAAGTCGAGGATCGCCGGCTGCTGAAGCGCCTTTATCCCTGAACGGAGTGGCGGGAACATGAGCACGGCCGACAGGAAAGTGGCGATCGTAACCGGCGCGGGCGGAGGCATTGGCGCGGCGGTATGTGCGCGGCTCGCGGCCGGCGGCTGGGCGATCGTGCTCGCGGACCGCAGTGCAGGTACGACCGCCGAAGCCGAGGCGCGCTGCCGCGCGCTCGACGCGCCGGCGGACACGTTCGCGGGCGACGTGACGGATGCGGACTACGTGCGTGAGCTGGTCGCGTTCGCGCTGCGCCGTCATGGGCGGCTCGACGCCTTCGTCGGCAACGCCGGGATCGCCGGACAGGTCAAGCCGCTCGCTGACTATCCGGACGACGCGTTCGATCTCGTGATGAAGGTGAACGTGCGCGGCATGTTCTTGTGCCTGAAGCATGCGATTCCGGCGTTGCGCGAGCGCAGCGGCAGCTTCGTCGCGACCGCGTCGACCTCGGCGATTCGCGGGCGCGCGAACCTGTCCGCGTATGTCGCGAGCAAGCATGCGGTGCTCGGGCTCGTGCGCAGCGCGGCGCTCGAATGCATGGGCAGTGGTGTGCGCGTGAACGCGGTACTGCCCGGCCCGATCCAGACGCCGATGATCGACGCGATCAACGACATGGCCGCGCAGCACGGCGGCGTCGCGCGCGCCGCTCACGCGGCTTACGGCCGCCCGGAAGACGTCGCGAACACGGTCGCGTTCCTGCTGTCGCCCGACGCGTCGCATATGAACGGCGCCGCACTCGTGGTCGACGCGGGCAGCACCGTGGCCTGAACCTGAGCCGGCCAGGCCGTCCGAAGAGGACGCCGGCCACCCCGACAACCAATAACAAACAAATATGGAGACTTGCGTGATGGAATCGATCGCTCTCGCTGTGAACGAAACGCAGCGTGTCGCGCAGCACAAGAAGGCGCTCGTTGCCGCTTGTGTCGGCAACTTTATCGAGTACTACGACTTCGTGATCTACGGCTACTTTGCGTCCGTGATCGCGCGTCTGTTCTTCCCGGCCGACAACGAAGCAGCGAGCCTGCTGCTCACGTTCGCGGTGTTCGCCATCAGCTATGCATCGCGGCCCCTCGGCGGGCTGATCTTCGGGCACCTCGGCGACCGCTACGGCCGCAAGACGCCGCTTGCCGTCGCGGTGATGCTGATCGCGTGCTCGACTACGGTGATCGGCCTGTTGCCCACCTATAGCGCGATCGGGATCGCGTCGCCGATTATTCTCACCGCCGCGCGGCTGGTGCAGGGCATTTCCGTCGGCGGCGAGTATGGCGGCGCGACTTCGTTCATCGCCGAATATGCGCCGCCCGGCCGGCGCGGTTTCTATACCGGCTGGCAGACCTTCACGATCGGCCTTGCGTTGCTGGTGGGTGGCGCGGTGGCGTCGATCATCACCGGGGCGCTGTCGGCCGAAGACCTGCGCGCCTGGGGCTGGCGTCTGCCCTTTTTCGCGGGACTGCCGCTCGGTTTCGTCGGGCTCTACCTGCGGCTGAAGCTGGAAGAAACACCGCACTTCTCGTCGGTGCAACAGACTGCGGAGATCGAGCGCACGCCGCTCGTGACCGGATTGCGCAGAGAGTGGAAGGCGATTCTGATCGGAATGGGGCTCATCTCCGCGCCCTCGGCGTGCATCTACATCTACTATATCTATTCGCCGACTTATCTGTCCGCGGTGCTCGGCGTCAAGCTCGCGGACGCGCAGCGCGCCAACCTGTACAGCCTGATCTTCTATTGCGCTTTGCTGCCGGTCTTTGCGCACCTGAGCGATATTGTCGGCCGTCGTCCGTTGATGCTCGTGAGTTCGCTCGCCATCATGCTCGTGACGTACCCGGCGTTTCATCTGCTCGATCCGCATGACTTCGGCAAGACGGTCGCGGGGCTGTGCCTGATGAGCCTCGCGTTCGCGCCGCATTCGGCCACGGCGCTATGCGCGATGGCCGAGATCATGCCCACGAAGCTGCGATACACCGGGCTGTCGGTGAGCCTGAACATTCCGGTCACGCTGCTCGGCGGAACGGCGCCATTCATTGCGACATACCTCGTGTCGCGTACCGGCGATCTGTATTCGCCGGCGTGGTTCGTGATCGGCGCGGGCCTGTGCACGTTGGTGGCTGCGTATGCGTATAAGGAGACGCTGCATAGCGGATTGCGGTGAAGCGCCGGCGGCGTCAGCAGACCTGTGAGAAATTGCCCATAATTGCGCGCAGTCTTCGAGCAACCGTTGGGACGTTTGATGAAAACAGCTTCTGTGGCACCGCACTCGCCGATCGCATTTCTCGCTGTAGCGTTGGCGTTCGCCATCAACATGACGGGCACGACACTACCGACTGCAATCTATCGGTACTACCAACTGCAATTCGGCTTTACACCGACCGTCATTACGGTGATCTACGCCTCCTATGCAATCGGGGTGTTGAGTGCATTGCTGCTGATCGGCAACTGGTCCGATCAGCTAGGCCGCCGCCGCATGCTGCTCGCGGGGCTGTGTGCGTCCGCCGCGTCAGCGCTGACCTTCCTGCTGAGCGACGGATTGGCGCTGCTGATTCTGGGCCGCCTGTTGTCGGGCGTGTCGGCCGGCATATTCACGGGCACCGCAACTGTCGCCGTGATCGAACTTGCGCCGCCTGCATGGCGCGGTAAGGCCATGCTCGCGGCTACTTCCTCCAATATGCTGGGGCTAGGCTGCGGCCCGTTGTTAAGCGGCTTTCTCGTCGAACGCTTTCCCTGGCCGATGCAATTGCCCTATGCGGTGCATCTGGCGCTCGTCGGTATCGCCGTGCTTGCTGTGGCCGGCGTGCCGGAGACCGCCGCGATCCCGGCGCGCGTCAAGCTCGGCATCCAGAAAATCTCGCTTCCCGCCGAGGTGCGGCGTGCCTTCATTCCCGCTGCCCTGGCAGGGTTCGCGGGTTTCGTCGTGGTCGGTTTCTTCGCGGCGGTCGCACCTCAATTGATCCGGGTGGTACTCGGCTTTCATAGCGGTATCGTGACCGGCTCGATCGTGTTCTTGCTGTTCGCATGCTCGGCGCTCGGTCAGATCGTCCAGACGCTCATGGTCGCCCGCTGGCGGCAAACGGCCGGCTGCATCGGACTCATTGTGGGACTGGTGTGTGTCGGCCTGTGCGTGCCCGAGCGCTCACTCGGCGCGCTTTTACTCGGCACCGCGCTGGCAGGAGTCGGGCAGGGCATCAGCTTTCGCGCCGGGTTGGGCGAGATCGCTGCCGCTGCGCCTATGCATCGGCGCGCGGAAGTGACATCGAGCTTTTTCGTCGTGCTTTATGTGGCGATCTCGCTACCTGTGATTGGCCTCGGCATCGCCGTGCAGCACGCCGACATTCAGCGCGCGACGCTGCTCTTCGTCGGTCTGACGATTGTTCTCGTGCTTGTCGCGCTGCTCCTGCTTCTGCTGATGCGCGAGCAAACGAGCCCGGGGCGCAACGCCGAAGCGACCGGGAAGTGAACACGAGAGTTCTCGCTGCCCGATCACGCTCGCGATAGCCAGAATCGAGGCCTCGGAGCTTTGAACACACACGCAAAAGCGATCGGATCGGTCCGATGGACGGCCGACTGGCCGACGGTCGCGGGTTGTGATGCCCCGTAAGCATATATGAAATGACATTCATGCTATTTGTGCAGAGCGATCAAGTCTTCACAATTCTCCTCAAGCGGTTCATGCCGCGTTCAACTGGAGAGCGAAATGTTTGCAATAACCGGCATCACAGGTCAGGTCGGGGGTGTGGTTGCCCGTGCGCTGCTGGCGGCTGGCAAGGACGTACGCGCCGTGGTTCGCAGCGCCACAAAGGGGGCTCAGTGGAAGGAGCAGGGTTGTGAAATCGCTGTCGCGGAGATGTCCGACACGCAGGCGCTGAGCACCGCGTTTTCCGGCGTCGATGGCGTGTTCATTCTGCTGCCGCCGAACTTCGATCCGTCGCCGGACTTTGCGGAATCGCGCCACCTGGTCGGCACGTTGCGTGAGGCATTGAAACAGGCGAGCCCGCCGAAAGTGGTGTGCCTGTCGACGATCGGCGCCCAGGCTGCCCAGCCGAACCTGTTGCAGCAACTGGGATACATGGAGCAGCAACTGGGTTCGCTGCCGATGCCGGTCGCCTTCCTGCGCGCAGGCTGGTTCATCGAAAACGCGGCGTGGGACGTGGAACCCGCGCGCACGGCGGGCGTCATCCCCAGCTTCCTGCAACCGCTCGATAAACCGGTTCCGATGGTGGCAACCGCCGATGTCGGCCGGGTCGCGGCCAGCATGTTGCAGCAGACGTGGACCGGCAAGCGGATCGTCGAACTTGAAGGCCCGCGGCGCGTCACCCCAAACGACGTGGCGAATACGTTCGCGCGTTTGCTTGGCAAGGACGTGCGCGTGGAAACCGTGCCGCGTGATACGTGGGAAGCGCTCTTCACGTCGCAGGGCATGAAAAATCCTACCCCGCGCATGCAGATGCTGCACGGCTTCAACGAGGGCTGGATCGAGTTCGAGAGGCCGGACCAGACGATAAAGGGCAGTGTGACGCTGGAAACGGTGTTGCAGTCGCTCATCGAACGGGTTGGCTGAGCACGCTTGGCCAAGCCGGCAAGATGACAAGACGGTAATCCAGACGACGGGGTCCGGTAACGGCGTGCGCGCTACGATCGGTCGCTCATCTTCATCGCGCTTGCGACGTGCTGGTGACGTATCAACCGGCGATGAGATGGGCCGACCAATCTACGCGCGTACAGCGACTCTGGAGCGTTTCCATGCAAATTCGTCATCCCGTCGCCAGCGTGGCTGCGACGATCGTTGCCACTCTCGTCCTGCTGGCAATCGGCGCGGTTCTATTCGGTTTTTCCGGCGTCTACGACGTATCCGCGAGCTCGAAAGACAACCCCGTCATCGCGTGGATGTTGCACTCCACTTACGAGGCGTCGCTGCATCGTCACGCAGGCAAAGACGTGCCGCCTGGCGATCTGATGTCGCTCAGGAATATCGAAGCCGGCGCGCGCTTCTACGATTCGACATGCGCCGCTTGCCACGGTGTGCCAGGAAAGCCGCTTAGCTTCGTTGGGCAGGGGATTCAACCGGCCGCACCCGCGCTGCTGGCCGCCAGCCGCCGCAACAACCCCAAGCTGATGTTCTGGGTCATCAAACATGGCGTGAACATGACCGCCATGCCGAGCTTCGGAAAGACGCAAACCGATCAAACCATTTGGCAAACGGCTGCATTTCTCTACGACGCGCGGGGCATCACCCCGCAGCGATACGAGACGCTTGCGCACGGTACGAAGTAGGGGCGTGGCGGAAAACGCTAGTTGGCGCCGTACTGCGTCGAACTCGCGACGAGTGCCGGCGTGGCAGCCACCTTGGCCAGTTCATCGCTCGACCATCCGCCGCCGAGCGCATGCAGCAACTGCACGTTCGCGCTGAGCTGGCGGGTCTGGATGTCGAGCAGGCCGCGCTGCGCGTCGAGCTGTACGGTTTGCGCCTGCACGACATCGAGGTAACCCACGGTGCCCTGGCGGTATTGACGTAGTGCAAGGTCCACCGAGTACTGCGCGGCGCTCGCGGCGTCGCGTTGTTCTCCCAGTGCCGTGCCGAGGTAGGACAGCAAGGCCAGATTGTCTTCAACCTGCTGGAAAGCGGACAACACCACGCCGCGGTAAAGTTCTCCAGCTTCCTCGGTGGCCGCTTTGGCGGCGTCGAGCTGAGCGCGACGGTAGCCTCCGTCGAACACGTATTGCACGAGTTGCGGACCAATGGCCCAGAACAGGTTGGGCGCGCTCACGAGCCCGGCATAGGCCGCGCTTTGCACGCCCCCTTGCAGGCTCAACGTGATGTCCGGGAAGTAAGCCGCCCGCGCCACGCCGATCTTCGCGTTGGCTTCCGCGACTCGCCGTTCCGCTGCCGCGACGTCGGGCCGGCGCTGCAGCAGTGTGGAAGGCAGGCCGGTCGGAATGGCCGGCAACGCAATGGCGGCGGTCTGCTGCGGCAGGCTGAATTCGGACGCGGAGGCGCCGACCAGTACGGCGATCGCATGTTCAATGAGCGCGCGTTGCGCCAGGTTCTGCGACAACTGCGACTTTGCCGACGACAACTGGGTCTGCGCGCGCGAGACGTCGAGGCCCGACACGATCCCGCCGTTGTGCAGGGTTTGCGTGAGTTGCAGTGCCTTCGCATAGGCCGCCACTGTTTCGTTCAACAGATCGGTTTGCTGGTCGAGGCCGCGTAAGCGGATATAACTGTCTGCCAGTGTGACCTGCAGGCTCAATTGCACGGAAGCCAGATCGGCCTTGGTCGCCTGCGCTTCGTCCTTGCCCGCAACAACGGAGTCGCGCACGCGGCCCCACAGATCGAGATCGTAGTTGACCTGGCCGCCGAGCGTGACGGAGTTGTAGTCGTTCGGGCCTCCCGCGCGCAAGGGGCGGTTGTCGGACTGGCGGTCGCGCTGCGGCACGGCGCTAGCGCTGACGGACGGGTACAGACCCGACTCGACCTGCGCCACGAACGCCTGGGCTTGCGCATAGTGCGCGTAAGCCGCGCGCAGATCGGTATTGTTTGCCAGCAGGCTGGTTTCGAGTGTGTCGAGCTGGGCGTCGCCATACATCTTCCACCAGCCGTTACGGTCTATCCGGTCCGCCGGTTGCGCGGTGGTCCACGGTCCAACGGTCTTGTATTGCGCGGCTACGGGTGTGGGCGGAACCTGGTATTGCGGCGCGAGCGAGCACGCTGACAATGCCGCCACACTCGCGAGAAGCGCTGGAAGTCGAACCTTAACCATGGGCGGCCGCCTTCCTGTCCGTGGCGGCCGCGGTCTGTACGCTGTCGCCGTCGGCGAGTCCGTCGGGCGGCGTGTCGATCACGCGGTCGGTGGCGGCCAGTCCTGAAGAGATTTCCACGGAGTCGCCCAGATCGCGGCTGATCTTCACAGGCTTGAAGAGCACATGACCGTTGGCGGCCAAGGTGGCGACCACGGTTCCCCGGCTGTCGAACACAAGCGCGCTCGCCGGCACGCGTACGGAATGCGCGGCGGCGGGCAGCGTGAATTTCAGGCTCGCGAAACCGCCCGGCAGCAGCTTGCCATTGGAATTGTCGACCAGCAGCTGAACCAGTGTCGTACCAGAACTCGAATTGACGGAGTCCGCCGCGGCCACGACGCGTGCGGTGAACTGCTGGTCGGGATATTCGGGCACCGTCAGGGTGGCGGTCGTGCCGTCGTGGATCGCGGGCGCATAGTTTTGCGGCACCTGTACATAGACACGCAGCTGGTCGACTTTGGAGACGGCGAACAGCTCCTGACCGGCGCCGCCGCTGCCCGCGCTCACCAACGCGCCGACGTCCGTATCGCGGGCCGTCACCACGCCGTCGAACGGCGCGACGATCCGCGCGAACGCCTTGGTCGCGACGAGACGATCGACGTTGGCTTTCGCGGCGGCGACGATGGCCTCTTTCGCGGTGTAATCGGCGGTGCGTTGGTCGACATCCTGCTGCGCGACGGAATCCGTGCCACGTAGCGCTTCCCAGCGTTTCGCCGTCGTGCCCGCCACCACGGCGTTGGCCTGCGCGCTTTGCAGATCGGCGCGCGCTTGCAGTAACTGCTGGTCGAGTTCGGGCGTTTCGATCTCGGCGAGTACCTGGCCCGCTTTGACCGGCGCGCCGATGTCGACGCTCCATGATTTCAGATAGCCGCTGACCTGCGCGAAAATCGGCGCCCGCGTGAATGCTTCAAGGCGGCCGGGCAATTGCAGCGACGGGCCGTTGACATCGCGCACGGGCAGAATCAGAGTGACCGTTGGCACGGCCTGGGCATCGGTCCAACTCTTCAGCTTGCGGGCGTCTTCCGCTCGCAGCGTGACGCCGGCAATGACAACGCCGAGGACGACCAGCAGGCCAACAATGCCCGCGACGACAAGCGTGCGGCGCGACGGCGGGTGACTGGGCAACGTGGAATCAGACGACATGAGCGGGACCTCCCGAGACGGATGCCGGGGTAGCCGCGCGCCCGGGGCGCGCGTGGACGATACAGAAGATGACGGGGACGAGAAACAGCGAAGCCGTGGTGGCGAACAGCAGGCCGCCGATCACGGCGCGGCCGAGCGGCGCGTTCTGCTCGCCGCCTTCGCCGAGGGCCAGTGCCATCGGCGCCATACCGATGATCATCGACAACGCGGTCATCAGTACTGGGCGAAAACGCGTGAAGCCCGCTTCGAGCGCGGCCTTGAACGGGTCGCCATGTACGGCGAGACGTTCGCGGCAAAAGCTGACCACGAGAATCGAGTTGGCCGTCGCGACGCCCATGCACATGATCGCCCCCGTCAGTGCGGGCACCGAGAGCGTCGTATGGGTCGCGAACAGCATCCACACGATGCCTGCCAGCGCGGCCGGCAGTGCGGTCACGATCACGAACGGGTCGGCCCACGACTGGAAGTTGACGACGATCAGCAGATAGATCAGCACGACCGCGCCGAGCAGACCGAACAACATGCCGGCAAAGGCGCTGTTCATGGTCTGCACCTGGCCGAGCAGCGCGACCGTCGAGCCCTTGGGCAACGTGCCGGCGTTCTCGTGCACGATGCGCTGGATATCGGCGGATACGGCGCCCAGGTCGCGGTCCTGGGTGGTCGCGAAGATCTCGACCATCGGCTGGATGTTGTACTGGCTGACCACCTCGTTGCTGCTGGTGCGCTCGACCGTTGCGAGGCCGCCGAGGATCTGCGCGGCACCGCCGGTGCTGGCGGTGATCGGCAGGTTTTGCAGCGCGGAGAGCGAATCGAGGCTGTATTGCGGCGTTTGCATGACGATCGGATACGACACGCCGTTTGCGTTGTTCAACCAGAAGGTGGGCGCCACCTGGCTCGAACCCGCAAGGTTCACCACCATGCTGTTGGTCACGTCGCGCTCGGTGATGCCGAGCAATTGCGCGCGGGTACGATCCACGTCGACGTTGAAGGTCGGATTGGCGTGAGACTGCGCGATCCGCGCATCGACCACGCCCGGTACATCCCGAACCTCGCGCAGCAGCCGGTCTGCATAGGCGTAGTTGGCATCCAGATTGTTGCCGCGAATCTGCAGGTCGATCGGCGCGGGCGAACCGAAGTTCAGGATCTGACTGATGATGTCGGCCGGCGGGAACGAGAACGTGACGCCCGGAAATTCGTGCGGCAAGCGCTCGCGCATGAGGCGCACATATTCGTCGGTCGGACGGTGGCCTTCGTTCAGCGCGATCTGGATATCGCCGTCCTGCGAGCCGACCGTGCCGGTGTTGTTGTACGCGGTGTTGATGCCGCTGACAGGCAGGCCCATATTGTCGACGACGGTGCCCAGATCTGCCGGCGGAATGATCCGGCGTATCGCGTCTTCGACATCCGCGAAGATCTGCGCGGTTTTTTCGACGCGAACCCCGACGGGCGCGCGCACGTGCAACAGGATCTGGCCGGCATCCACCGCGGGAAAGAAATTGCGGCCGAGAAACGGCACGAGCGCGAACGAGAGGAGCACGAAGCAGAGAAAGCCGGCAACGAACCGGCGCCGGTGCGTCAGCGCGAGTTCCAGCAGGCCGTGATAGCGGGTGCGTATTTTTTCGAAGCGTGCTTCGAAGCCGCGCTGAAAACGTCCGAGCGGACCCGGGCGTTTCTCGTCGTGCTCGCCGTGCGCATGCGGCTTGAGCAGATACTTGGCCATGGTGGGCACGAGCGTACGCGACAGAAAGAATGACGAGATCATCGCGAAGATGACGGCCTCGGCCATCGGTACGAACAGGAATCGCGCGACGCCTTGCAGGAAGAACATCGGCACGAACACGATGCAGATACACAGCAGCGAGACGAACGCCGGCGTGACGATCTGGGCGGCGCCGTCGAGAATCGCCGTCTCGACCTCCTTGCCATGCTCGAGGTGCCAGTTGATGTTTTCGATTGTGACCGTCGCGTCGTCGACCAGAATCCCCACTGCCAGCGCAAGTCCGCCGAGCGTCATGATGTTCAGCGTTTCGCCGAGCGCCGACAGCGTGGCGATGGAGCCGAGAATGGCAAGCGGGATCGAGGTGGCGATGATGAGGGTCGAGCGCCAGCTGCCGAGGAACAGCAGGATCATCAGGCTCGTCAGCACAGCCGCGATCACTCCTTCGCGCGCCACGCCGGTGATGGCCGCCCGCACGAACAGCGACTGGTCGCCGATCGGATCGATCCGCAGGGCGTCGGGCCATGACGCCTTGCCGGCGGCGATCTGCTGTTTGACGCCGGCGATGATGCCGAGCGTGGACACGGAACCGTTCTTGAGCACGGACATCAGCACCGAACGGTGGCCGTCCACATGAACGATATTGGTTTGCGGCGGGCTGCCGTCGCGCACGTTGGCAATGTCGCGAATGTAGACAGTGGTGCCGTTGGCTGCCTTGACCGGCAGATCGCCCAAGGCCTTGATTTGCGACGGCGCGTTGTTCAGTTGCAGCGTGTACTCGTAGTCCCCGATCTTTTCGGTGCCGACCGGCGTGATCAGGTTCTGGCCGGCGAGTGCGTTAGCCACGTCCTGCGCAGACAAGCCGCGCGCCTGGAGCGCTGCAGGGTCGACGTCGATCTGTACCTGGCGCGTCTTGCCGCCGAACGGGTAGGGAATCGATGCGCCCGCAACCGTCGTGAGAACCGGGCGCACCGCGTTCAGACCAAGGTCGCCCAGACGCTGCTCCGAGAGTCCTTTGCCCGACAACGCCAACTGGATGATCGGCACGGTGGACGCGTTGTAGTTCAGGATCAGCGGCGGCGTCGTCCCGGGCGGCAACTGGCGCAATTGCGTCTGCGCGACCGACGTCACCTGCGCATTGGCCGTGCTGATATTCACGCCCGGCTGGAAGAAGATCTTGATGATCCCGAAGCCTGCGACCGATTCCGCCTCGGTGTGCTCGACGTCGTTCACGGTGGTCGTCAACGTGCGCTCGAACGGCGAGGTGATCCGGCCGACCATCTGGTCCGGCGGCAGCCCCGTGTACTGCCACACGACGCTGATCACCGGAATCCGGATGTCGGGAAAGATGTCGGTTGGCGTCTTCATCGCGGACAATGGTCCTATGATGAGGATGAAGATCGCCAGCACGACAAAAGTGTAAGGTCGCCTAAGGGCAATACGGACTAGGCCGAGCATGACAATTCCAAGGCAGGGTGAAAACGTGATTGCGGCTGTGAGGACGTCAGCGCGGCTTACGGCGATTGCAGGCCGCGCGCTCGTGCTCGATGTGCACGCAGAGTGCAACTGGGGTAACGGGCAATGGAAGCGTGACGGGATGCTGGCCAGGGTTTCGAATCATCTGCATTCTTGATAATCACAACACCGCTTAATATCGATCGACATAAGCTTGCGTGAATCTTTCAGCTGTCTCGCACCAAGAGAAGAAAGACCTGCGCAACGACGAAATGTCCGTTTGACCGCGTGCAAATGTTCCGCAGCGAAGTCCAAGCGCGAATGTACACAAAGGTAGAAATTGCTGCAGAACGTCAAAAGGCATTTCGGGTACTTGCAGGTGCCCAACAGGAAGAGTCGCCGGCGAGGCGCGGCGAGATAAAACGCAACGGGGACGCGCGTGGGGCCGATGAGGAGGACTCCTATTCCACGCGCTTTCGAACGCCGCTTCCATAAAAGAAACGTTTTGCACAAAACTGTCGTGTGAAAAACAGGTGGAGTGAGAGGCTGGAATAACGAGAGGTCTGAAGGCCGCGTCGACTTTTATCGCCCCGGTACGGACCGAGGCGAACGGAGGTGCCGTTTGAGTGACAGGAAAGATGTCGGCTTACGATTAGCAATCGTGCGGCTGACGCTTGCTGCCGCGGTACTCGGTGGGTGTTGCGCCCATGTGTTTGCGAAAGAGCTTGGCGAGCTGCGCGCCACCGCCAAATCCGCACCGCCGCGCGATCTTGTCCACCGGTAGCGCGGTTTCGACAAGAAGCCGGCAACTCATATCGAGCCGGACATAAAGCAGATAGCCGGATGGCGTCACGCCTATTTCCGCTTTGAAGCGGCGAAGAAAGTTGCGCTCGCTCATCGCGGCGATCCCTGCTGCTCTGTCGATGGAAATCGGCTGATCGCCGTTCGCTTCCAGCCACCGCGCCGAGGCGCCGATCTTGTCGCTTACGCTTCCCGATATGTTTCTATTCAACACCGATGTGAACTGTGTCGATGCTCGTGGCGCCAGGCACGCTGCGGCTTTGCACGTGATTTCCGTGCCGAGATCCGCCTCGATGACACTCAAGGCACTCTCAAGCGGACTTGATACTTCACGTTGCGTAGCCGGTTCCGGATCGCGGCGGGAATGATGGTGCGGCACGCGGCCACGAGCACTTCCCCTACCCGCTGAAGATGCGAACCCCGCAGCTTCGAGCAGGAACTGACCTTCAGCGATAGGAAGAACGTTTTCGCTGCGCAAGTGGGCGCAGCGCAGCCACGCCAGCAACCGTTCATCACGCCTGGCGTCGTGCACGCCCGTACCACCGGCAATGAACAAAGCGTGAAAGTGGCCCGCGTAGCCGCGCGCTTCAACACTGTCTGTCCACACGAAGACGTCCGATGAACTGGCGATCCTTCCGCCTGCTGCCGAAAGCAGCCGGACGTCGTAGTGCGGCGCGTCGCGTTGGCTATCTTGTGCAAATCTGTTCGCCGCCTGAAATGCTTCAACGATAGACACAGTGTCGAGGAGGGAAAAACCGTTGAAGACGGCTACGCCAATGTGTTTTACGGCGTGTCCGTCACGCGGAACGCGTCGTTGAACGACGGTGTTGTGTACGTCGATATGGCACGCCATCTGAAGGTTCTCCACGAAAATAACTTCTCTTTCAACTGTGTCGTAACCGGCGAAAAGTTAGAAACGGGCAGGTACGCAGAGGCGATACTGGCGAAGGGATTTCGCCGTGGTTTAAAGTTCGTTTCATTTTCATCGTTTCGACGCTGTCACGGCGACAAGATAGCGGTGCGATCAGACAACGGCTGTCTCGTTCAATTCTGGCCAGTCAGATTGAAACCGGGACACCATTTGTCTCATCGACGCGGTAGCCTGATTGCCGGGTACGTGCGTGTCTGAACGAGTAGACGGCGATCGCCGGGAAAGGAAATGGCGGATATATGGCGATGCGGGATATCGAGGTGATTCGAATGCAGGAAGAACGGCTACAGCAAGCGATCGCATGGCTGCGCGAAGCAGACGGGTTGCTGATTACCGCGGGAGCGGGGATGGGCGTCGACTCGGGCTTGCCTGATTTTCGGGGCAATGAAGGCTTGTGGCGCGCCTATCCGGCGCTAGCCGAAGCAGGGTGCGACTTCCAGTCCATTGCCAATCCGCGCGCCTTCATGGACGAGCCGGAACTCGCCTGGGGATTTTATGGACACCGCCTGAAGCTTTATCGCGAGGTCGAACCTCATCCGGGTTTTGCCATTCTCAGGCGCTGGGGCGAGCGCCTGCGTCACGGCACCTTTGTTTTCACGAGCAATGTGGATGGACAATTCCAACAGGCGGGGTTCCTGGAAAGCCGTATCGAGGAATGCCACGGCTCGATCCACTATCTGCAGTGCACGGAGCCGTGTTCCTCGGTGATCGAGCCTGCTGCAGACTTCCTGCCGCAGATTGACGAACGCGCGTGCCGACTCATGGGTCCACTGCCGCGTTGCAAACGCTGCGGCGCGATTTCGAGGCCGAATATCCTGATGTTCTGGGATTCGGCATGGCTGCCTTCGCGCGCCAATGCACAGGCCGAGCGCCTCGCCGGCTGGCTGGCATCGGTCGAACGGCCTGTTGTCGTCGAAGCACCGGCGCGACACTGGATGCGTATCACGAGCGCCTACTGCGATCCACTAACCCGACTGAACGATTACTCGGCACGGCGTCGATAGTTTTTTGGGGCTTCTATACATTCGGTCCGGCGTTTGCGGCTATCCGCGTTCACCGTCATCTTTTTGGTCGCGGTAATCAGCAGCCGACCCGTGCCGAGCAAATCGCGGATATCCTGGAAGAGGCCGATACTGCAATCAAGACGGGAAATCCAGGCGCGGCGCTCGGGATGTTCGCCGGAATCAACCAGTTGAGCCGCGCTTGTCAGTGTTACGCAGGGAAAGCAGTTTCCGTCGAGGCATTCTGTTGCGTCATGGAACATGACGGCTTGGGTGACAGGCAGCGTCGAGAGATATCAGGCCTACGGACCGGTTCTTCAACTGAAGAAATCCCGCCAATCTTTTGAGTATTTGCTTAAGATCCATTGCGCGCCGCCGTTAACCTCTGTGACGCAAAGCCTGCAACCATCCAAGTTCTGCTGCATGGACACTCTCGATAGCAAGATAATTAGCGTATTGCCTAACGCCGGCGGCAATGCCGAGTTTCTCAGCACCCCTGGTGTTCATAAGAAGCTGGAGGTCATCGAGTCCGACGTGCCGGTCATTAAAACGGTACAGCGGCGGTTGGAGAAACTGCATCTCGAGGGTCTTGTCGAGATGGAGAAGCGCGGGGCGGCATGGTTCTGGCGTAAAGGCGCCGGCGCGGGCGGTATGGCCGGGAAATCCGGTGCCATCATGACGCGAGAAGAGGCGCTCGCGCTGCATGTGCTGCGTAGCTTCACATCGCGACAAATCCCCACGCTGGTTGCCGAGGCGCTCTCCGATCTGTTCAAGGTGGCGGACAAGCGTCTGGAAACAGCGGTGACCGAAGACGAGCGTCGTTATCGCCGGTGGGCGGACAAGGTCGCAGTGGAGCACAGCGGTTTCGCCTTGCAGTATCCCCAGATCGATCCGGAGATATTCGCCGCGATTTCCCAAGCGCTGTTTCATGAGCGCAAGCTGGAAATTCTCTATCGTCCGCGCTCCAATGTGGCGAATGACAAGTGCAAGGTAATCTTGCCGCTCGGTCTGGTCGAAGTAGGCGGTCTCGTGTATCTGATAGGCGGCACCGAAGGACGCTCGAATCCGACCATGTACCGACTGGACCGCCTGGCGAGCGCGAATATGATGATGGAATCGTTTTCGTATCCGCGCTCTTTCAAGCTCGACGACTACGTAAAGCAGCAGCGCCAGTTCGACTTCATGGTGGAAGGTGAAGCGACGCTCAAAGTACGTTTTGTCAACGGAGCCGGCGATCATCTTCTCGAGACCCCTTTCGCGGCAGACCAGGAAACGTGGCACACGAGCACTGGTCTGGAGGTACAGGGGACTGTTTTGCTCAGTCAACGTTTGCGTTGGTGGTTGCGCTCGTTCGGCCCGCATGTGGAAGTAATGGAACCGGAGAAGCTGCGCGCAGAGCTGGCCGAGGAGGCGCACGCGCTTGCGGCGCTTTACCGGCGCTAAGCCCTGTCAAAATCGCCGCGACCAGAACGAAAAAAAGTCGCGGCGCAGATATCAAGAACCATCGCGGGGCTGCGTGGCCGTCTTCACATGGAACGGCCGAATGTAGTAATCCGCCAACATGTTAGCTTTTTCCGTCAGCAATCATTTTCGCTGCGGCGGACTATGTATGATGCACCGCAACCAGAAGATACTTCCCGACATCGCCGGTCATGGCGATCGTCTCTAGCAGACAGCACGGTATGCCGTACTAATGCAGCAAATATAAACATCGCATCTTCAATTTAATTTGGAGTGCATATTTATGCCTGATTGATTTGCGTGCCGCATTGCGACGATGAGTTTCGGTGACGACCGAGAAGGGATCCATTCACCGCCGGGCGCTTTGATACCAACAACTATAGACATGGGCGGAAATTTGTTTGGGCACGAACCGATAGGAGGCCGCAAGACGTTGGCGTTGGCTGCCGTGCTGGCGTTTTCGACTTCGGCGCACGCGGCGGATCCAGCGCTGAACGCGCTAGGTCAGGCCGGTGGTCTGGTTATTCCATATGGATTTGCCTTGCCGCAAGGCGTGGGTGAAGTGCAGTACAACGATTTCATCGACCCTCGTTACGGGAAGACGGCGACCGGATCACAGATTTACTGGGGAGCCGTTGGCCTGTTTCCGTACGTCGAATTGTCGGGCGGACTGGCAAACTATCCGGCGAATGTCGGAGCACCGCTGGCGCATGAGGAGCATGTCGTACTTCGTCACCTGATGGCTGACGTCAAGCTCGAAGTACCGAAGTTTTTCAAGTATCAGCCGAGTATCGCATTCGGCGTCGCGGACATCGGTGGTCAGACGCATTTTTTCCGTTCGAAATACGGTGTGGTGTCGCAAGCATTCGGACCGGTGACGCTCACTGCGGGTTATGGACAGGGCGACCGCCTCGACGGTTTGTTCGGCGGCGCACAAGTCTCGCTGTGGAATACGGGATTGTCGCTGCTCGCAGAAGACGATTCGAAGACCCCCTATGCAGGCGTGCGCTATCAGTCTCCGCGGATTAGCTGGTTAGCCGATGCGAACGTGATCGGCACGTTCATGCGTTCGATCCGCTCAACGGATGGAGTCTCGCCGCGTACGTCGTTCTCGGTGGCCATTCAGATTCCACTTGGAAGACGTTTTAGCAGTACGCGTTGTGCAGATGGCTTGTGCGACGGCCCGCTGGTGCCGGCCATCCAGACCGCGAATGCCGACGATGACGGCTCTATCCGTCTCACCAGCCTGCGGCCGGTGGACACGCGCGCTGCTGCCGGTAATGGCAACGCATCAGCCGCAGCGCCTATTACCTATGTGCCGCCGCTGCAGTCGTATGCGTCTGTGATGTTGAGTGATGTGACGAGGACCAGATCGTCGGATGTGCAGTTTCCCGCGGTTCCAGAAGCGCTGGATGCCTCGGCGCTCGACGAAATCGCGGCGCAACTGTTTGCCGCCGGCCTCGAGCGTGTTCGTGTCGGGATGAGTGGCCGTGATCTGGTTGTCGAGTACGAAAACCATCGGTACAACCAGAACGAAGCGGACGCTCTCGGTATTGTGCTTGGCGTGGCGAGCATCAATGCGCCGCACGGCACCGACAGGATTCACGTTGTCATCAAGAAGGCCAACGAGCCGTTAGGCGAGGTCATTGTGGATCGTGACGCGTTTTCGCGGTTCGTCGAAGGCGGCGCGCCGACGGCTGCCAGTGCCTCTTTGACCATGCGTACGCGTCCGACCTATGACGCGGATTCGATTGCATGGCACGGTAACGAACACACACATGGTCTGACGCGAATTCAGATCGAGCCGGTCCTCAGTTACCTGTACGGCACCGAGTACGGCAATTTCGACATCTCGCTGGGCGCCAACATTGAGGGGTTCGTGCCGCTTTGGCGCGGCGCGGAGTTGTATGCGAGCTATATCGCGCCGATCTACAACACGAAGAACATGGACCAGGGCCGCGTGTTCAGCGACTACCGCTTGCGCGGCGGTCTGAATGCGGTGGCGCTTGCACAAAGCTTCTGGATCATGCCGCAAGTGTTCAACGTGGCATCGATCGGCAAGTTCGACTACTCGTATGTGGGTGTGCAAAACGAAACCACGGTGTTCGTGCCCGGACGTCCCGATCTGATCCGCCTGCGGCTCGCTTATTTGCACCACGAACCGGGCCATGACGAACTGCCGAGCGAAAAAAATGCCGAGTTGACTTACCGCTGGGTGCAGCCGTCCTGGAAGCTGTGGATCGAAGCGGGCGTCGCGCGCTTTGTCGGCGGCGACAAAGGTCCCGTTGCAACGATTACGCGCTGGTTCGACGACGTATCAGTGAGCGTGCATGGCGAGCATAGCGGGCAGGGCACGTTTGTGGGCGCCGCGATCAGCTTCCCGCTGACGTTGCGGCAGGGCATGAAGCCGGGAATCAGCCAGGTGTATGGCGCTGAACAGTTCGGGCTCGACTTCCGCACACGCGTGGGATCGACGAATTTCCTGTCGGCCAATGCGGCCGCGAATATGACCTTCCCGTATAGCACGGAGCAATACCTGTTGAATCAGGGCCGCTTTAGCGGCGAGTACTTCTCGACCCAGCTTTACCGGATGCGTGATGCGTATCTGCGTTACGGGCGCCCTGGAGGCGACGGAACGAGGCCGAAGCCGCAAGTGAGTGTGCCTGCTGTATCGACGGGCAGCGCGTTTTCGCGTGGCATCTGTGGACGCGATTTGCAGGGTGTGGACGATGGACGGGCGTTGGTGCCGGTCAATTGTGAATGACTTTCTCTGGAGGTAGGCGATGAAGCTTCTAAACGGTGCCGCGTTGCGCACGTTGCAGTTCGGATCGATGGTTCTGGCAACCAGCGCACTGGTTGCATGTGGCGGCGGCGGCGACTCGCCTGGCGCGACGGTGAGCGGCACGGCTGCCGTGGGCCAGCCAGTGGTAAACGCCAGCATTGTATTGACTTGCAAGAATGGTGCGAGCAGTGTGACGGCCAACGCAAGCGGCGTATATTCGGCGACCTTCCACTTTGACGGACCGTGTGCGATCACGGCGTCGAGCGGGGCCGTCGTGCTCCATTCGTTTGCTCCCGGCGCGGGCACTTACAACGTGACTCCGTTGACCGAATTGCTCTTGAGCTATCTGGCTGGCCAGCTTGGAACTACGGTGAGCGGGTTGCTGTCAGGAATCTCGAGTAACGCAACGTTTCAGAGCGCGCTGTCCAACAGCACGGTGATCGCGAACGCGCAGGCTGCTGTTGCGCAGTTGATCAAGACGCAGTACGGGTTCACGCTTTCGTCATCTTCGTTCTTGACGGTTTCGTTCACGCCTGGGCAGCCGCCGGATCTCGATCTGGACTATTTGCAGACAGCGGGCGCGATTACTGCGAGCGGTCAGCCGGCGTCGTCGTTGACAACCGCTGTGGTAGCTGCGGGTGCGGCCGCGCCGATCTCCGGCGGGGGCAACGGCGGAGGACCAACCGGTGGAACGGGCGGCACCGGTGGCACTTGAGCGCTTGCGAGTGCGCAAGCAGAGAATCGGGCTGCCGGACCGGTACAGGTCCACAAGGAACTGTACCGGCCGCTCACCGAAAGATCTTTCAAGGTTCAAGACGCGAAGAGCTTCTATTCGTAGCCGAGCCTGTGACTCAGAATAGGTGAGAAGAACAGTGCAATCGCGGAGCCCGCTACCTTACCTTCGAGCTCCGCGGCCGCGGCGGCAGCCTGCATTCCGTACGAGTGCGTGAACAGATCGAATAGCTGCGGTAGGCAGTAGAGTAAGGCTATTGCTATGCAATAGTCTTGCATGACCGACACACGCCAGCCTTTCCCGAAGGCGACAGCAGCGGCGACAATGCGCAGAACTCCGAATAACACAAGCGCGCCCACAGCCGCCTGTTCTCGGAGCAGATACTCTGGAATAAACTCGCCCATATCTTCCTGTTCACCTGATACGTTGATTTATCTCGACCACCCGAAATAGAAAGCCACTCATTCGGACGTTGCGATCGTATAGCCAGCTGCTCAACACAATTGCTCTGGATGACTGGGGATCGGGTCGACTGGTTTTGATACTACCGAAGCCGTACTCGTGCAATGAAAGCGCGGCTGAATGAACCACAATATTGGCCGATATCGTCAAGCGACAGGCTCGGCAGAGTGGGGCAGGCACTATCCGTGGGCGCCTTATCCCGTCAGGATCGGCGATAGCTTCTTTTCCGCCGCGCGTGACGGCAGCGCCCCAAAAAAAGAGCCTGCGCCCTGAAAGAGGCAGGCTTAATTCCGAGGTGATGATGGTCTCGCTTGCGCGAGCCCGTCAGATCATCTTGCGGATGACCCGAGTTAAGAATAGGAGAGCGAACTGGCGCCCGCAACGCGCTGGCGGAAGATGCCCCAATTTTGGCCAATGCGAATAAGGCCGGCTCGAGGCAGGTAATTCGACGTGCAAAAGCCCGGGTTCGTCACGAGTAGTACAACGCCGGCGGACAAGCACGGATCGGCAATGGCGTGCTCTCACGTCAAACGTCGACCCGCCGCCTGTACCCGCTGCTTTCTACTGCGCCATTTCGTTGCGCATCCGATAGTCCGTCGGCGTCGTCGCGAGATATTTCCTGAAAAGCTTCGACAACTGTCCGCCGCTGCCGATACCGCAGCGGCGTGCGATCTTGTCGATTGGCAGACGTGATTCGACAAGCATCCGGCAACTCATGTTCAAACGGGCCTGAAGCAGATAGTCGGAGGGCGTCATGCCGATCTCGCTCTTGAAGCGGCGCAGGAAATTGCGCTCGCTCATCGCGGCGACCTGCGCCGCATCGTCGATGGAGATGGGCCGATCGACGTTCGCTTCCAGCCAGCGTGCCGATGCCAGGATCTTTTCGCTAATCTGCGGCGCCGCGCCGGACGTAACCGACGAACTGAACGGTGCCTTGGGTTGCGGAGCGATCGACTCGGCAACCTGCTGTGCCAGTTCTGAGCCGAGATCCTCTTCAACGATGCGCAATGCTGTCGAGACAGCTCCCGGCGCTTCAGTCAGTGGTCGGGCCGATTGCAGACCGAGCGCTTCGCTGCCTGCATACAGAAGTGGGCAGTAACGGCTTGGCAGCCCGGCTGCTTGCAGCAGTTGCAGACCTTCCGCGATCGGATGCACGATTTCGCTGAATGGATGCCTGCGGCGCAACCAGTCGCTCAACCGCTCGTCGCGGCATGCCTGTTGTACGCCCGCGCCGCCGGCAATGAACAACAGGTGCGTGTCGTTCGTACCTCGATGCGACTGGACGTCGTCGGTCCAGACAAATACCGATGACGAACTCGCAATGCGCCCACCCGCGGCGGAAAGCAGCGACACGTCGTACCGTGTGCGGCCCGATCGCTGCGCTGCGACAAGCGAGTTCGCCTTCTGGAAAATTTCGATAATTGCTGCAACCGTAGGCAGTGCAAATCCATTGAACAGCGCGATGTCGACGCGAGTCAGAGCATTCGTGTGCATCGGCACGGCACTTTGCCGCGTGTTAAGCGGCAGAGTATGTACCAAGTCCATTTATTTTTCCCCGGAAATGTATGGTCTGCAGAGTCTTCTCCCCAAAGACTCTGTCTTTTTCTTAATGGAGAATGCTATACATTTGATTCTCTTGTCAGTAATTGATGGCCGAATTAGCCAACACATTGGCTGCTGACGACACTGGGCGGCGAGCTAGCTTGCCGCCATGCTGGGCTTCTGATTCGACCCTGGCAAATGGGTAAGATCTGGAAATTCACCTGTCCGTCTCCGTGAGTGGGACGGAATGTATAGCGAACCATCTTTATTCATTTAGATGCAATGCGGATAATTGGCTGTCAACATCGGTAAATTGAACCGGGCGCACGAAATATATCAAAAGAATACGTGTAGGGGTTGAATTGGAACAACACGACGAATTTGCTCTGCCGCAACATGCGTTGTCAAAAAAAATGCCGTTCGCGCCGGGAAAAACGATTGCCTCGAATTATTCGCAATGCGGTGCCTCGCCGCCTGGCCATCTCGGACAGAAGTTTTCTGATAACCGCCGTAAAATGGTTCACCACACCGGAAGAGGTAAAATTGCCCTCGGCCGCTGAGTGGGTGTCCGCTTGCGACTGGCCTGGTCGTCGAGGAAGGCGTTTTCGCTTTCCTTGAGCACGGGGTGGGCTCTGCATGATGCGAAGCGCAATGATCAGCTCGTTCACCGCACTGGCATTGTTGTAGGCGTGTGCGAGATGGATAAAATTTTTTAGCAAACGATTGCGCATGAGACTAAAAAAGCTCTGCACGCGACCGTTAACGGGTTCATGCACACACAAGACATTCAGACAATTGTTTCCGCAGCTCGCGAAACGGCCGATGCTATTGTCGGTGCCCGTCAGTGGAAGACGGCCGAAGATGCCAGCGCGATGCACGACGTGATCTTCTGGGACATGCTTGCCAAGCGATTGCCTGATGCGAACATCGCCGATCTGCTGTCCATGTTCGATTAGACCGCGGCATCAATAAGGTTTGCCCGGCTCGCAACATGCGTCGCAGCCGTCGCGCGGCGAGGGCGTTTTTCACCCTATTGCCGCTCGCGTGCTCTGTAGAGCGAAGTGTCTCGCGCGAAGCGATTGGCCGCGCGGCGCGATTGCGAGCGTATTCCACGCCTGTCAATTGGCGTTTCGTGCTTCGCGACGACTACTGCTCACCAAGACCGACCAGGGAAAAGATCTTGACTACGGACCCTTGCTTCGGTTGATGCTCACCCTGTTGCTGAATGAAAACCTGCATTGCGCGCGTCATCTCCTGGCCTGAGAGTTTGCGATAGGCGCAGATGTTGTATGTGACGCCGTGCTGGAAGTCCTTGATGAAGTTATCTACGTTCGGTAGCTGCATACCTGTCCTCGAAAGCGTCACGCGAATTCCCCCGCCGGAACTGATCGTCTTTCGCTCACGGCGATTCACAGCGCCGGGTACCTAAAACGTCCATGGAAAAAGAACCTGCCGCCCGAGGGAGCGGCAGGCAAAAAAATTCGAGGGGTGGGGTTTGCTTCAGAAAGCGCCCCTCGAAAGACCGGAATTGAGTTTAGTCGTTCGAAACAGGCGGCGGACGCAAGCGGCGGATGGGGTCACGCTCTTGACCGAACAAGACACAAGAAAGCGCGCTTCCGGACAAGGAGTTCAGAGAGTTGTTCGATTCGCAAAACCGTGACGTTTTCCTGATGGCGCTTGCTCCGTGGAGTGGCACGTCGTTTGCATAAGCTCGGCTTCCGGACTATAGCCATAACGAGAACTGTCATGCGACCCGACCATAGAGCGACTGATATTGCCCAGACTTCCTCCGTGCTGGCCACGCCGCTGGAAGGCGTCGGCGAGAGCGTGCCACAACGGCAAATCAGCGCGTTGGCACGAGTCGCCTTCTGCTTTGCATGGCTATTCGGGCTCGAGCCGTTCCTGACCGGTGCTGGCGGCGAGGTGTCTCGGTCCCGGTCAGATCGTCATTGATGTTCCATCGACGCACGAATGGACGTTGAAAGTTTGGTCGCGCATCAGGGCAATTTCTACATTCGGACATAACCCAGGCGAATCGAGACGCGCGCACGAATGCCGAGGCGCGCAGCGTGCGCCCGAAATCGGTCAGTTCGCGGCCGGGCGGATCTCTCCGGGATAAAGGGGCGCTCCGCCAGTCGCGGCACGAGTCACAACTCACAAGGCCGTGCTCGACGGTAATTAGGGAAACTCCGTGTAAAAAAAGGCACGGCCGTGCCGTTAAATCAATACGGACGGTTGTTCGACATTTACCGTTCGTTTTCAGCACGGGTTTTGTCACGCGGCGGTCGGCGCCGCATTTCACCTCCGGACAATGCCCGTGCTGAAGGCTTTTCTCTTCCGGCGCGGACAGCGGGAATTCAATTCCAGATGAATCACTCGCGCCGCTCTTAATGCGGGCGCGCTCGCAGAAACTGAGTGCTGTCCCGAACCTCAAGTGCTAGGGGGGCGCTGCATGGCCCGCCGGCTGCACGTCGCGCACCCCCACAGAACCGAATCATTGAATTCACATTCTCTTGGCAAAAGAAGTCATCAATATCCGAGTTCAACGAAAACCGGTAATCGCATCGCGAAAAACGCGACTGTATTAACTAAACTAAGTTCCCGCATTTCCAAAATAAATTTACATATCCTGCATGCGCGCAGGGTATTGCCTAATTTTCGAGCAATTGGAATCGCTGATTTCCATTCGGTCCGACCCGATTACGTCAGGATTATTAAAACGCTGTTGCATACACACAACTGGCAATATTGAAAAGTTGCAAAATACTTATGACCAGAGTGGGTGCGACAGTCGCTATATTTGTTAATAAATGACGTAAAAACAAAGACTTAGTCTGTGCGGCAATTAGATTGTTGCGGATTCTGAAAAATCCTGTTGCGTGGATTGCGGACCTCCCTGCCAGGGTGTCCCCCTACACTCACGCTTCGTTTCAAGGGTGCCCGGCTGATCCGGAACGGGTCGGCGAACAGGGCGGCAGCGGGTGCATAGCACGCGCTGCCGAGGCAAGTCCCGCTCCCCGTGTAAATTTATCGAACAGGAGTCCCACGCATGAAAAAGAGTCTAATCGTCGTTGCGGTTGCCGCATCGTTCGCTTCCGTCGCTCACGCACAAAGCAGCGTGACCCTGTATGGTCTGCTGGACGCCGGCCTGACCTACACCAGCAACGTCAACCACAACTCCAAGTGGGCAGCCGGTAGCGGCGGCATCAACCAAAGCATGTTCGGTCTGCGCGGCTCGGAAGATCTGGGCGGCGGTCTGAAGGCAGTGTTCACGTTGGAAAGCGGCTTCAACATCAACAACGGCAAGTTCGCTAACAACAACGGCATGTTCAACCGTCAGGCGTTCGTCGGCCTGTCGAGCGCGCAATTCGGTACGGTTACGCTGGGCCGTCAATACGACGCAGCTCAAGACTACCTGGCACCGCTGACCGCAACGGGCAGCTGGGGCGGCACGTACTTCGCGCACCCGTTCAACAACGACAACCTGAACACGAACGGCGGCTACGCAGTCAACAACTCGATCAAGTACTCGAGCGCTAACTACGCTGGCTTCACGTTCGGCGGCACGTACGGCTTCTCGAACCAGGCTGGCGCATTCGCAAACAACCGCGAATACAGCGTCGGTGCTGCATACCAGTGGCAAGGTCTGCGTTTGGGCGCTGCTTACGCACAGCAGAACAACCCGGGCGCCGGCAACAACGGTGCTTCGGACAGCTCGTACGTCAACGCACTGGCAGGCAACGTCGGCAACTTCCGTCAGCGTGAATTCGGCGTTGCTGGTTCGTACGCATTCGGCCCGGCAACCGTCGGTCTGGCATGGACGCAATCGCGTTCGGACAACTTCACGGGCGGTCAGCAATCGCTGCGCGCTAACAACTACGAAGTCAACGGCAAGTACAACGTGACCCCGGCTCTGGGCCTGGGCGTTGCTTACACGTTCACGGACGGCAAGGGCTACGGCGTTGGCGCGAACGGTGGTTCGGAGTCGGTGCGTTACCACCAGATCGGCCTGCAGGCTGACTACTCGCTGTCGCGTCGTACGGACGTCTACGCTCAAGCCGTGTACCAGCACGCAATGGGCGACGGCGGTGTCGCTTCGATCTACAGCGGCGACATCACGCAACTGCCGTCGTCGTCGAAGAACCAGACGGCTGCTACGGTCGGTCTGCGTCACCGCTTCTAAGCTTCCACAGAAGCTCGTTGTGCAAAAAGGTGCCGTTCGCGGCACCTTTTTTTATGCGCGCGCGATTTGATGGCCGGCACCGGCGTAACCGTCCGATGCCGTACGCGTCGCGAAGCCGAAGCCTCCTCGTCCTGTTTTAGAAATCGTCCCGCATTCTCTGACGATTGCGCCTCGCCATCTGACAAGAATTAACCTTCGCGAAAGCGTGCCTGGGTTAGTCTCAAATTCATTGATGGATAGACCCTATTTCGTGACGGCGCCAGCACGTGTGCTGCGGCTGTGCCTTCTTACCGCATGAATACTTCCGCTTCAAAGTCGCGGCCTCATTCGCCGCCCAATAGCGATCTCACCGACGAGCAATGGCATCGCATCGTGCCCCTGCTGCCTGAGATGAAGGAGCATGGACCCCGGCGCGGCCGTCCCAGCATCGATATACGCTGGGTGGTGAATAGCGTCATGTGGGTGCTGCACGCACGCGCGCCCTGGAGCGCAATGCCAGAGCACTACCCTCCATATCAGACAGCGCATCGCTACTATCTGCGCTGGAAGAAATCGGGCGTGCTGGCCGACATCGTGCTCACGCTGTTCGGGTCCGATGCGATCATGGACCGGCCTGTCACACGCAGGAGCGCCGCTTAGTGCGCTGCGTGGGCCGCGGCTTCTCGATGGCAAACAAAAAGGCTGTCACCGGCATCCCGGTGACAGCCTTTTTCGATTGCAAGCGGTCTTCAGGCGCGGAAAACCACGACTCGATCACGCAGGCTGGCCGACCTTGAACACGGAGACGGCATGTCGCAGCCGGTCGGTTTGCTCATCGAGCGAACCGGCCGCGGCCGCAGCCTGCTCCACGAGTGCGGCATTGCGTTGCGTCACATCGTCCATCTGGCGGATCGCGAGATTGACTTCGCCGATACCTGAACTCTGTTCCTTCGAAGCCGCCGAGATCTCGTTCATGATGGCCGTCACGCGGCGCACCGCGTCGACCACCTCGCCGATCGTGCTGCCTGCTTTGCCCGCAAGTGTGGAACCTTCGCCGACTTGCGTGACGGACTGATCGATCAGCACCTTGATTTCCCTTGCCGCTGTCGCGCTGCGCTGAGCGAGATTGCGCACCTCGCCCGCGACCACCGCGAAGCCGCGGCCTTCTTCACCGGCACGCGCTGCTTCCACCGCGGCATTCAGCGCCAGGATATTGGTCTGGAACGCGATACCCTCGATCACGCTGATGATCTCGCCGATCTTGCGCGAACTGTCGGTGATCCCGGCCATTTTCTCGACCACGTCGTTGACCACCTGGCCGCCGCGCGCGGCAACGTCCGAAGCGTCGCGTGCCAGTTCGGATGCGGTCGCCGCATTGTCGGCGTTCTGCGTAACGGTCTTGGTGAGCTCGTCCATGCTGGCGGCGGTTTGCTGCAATGAAGCCGCCTGTTCCTCGGTACGGCTCGACAGGTCCAGATTGCCCGCGGCGATTTCCTTTGAAGCGATAGTGATCGTCTCCGCCGAGGTCTTGATCCGCGCGACGGTGGACGCGAGTTGATCGCGCATCTCACGCAGCGAGAACAGCAGGCTCGACGTGTCGTCGCGGCGCAAGTCGATGTGTGTGGCGAGATCGCCGCGCGCGATCTGCATGGCGATCGCGGCGGCCGTGGAAGGCTCGCCGCCAATCGAGCGCGACACGTTGCGCACCACGCGCGAAGCGACGAACGACACGATCACGCCCAGTACCACCAGCATGCCCGCCGAGCGCGTGAGCGTCGCGTAGAACTGTGCCTGGATGTCGTCCATGTAGGCGCCGGCAATGAAGTCCCAGCCCCACGGCCCGAAGCGCTTCACATAGCCGATCTTCTCGCTGGGCGTGGTTTCGCCGGGCTTCGGCCACCAGTAGCGCAGGTAGCCGGCGCCGGCCGCCGAGCCGCCGGCCTGGGCGATGTCGTGATACAGCGCGTTGCCTTTGGCGTCGCGGAAGGCGCTCATGTCCTTGCCGTTCAGCTTCGGGCTCATCGGGTGATCGATCATGACCGAATCGCTGCGCACGATCGTCACGTAGCCGGACGCGCCATAGCGTTGTGCGTTGACGCGGGCAATGGCCTGCTGTTTCGCTTCGTCGACGGAGAGCTTGCCGGCGTCGGCCTGTTTCGCGTAGTCCGCGACGATCGACGCCGCCATATCGGTGACGTCGGCCAGATCCGCGCGCCGTGCGTCCATTTGAGCGTTACGTGCCTCGTACGCGTTGACAACGGTGACGATCAGGAGCGCCGCCCAGCACAGCAGCAGCGGCACCCACAGTTTCTGTTTCAGTGTCAGACGGTTCATTATCGGATTCGACAATATGTGGAGCCAGGAGAGTGGAGAGGGCTGCAATCTGCGCTGCATAGTTCGCATAACGGCGCGGGCGGCACTTTCTTGATCCTGTTGCACAAAAAACAGGCTGACGGGTGGAGGCGGCCGCGCGGCGGCGTTCGGAATATGGCCGGGCCGAAGGGCCGGCCGGACGTGGCGTTAGATCTGTTCCCGGCCGAACGCGCTCAGGCGTTCCAGGTCGAGCACATGAATCTGGTTGTACGAGAGACGCAATATCTGCAGGCGTTCGAGGTTTTGCAGCGCCTGATTGATCCGCTGGCGCGAAACGCCCGCCAGCAGGCCGACTTCTTCCTGCGAAATGGCAAGCGCGCGGCCGGTATCGGGGTAGAGATCCGGGTTGAACAGTTGCGCGAGCGACTGTGCGACGCGTGCGTCGACATCGAGTAGCCGGCTATTCTGGATCGACGCGATGAATTCGCCCATGCGGTTGTTCAGTTGCCGGATCACGAAGCCGGTGAACGGCAGGCTCGACTCCAGCAGTGCATGGAATGTGTCCGACGGCACGAACATGACGAGCGAAGGTTGAATCGCCGCGACGTCGTATTTGCGCAGTTCGCGCTTGATCACGCTGCCCTCGCCGAACCAGCCGCCCGGCGGAACGCCGGACAGCGTGCAACTGCGTCCCGAAGCGTTGTAGATGGCCAGTTTGAGGAGGCCGGAATGCACGCCGATCCAGTAATCCGACGGCTCCTGGCGCCGGGCGATCCATGCGCCGCCTTCCATATGCTCCGCGTACGCGCTGGCGACCACCAGCGCCTGATGCTCTGCGGCGAGCGCCCGAAACCACGCGCAGGTGGCGAACAGGCCCGGCAGGTCGGCGCGCGCGACCCGCTCCTGCCTGTTCGGACGGGCGTCGGCGGGGGCGGTGAGCGGAGCGTCGTTCATGGCGGCTTGCGGGATAGATGGGCGATTTGAGTGAATCTGGGTTCGGAAGCGCCAGGGCGCGCCACTCTGTCATTTGAATGACAGACAGTTCACCATGACAGTTGTTAGCCTAGTCTATCAATCAGAATAGTTGACGGCGCGGCGAGCGCCTCAGGAGACAACGCGATGAAGCACATGTTCGAAGCAGGCCTTGAGCGCCGTGAGGCTAACTATATTCCCGTCACGCCGATCGATTTCATCGTGCGCGCGGCAGAAGTCTACGGTGAACGGCTGGCGGTCGTCCACGGGGAGATTCGCCGCAACTGGCGCGAAACCTACGAACGCTCCAGGCGTCTCGCCAGCGCATTGCAGCGGGCCGGTATTGAACGTGGCGACACGGTCGCGGCCTTGCTCCCCAACATTCCTCCGATGATAGAAGCGCACTTCGGCGTACCGATGGCCGGCGCCGTGCTCAATACGCTGAATACGCGGCTCGACATTTCGTCGCTGCTGTTCATGCTGCGCCACGGGGAGGCCAAGGCGCTGATCGTCGATACCGAATATGGCGAGTTTGCGCATCGCGCCTCGCTGGAATTCCCGGATTTGCGCGTGATCAGCGTAGCGGACGCGATGCCCGCCCACGCCGATCAATTTATCCGCGCAACAGACTATGAAGCGTTCCTGCAATCCGGCGACCCCGAATTCGCGTGGACCATGCCGGCCGACGAATGGGACGCCATTGCGCTGAACTACACCTCGGGCACGACCGGCGATCCGAAGGGCGTGGTGTACCACCATCGCGGCGCGTATCTGAATGCGGTGAGCAATATCCTCGAATGGGATATGCCCAAGCACGCGGTTTACCTCTGGACCTTGCCGCTCTTCCACTGCAACGGTTGGTGTTTTCCGTGGACGGTGGCCGCGCGTGCCGGCGTCAACGTCTGTCTGCGCAAATTCGACGCGAAGACGGTGTTCGATCTGATTCGCAATGAAGGCATCACGCATTACTGCGGCGCGCCGATCGTGCAGAGCGCGCTCGCGAATGCGCCGGCCGAATGGCGCGACGGCATCAACCATCGCGTGTCGACGATGGTGGCGGGCGCGGCGCCCGCGCCGGCGGTGATCGCGAAGATGAAGGAAATTGGTTTCGATCTCACGCACGTGTACGGACTCACCGAGACCTACGGGCCGGCCGCGGTCTGTGCGAAACAGGAGGCGTGGGAGACACTGGACGACAGCGCGCGCGCCGAACTGAATGCGCGCCAGGGCGTGCGCTACCACTTGCAGGCGGCTGTGACCGTGCTCGATCCGCAGACGTTGGCACTCGTGCCCAACGACGGCGAGACGATCGGCGAGATCATGTTCCGCGGCAACATCTGCATGAAGGGCTATCTGAAGAACGAGCGCGCGACGGAAGCGGCCTTCGAAGGCGGCTGGTTCCATACCGGCGATCTCGGCGTACGGATGCCCGACGGCTATATCCGCATTCGCGATCGCAGCAAGGACATCATCATCTCCGGCGGCGAGAACATCTCGAGTATCGAACTCGAAGACACGCTGTATCGTCACCCCGCGGTGGCTGTTGCCGCCGTGGTGGCGATGGCCGATCCGAAGTGGGGGGAGGTGCCGTGCGCCTTCGTCGAACTCAAGGAAGGCGCCCAGGTGAGCGCGGAAGAGATCATTGCGCACTGCCGGCTGTTTCTTGCGGGATACAAGTTGCCGAAAGCGGTGCGCTTCGGCGAATTGCCGAAAACATCGACGGGAAAAATTCAGAAGTTCGAACTACGCGCGCGCATCAAGACGGAAGAAAACCAATAATGCAGTTGCGCGTGTGATGGTGTGGCGTGCCGACTGGCACGCCGGTGCCGGTAGTTCATACCGCAAGACGAACGCACGGTTCATGTGCGCTTCATCGCGCGGGATCTCGTGCCGATCGCGAGCTTAGCCGCGCGTATCGACCCAATGACGTGCCCAGCTTGCCGAGTGCTGCAAGGCCTGTTCTTCGTTCGTGAAGTAATCGAGCGAATAGAACTGGTAGCGTCCTTCGGCACGCGCGCTGTCGGCGCGTTCGAGCAGCAGATTCGATGAAAAAGTGCCATCGGGCAAACGGTGCGCCGAAGGTTTGACGGCATAGCCGTTGTAATGATGAATATGTGTGTTTTGCATTTTATTTTTTAATAATGTTCGAGTGCGCGCCTTCCTTGCGGACCCTTGTACGAGTCGCACGAACGATCTGATTCAAGCTATTGCGGGCCGAATCCTGACGCAGTCGGAAAGCGAAAAATCGGGCGTTGAAGCCGGAGGGGACAATGAGGTGCAACGAGGCGTATGGCGCTCAGGCAAGCTGCTTGAATGACATGCAGCTCCAGGCGATCGCGCCAACTGTGGGAGACAAAGCTCCGCGAAGATGTCGCTGCAGCCCGATGTCCGTTGCCGGACACCGAGCCCTTCAAACTTACATCGGCTTGATGTTAGCCGCTTGCAGACCCTTCGGGCCTTGCTTCGTTTCGAAGCTCACTTTCTGATTCTCAGCCAGCGTCTTGAAGCCGTCGCCACTGATTTCGGAGAAGTGCGCGAACAGGTCGTCGCCGCCCTTGTCCGGGGTGATGAAGCCAAAGCCTTTGCTGTCGTTGAACCACTTAACGGTACCGGTATCCATAAAGAATCCTTGAAGTAAAAATAGAAGAATTTGCTCTGTGAAAGAGCGCGTGAAGCGTCAAGGAGGGAGAGGACAACGAATACCGCTGAGGAGCGAGACATTGATGAACAGCAATCGAACTTCTTGAACTTCGGACGCAACAGTAACCGCCGGGGGCGGCGGCGTCAACACTTAACTTGTAACTGTTTTGGTGGGCGCTGAGAATCGCTTGCGCCGCGCGCCTGTCGAAGAGACACCCGTTCCCGGCTGGCCGTGTCGCGCGACACGGCCAGCCGTTCGAGCGGTAGCGTGTGTCAGATGCCCACTTTGTGTGCCGTCAGGATCAGGCGTAATCCCAGCGCGGCGACAGCGCTCGCAGCGATGCGATCGACCCAGGCTTTCCATTGCAGATAGATTTCGCGCGGCCGCTTGCTCGAAAAGCACAACGCGACGATGGTGTACCAGCCGGCTTCGATGGCGAAGATCGCGGGCGGCAATGCAAAGTAGCACCACAGCGGCGGATGTTGCGGCAGCAGGGCCGCGAAGATACTGCCGTAATAGACGGCAGTCTTCGGATTGCTCAGTTGTGTGCTCAAGCCGATCCAGAACGATTTGCGGGCATTGGCCGGCACGGCTTGCGTCGTATCGAAGGCGAGCGGTTTGACGGCGCCGCGCCAGATTTTCGAGGCGAGATAAATCAGATAAAGACCGCCGGCCACTTTCAGGCCGACATAGAGCCATTCGACACTGGCCAGCAAAGTATAGAGGCCGAGCAGTGCGATGCCGCTGAAAAAGACGCCGCCGACGCCCATGCCGATCGCGGTGGCGAGACCGTCGCCGCGTGACAACCCTATCGCATTGCGGGCGACGATTACGAAGCTCGGTCCAGGACTCATCGCGCCTAGCAGGAGCGCGGCGAGAATGGTGATGATGGCGGTTGAAGCGGACATGGTCGAGTGTCTCCTATGCGCAGGCGTGTTAATCAGTGGAACATAGCATGAGAGAGGGGCGTGTTGTTTTTCACGATTGCCGCCGACTCCAACTCATTTCGGGTCAGTGAGTATCAGTGAGTATTACCGCTTGTCCCGTAGCGTCGATAAAACCAGCCGGAATTGAAAAGCAACGCATCGCCGGGTCTCCAGTTCGTTGCTCGGGCCAAAGAAATTGGATGCTAGAATGACTTTCCATACGCTGAAGCAGCCTCGAACCACGAGGCGAGACAAGAGCGCAATTCGATCCGGTTGCCGACGAATTCCCCTAATGCAGGATTTATCGGGCATGATTTTCAGGTGCGGGTTTTAATGCACCGGAACAGGCATCGCGAGTTCGATTCGCACTCGATCCATTTGAATCACGCATAGGCTTCGCGTTGTTTAGCGAAGCCTTTGTTTTTTCTAACGCGAGCATTATTAGCCGCGCCACCGGTACGTTATGAAAGAGCGAGAAGAACAACGGCTGTTCGACCTCGACGGGAATGCGCGTGAGCGCCTGATCGTGTGGATCCGCCGACGCATGGACGAATACGGCATTACGATGGAAGCGCTCGCCGAGGCGATCGAAGCGGATGCGTCCGCAACGCGGGCCGTCATGTATCGCGACGCCTACGGCAATACCTGGGACGGTCACGGCGATAAGCCGGATTGGCTCGCACGCGCGATTTACGCCGGACAGAGCATGGATCATTTCCGTTGCTAATGGCAGTGCACGGAGTTCGCATGCCGGCTGACCGGGTCGTGCCAACGGCTTCAGTATCCAGAAATCAAAAAAAAGCCCGCGCAAGGCGGGCTCAACTACTCGGAGTTTCGCGATCCAGTCGCTAGAAGGATCATGCTCAGTGTATGTGAAAGCAATATGAAAGTGTAGGGAAAACCGCGTTACAGGTCGAAAAAGACGGTTTCCTTATCGCCCTGCATGTGAATATCAAAGCGGTAAACGTTCGCCACATTCGGCTCGCGGCGCGCAATCAGTGTGTCGCGGCGATCCGCGGGAACCGCGGCCAGCACTGGGTCTTTTTCATTCGCCGCGGTTTCGTCCTCGAAATAGACGCGCGTGAAGGTATGCAGCAGCATGCCGCGCATGGTCACGACCACATTCAGATGCGGCGCTGCATCCGGACCGACGCGGCCGGGTTTCACCGTTTCCACCACAAAGCGCTTGTGCGGATCGGTACCGGTGCCCACGCGCGCGAAGCCGCGAAAGCCCGTCTTCAGGATTTCTTCACGCGACTCCGGGAAGCGCCCGCTCGCGTCCACTTGCGACACTTCGAGCATGGCGTCGCCGATCACCTTGCCGTCGCCGTCGAACACCTGGCCGACAATCGTGATGTGCTCGCCGGCCGCTTCGCGATCAGCCACAACGGGCGTGAACAGGCTCTTGAAGTCGAAATCGTATTGCTGCGGACACAGGCCGTACGCGAAGTAAGGCCCGACCGTTTGCGAAGGCGTTTGCTTGAGGATGGTCATGGCTTAGCGCTCCATCGGAGTTTCGTTGCGACCGCGCAGCACGATGTCGAAGTCGTAGCCGAGCGCATAGGCTTCCTGCGTGGTGTCGAGCGAAAAGTTCGCGATCAGACGGTCGCGGGCATGCTCGGGCGTGCCCTGGAAGATCGGGTCGAACGCCAGTAGCGGGTCGCCGGGAAAGTACATCTGCGTGACGAGGCGCGAGCCGAAATGGTCGCCGAACAGCGAGAAATGGATATGGTTCGGACGCCAGGCATTCGGATGGTTGCCCCACGGGTATGCGCCCGGCTTGATCGTCAGGAAACGGTAGCGGCCTTCGTTGTCCGTGATGCAGCGGCCCGCGCCGAGAAAATTCGGGTCGAGCGGCGCGTCGTGCTGATCGGCCTTGTGCACATAGCGGCCGGCGGCGTTGGCTTGCCAGATTTCGACCAGCGTATTGCGCACCGGGCGGTTGCCCTCGTCGAGCACGCGGCCCGTCACGATGATTCGCTCGCCGAGCGGCTCGCCGTTGCGCACGGCGTTGCGCGTCAGATCGTGATCGAGCGCGCCGAGGTCTTCGGTGCCGTAGACGGGCACATGCTGATCGCGCAGCTTTTCCTTCAGCGGAATCAGTGGACGCGTCGGGCCGCGTTTGACCGACGAACCGTAGCCGGGATAGATGTAAGAAGGATGCGACGTGAAATCACGCGCGGTGAGAAAGGACTCGTCCATCAGTGTCTCCTTCGAGGAATTGTGGGATACGGCGCGATGGAGGGACTTTATCCAAACTGGAAGGTTATGCAAAATGACGTTTTCACCCTTTTCGTATAACCTGCCGTTATGCAACGCAGCCTCGCGGACAGCCGCGTCAAATTCCGTCATCTTCAGTGCTTTCTGGCCGTCGCGCAGTTCGGCAGCGTCCAGCGGGCCGCCGGCAGCCTGTCGATCACCCAGCCCGCCGTTTCCAAGACGGTCGCGGAGCTCGAAGCGATTCTCGGGGTAAAGCTGTTCGAGCGCGGCCGTCACGGCGCGGTGCCGACCCGCGAGGGGCAACTCTTCATGCCGCACGCGAGCGCCTGCGTCAGCGCGCTGCGGCAGGGCGTCGATCTGCTCGCGCACGCGGAAGGCGCGGCCGCGGCCACGCTGGAAATCGGCATTCTGCCGACGGTCGCCGCGGTGTTGATACCGCCGGTGCTGAAGCGGTTCGCCGCGCTGTGGCCGCGCGTGATCGTGCGCCTCGCGACTGGCGCCAACCCGGAATTGCTCGAGCGTCTGAAAGCGGGCACGATCGAATTCGCGATCGGGCGTTTGGCCGATCCTGAGCGGATGGTCGGGCTCAGTTTCGAGCAACTGTTCAGCGAGCCGTTGATCGCGGTGGTGCGCGCCGGGCATCCGCTGGCGCTGGGAGCGGGTTTGCCGGCCACCTCGCTCGAAGATTTTCCCGTGGTGCTGCCGCCGTTCGGCACGTTGATCCGGCAATCGGCGGAAAGCCTGCTGAGTGCGTGGGGCGTGCCGCCGTTGTCCGCGTTCGTCGAAGTATTGTCGGTTTCCACGGGCCGTGCGTTGACGCTGGAGAACAGTGCGGTATGGTTCGTGCCGCTGAGCGCGGTCGAATATGAACTGGCGCACGGCATGCTGGTACGTTTGCCGTTGCCTTTTGCCGGCACCGGCGAGCCGGTCGGACTGATCCGGCGCTCGGACACGCAGCCGTCGCCGGCTGGGCGGGCGTTTATCGACGCGGTGCGCGAGGTCGCGCAGCAGCGCATGGCGGCCAGTGCGGTGAGTGCGGATAAGGCGGCGGGTGCGGCAACGGGACAAGGAGTGCGGAAACGGAGTCGCAAATAAGGCGTCCCGCGTCCGGTCATGATTTTGCGGGGCGGTGAGTGCGTCCCGAGTGTTGCGAGGCCGTCCGTCGGCCCGGTCGGACTACTACTCCACTTTGTGAACCATCTAGTACAAAATGAAGGTTGCGAATGGTTTGCCGGGCGGTGTACAAACACGGTGCAAAAAGCCGCCACGGGCCGCGTTGCCGCGGTACACCGTGGGTCGCCGGCGGCTCGCGTGAAACGTCATAATCGAACATCAGAAACGCCGGAAACGGCGTCGAAAGACTGTCAAGGAGATTGCCATGCCCAGCGACTTGCCCACTCCAGACGCCGCGCTGCGCGCCGTGTCGGCCCCTGAGCACAATCCGCTCGGCACGGCCGGCCTCGAATTCGTCGAATTCGCCGCGCGCGACCCGCGCGCGCTCGGTGAAACCTTCACCAAACTTGGCTTCAAGGCGATTGCGCGTCATATCAGCAAGGACGTCACGCTATATCGCCAGGGTGGGATGCAGTTCCTCATCAACGCCGAGCCGGATTCGTTTGCCGCGCGCTATGCCGAGGAATACGGCGCGGGCATTTGCGCGATCGGCATTCGCGTGGCCGACGCGCAACGCGCGTTCGACCGTGCGATCGAACTTGGCGCATGGGCGTTCGAAGGCGAGAAGATCGGCGCCGGCGAGCTGCTGATTCCGGCCATTCAGGGCATTGGCGACTCGCATATCTATTTCGTCGACCGTTGGCGCGGCCGCGGCGGCCAGCGTGGCGGCCTCGGCGACATCTCGATCTTCGATATCGACTTCCGGCCCATCCAGATCGACACGGCACAAGCCGACTTGAGCCACGCAGGCACCGGCCTCGTCGCGGTCGATCATCTGACGCAAACGGTCGGCGAGGGCCGGATGCAGGAATGGCTCGACTTCTATCACGACCTGCTCAATTTCCGCGAGATTCACGAGTTGCACGCCAACTGGCATGTATCGGCGGAATCGCGCGTGATGGTGTCGCCATGCGGCGCGATCCGTGTGCCCCTGTATGAGGAAGGGACGCGCCGGACCAACCTGATGCACGAGTTTCTGCCGGACCATCCGGGCGAAGGCGTGCAGCATATCGCGCTTGCAACCGACGACATTTTCACGTGCGTCGAGCTGTTGCTCGCGAACGGCGTGGAATTCGTCGAGCCCCCGGCGCGCTATTACGAGCTACTCGACGCGCGTCTGCCGGGCCACGGGCTCGACGTCGAGCGGCTCAAGCGCACGCACCTGCTGGTGGACGGCGAAATCGGCGCGGACGGGGTGCCGCTGCTTTTTTTCCAGACCTTCGTGCGCCGCCGCGCCGGCGAAATATTCTTCGAGATCGTGCAGCGCCAGGGACACCACGGTTTTGGCGAAGGCAATCTGAGCGCACTGGCGCAGGCGCGCGAACAAGCCGGCGCCTGAGGCCTGGCCGGTGCCTGGCTCAATGCCTGGTTTGACGCCTGATCCGAGGCCGGGTCAATCCGTATCGCGTGGACCGGCTAATTCGGGATTCACCGCGCTATAGGCTGCTGCTTCGTGCAACAGCCACTCGCGGAAACTCGCGAGCGGCTTGCCGTGACTCAACTCGGTCGGATAGACGAGGTAATACGCCGAGTCGGCGACTGCGGGCGCATCGAGCGGGACCACGAGCCCGAGCTGTTCGAGCTGCGCGTCGACAAAAAAACGCGGCACCAGCGCGATGCCGAGGCCGGCGGCGGCCGCGCTGATCAGCATGGTGTGGAGTTCGTAGCGCACGCCCTGCATGGTCCGGTTATCGTCGACGCCCATATTGGCGAACCAGGCTGCCCAGCCGTCCGGCCGCGTAGTGGAATGAACAAGCGGATAGTCCAGAAGATCGGCGGCGCTCTTAACGGGTCGCTTCAGCAGACTCGCCGCGCATATCGGCACGACTTCTTCGCTAAACAGAAAATCTGCCGACGTGCCCGGCCACGTGGGCTTGCCGTAATGAATCGCGGCCTCGAAATGGGTCTCGGCGAACGGGAACGTGCCGGTTCGCACGCCCATGTTCACGCGCACGTCCGGATATTGCGCATTGAATGCCGCGAGCCGCGGAATCAGCCATTGCGACGCGAAAGTCGGCAGAACCGCCAGTTCCAGATAACCGCCGCCGCTGCCATGCGCGATGATGGACAGCGTGTCGCGATCGAGCTGTTCCAGCGAGCGCCGCACCTGTGCGCTATAGACTTTGCCCGCTTTGGTCAGCATCACGCGCTGCTTGACGCGCACGAACAGCCGCACGCCAAGGTTGCTCTCCAGCGTATTGATCTGCCGCGACACCGCGCTCTCGGTCAGGAAGAGTTCGCGCGCCGCATGCGTGAAGCTTTCGTGCCGCGCGGCGGCTTCGAAAGCGAGCAGCGCGCCCATGTTGGGGATCTTGAACTTTCGCACGTTGATTCCAGAAACGCATCAAGTGGCGATTTTATCTCGCTTTACGGCGAGCCCGCCGATTTGAATAATCACGCCTTTGACCATGCCATCCTGTGCCTTGCGCGCGCACCGGCAGGTCGCTTCGAGCACATCAGCCAGCGCGCGTAGAGCCAAGTAGAGAACCGATATGCGAAACATCAAGAATGCGAATGTCGAACAACTGCTGTTGAAGTTCCTCGGCGCCGACAAAACCGCCCGGCTCTTCGCGACGCTGAATCATCCGCAGATCCTCAACGAATGGGAAGGCGGTATCGTCACGCGCGCCGAGCTCGCGCAGGCGATGAACATGGCGCTTTTCGAGGATCTGCTGGCGCGCTCGGCGAACGGCCGCCGGTACACGGAGGAGACGTTCGCGGCGGGCGGCAGCGTGTACTTCGACCACGGCGCGTTGCGCACGGTGCGCTGGCCGCACAGCGGCGCGCTGCCGACGGGCGAAGCCGCGTTTGCGCGCATTCTGCGTCCGCTCGGCTTCAGCATCAACGGCCGTTATCCGCTCGACCGCCTCGGCATGACCGGCCGCGCGTGGGCACACGACGACGCCCCGGATGAAATCGCGCAGTTTTTCGTCAGCGAATTGCATCCCGAGCGGTTCTCGGCGGAGTTTCAGCGGGCGGTGACCAATGTGATCGGCGAGTCGCGCGATCCGCTGACGCCGCGTGCCCTCGGCCAGTTGTGGGAGCTCGAGCGCGACGGTGTGTTGCCGCTCGACGCAGCGCATGAACTGCTGCCGGTCATTGTCGGCGCGTTTGCGCGCCAGCATGAGACGCCACGCGAAGCCGATTACGAAGTATTGTTGAAGGAATCGGCGGAAATGGCGTGGATCGCGACCGAAGGCAACGCGTTCAACCACGCCACCGATCGCGTCGCGGACGTCTTTCAACTGTCCGACGACGAGAAGGCCAAGGGTCGTCCGATGAAACCGGAAGTGGAGCGTTCGCGCTCAGGCCGCGTGTTCCAGACGGCGTATCGCGCCGACACCGTGCTGCGCGAGTTTCGGGCAGCCGACGCAAACATCGTGACGCGTGAAGTGCCGGGTTCGTTCTACGAGTTCATCACGCGTAAGCGGACTTTCGATCAGGACGCGCGTCGTTGGGAAACGGACCTGCGTTTCGACGCGGGCAACGCACAGGGCATCTTCAAGATGACCGCGAACCAGGCTGCGTGAGCGCAAGGCGGCAGCCCAGGCACGGGAGACGGGGAGCGCAGTGGGAACGTCATTTGATGAAGAACAGGGCGCGGGCCTCCATGAATTGGACGATGCCGGCCGTCGCGCGCTGAAAGATACGCCGCGCGTTGCCACGCCTTATGCGGGCAGCGCCGCTGTAATGCAGGCGCTCGAAGCCGATTTGCGCAGCCACGTGCGTGGCGAAGTGCGCTTCGATCAGGGCTCGAAAGCGTTGTATGCGGCGGATGCGTCGAACTATCGGCAAGTGCCGCTCGCTATTGTCGTGCCCGCGGATATCGACGATCTGGTGGCCGCGCTCGCCGCCTGTCGTCGCAACGACGTGCCGTTTCTCGCGCGCGGCGGCGGCACGTCGCAGAACGGTCAATGTGTCAACGTGGCGGTAGTGGCTGACGCGAGCAAGTACGTGAACCGTGTCGTGTCGATCGATCCGGCCGCGCGCGTCGCGATCGTCGAGCCGGGCGTGGTCTGCGACACCTTGCGCGATGCCGCCGAACAGCACGGCCTCACCTTCGCGCCCGATCCGGCTACGCACAGCCGCTGCACGCTCGGCGGCATGATCGGCAACAACTCGTGCGGTGCGCATTCGGTGATGGCCGGCAAGACGGTCGAAAACGTCGAGGCGCTGGAAATCGCGACCTTCGACGGCGCGCGCTTCTGGGTCGGCCCGACATCGGAACATGAACTCGAACGCATCATCGCGGCAGGTGGCCGCCAGAGTGAAATCTACGCCGCACTGAAGCGGCTGCGCGACACCTACGCCGAACAGATTCGCGCGAAATTCCCGCAGATCAAGCGCCGCGTGTCGGGCTTCAATCTCGATCAACTGCTGCCGGAGAACGGTTTCAACGTGGCACGCGCGTTGGTCGGCACCGAGGGCACGTGCGCGGTGACATTGCAGGCGAAAGTGCGCCTCGTGAAGAGTCCTGCGAAACGCGTGATCGTGGTGGTCGGCTTCACGGATATCTATACGGCAGCGGATGCCGTGCCGCATTTCATGCGCTGCGATCCGATCGCTATCGAAGGACTCGACCGCGCGATCATTCGCGGCTTGCAGGTGCGTGGTTTGAAGAAGGACGAGATCGCGTTGCTGCCCGAAGGCGACGCGTGGGTCGTGCTCGAATTCGGCGCGGACACGCAGGAGGCGGTGATGCTGCAGGCGCAAGCCGCCGCCGCTTACTTCCGCGCGGGCGAAGCAGGGCCGAATGTCTCCGCGATGCTCGTCGAAGATCGCGCGTTACAGGCGAAGGTGTGGTCGATCCGCGAGACGGGCGCCTCGGCGGTGGCGTTGTCGGTCGATTCCGGCATGCCGGACCCGGTGGTCGGCTGGGAAGATGCGGCGGTCGATCCGCTGCGCCTCGGCGATTATTTGCGTGCGTTCCAGGCGCTGGTGGATCGCTACGGCTACGAGACGAGTCTCTACGGTCATTTCGGCGATGGCTGCGTGCACGCGCGCATTACTTTCGATCTGCGCAGCGCGGAAGGTGTCTCGACATGGCGCAAGTTTCTGCGCGAGGCGGCCGAACTCGTGGTCGAATTCGGCGGCTCGCTCTCGGGCGAACACGGCGACGGCCAGGCCAAGGCCGAATTTCTGCCGATCATGTACGGCCCTGAACTGATGCAGGCAATGGAGCAGTTCAAGGCGATCTGGGATCCGGCCAATCGCCTGAATCCGGGCAAGGTCGTGCATGCGTATCGCGCCGACGAAAACCTGCGCATGGGGCCCGCCTACAAGCCGGTCACGCTGCAAACGAAGCTCACGTTTGCCAGCCAGGAAGGCAACGGTTTTCAGCGCGAGATCGAGCGATGCATCGGCATGGGCAAATGCCGTTCGCTCGAAGGCGGCACCATGTGCCCGAGTTATCGCGCGACGCGTGAGGAGAAATATTCGACCCGTGGCCGCGCGCATCTGTTCTGGGAAATGCTGCAAGGCGGCGTGATCGACAATGGCTGGCAAAGCCGCGAAGTGAAAGAAGCGCTCGACACGTGCCTTGCCTGCAAGGGCTGTAAATCCGATTGCCCCACACATACGGACATGGCTTCATACAAGGCGGAGTTTCTTTCGCATTACTACGAGACGAAGCGCCGGCCGCGCCAGGCGCTGTTCATGGGACGTATCGGCGAATGGGCGCCCTGGGCGGCGCGCTTTCCGCGTCTGACGAACTTCATGACGTCGGCGCCGGGTTTGGCCTCGTTCGGCAAATGGGTGGCGGGCGTGGCGCAAGCGCGCGAACTGCCGCGGTTCGCTCACGCCACCTACCGGCAGATCGCACGGCGTTCGCCGCAAACGGCGTCAGACGCTCGCGGTGAGGTGAAGAAAGTCATTCTATGGGTCGATACGTTCAACGACCACTTCACGCCCGAGATAGCTCAGGCCGCGGCCGATGTTTTAAAGCAGCTAGGCTGGCACGTCGTGTTGCCGAAGAACCGGTTGTGCTGCGGGCGTCCGCTGTATGACTTCGGTCTGCTCGAACGCGCGCGCGAACTGCTCACGCATATTCTCGATGATCTCGCGGACGATATCGCCGCCGGCGTGCCGCTGGTCGGTCTCGAGCCAGGCTGTTTGTCGGTGTTCAAGGACGAACTGCTGAAGCAACTGCCCGGTCATGCACTAGCGAAGAAACTGTCGGCGCAGACTTTCCTGTTTTCCGATTTCGTCGCGCGTCAGCCGTTCGATTGGCCGACGCTTCCCGCCGACGTGATCGTGCACGGGCATTGCCATCAAAAGGCGCTGTTCGGCATGCAAGGCGACACCGCGCTGCTAAACAGGCTCGGCGTGAAATGGAAACTGCTCGACACGGGATGCTGCGGCATGGCGGGATCGTTCGGCTTTAACGCGGAGCACCACGGGCTTTCCGAAAAGATCGGCGAGGACAAGCTATTTCCCGCAGTGCGTGAGGCGCCCGCCGAAACGATCGTGCTGACCAATGGCTTCAGTTGCCGTGAACAGATCCAGCAGGGTACGGGGCGTCATGCAATGCATATTGCGCAACTCGCGCAGCGGGCGTTGGCGGCTCGGTAAGCCGCGTTCGTGCGCGTTGTATGTGCGTGGGCTACTTCTTCGTCGATTCGGATTCGGTGGCGGCCGGCGCGTGCGGAATGTCGGCGCTGGTGGCCATCCACAGTACTTCGGCGTCTTCTTCGCTCGTGGAGACCGCCGCGTGGCCGGTGCGACTGTCGAAGTAGAGGCTGTCGCCGGCGTTCAGATGCGTCGGCGCGTACAACTCCGAATAGAGGCACACGCTGCCGCTGATCACGTACAGAAATTCTTCGCCTTCGTGGCGGCCCCAGTCGTCGAATGCGTCGAGCGTGTGCGCGGAGATGCGGATGCGAAACGGCAGCATCGCTTTATGCGCGAGGTCCGTGGCGAGCAGTTCCATCTGATAGCCGCGATAGGCGTGGCGCTGGCCTTCGTTTTTGCGGGTGAGCGCGCGACGGCCGCTGGCGCTGACTTTCGGCGTGGAGCCGAACAGTTCGCCGATTTCGATCTTCAGTCCGAGGACGATTTTCTGCAGCACGTCGAAAGTGGGGGACATCAGGCCGTTTTCGACCTTGGAGAGCGTCGAGCGGGAAACGCCGCAGAGGCGGCTGGCGGTTTCCAGCGTCAGATCCTGCGCCTGGCGGGCGGCGCGGACGCGGCGGCCGAGGTCGGTGGTGGACGGGTCGGCGGGTTTGGCGAGGTGGGTGTCCATAGGGCTTGATGCTTCGAATGCACGCTTTTGGGGGACGGTGTTGTTTCCGATAATAACATTTGGCGGCGAAGCGCCAGTTTCGTGGACGGTTGAGCCTCTGCCGGCGCGTTTGCCGGCAATGCCTGGATGCCCCGCACATGGGCTCGGCGACGAAGCGGTTGGGCAAGATTGGCGCATGTGGAGCGCGCGCGCGCTTTTCTCATCGGAAACTTGCCTTCGCTGACAAGGCGGGAGATTCGCCGAACAGTTGCGCTGCAGCGCGGAGTGCCTCGCTCGGACTATCGAGCGGCCGTCTTCCCTTGCGGACGAGGTCCGCGCCGGGCGCCATCCACGGGTGAGCGAACGCGACAATGGTCGCACCCGCTTCATACGCGTCGTCCGCAGCCAACGCGATTGCAGCCAGGCACGAGTCGAGGGCACCCGCTTTGAACAATGCCCAAACCTGAGGAAGGTGAACGACCTCCACTGACGCGTTATTTCCGCTTGCATGCTCCACGAAGAGCTTCCTCGTGGATTCCACTGCGGATTCAGCGGCACACAACACCACGATTTTTCCGCCCACTTTTGCTGCCGCTGCGGCCAACGCAATGTCCGCTCTGACAATGGGCGCCGGTGAGCGCTTGAGATCCGCCACGGCCGGCCCGAGCGTCGCGCAAGTCAGAATGACAGCGTCGGAATGGGCCGCCAGCGCGAGAAGACGCTGGTTTGTCTCGGCTTTCAAATCGCTTGAAAACGTCCCCGTCTGGGTGACCGCTTCGCGCAGGTCCGCTCTCACTTCATGGTGCAGATCTTCAGCCCGCATTCCAAGCGTTTTTGCTGCCTGCTCAAAGACTTGCCGGTTTCCTTCCATCGTGTGCAGAAACGAAATACGCATTGCCGTATGCCCCAGTGAAGTTGCGTGAATCGTGTGGATGCCGGTTGGGGGTTTTCACGCCGACGGGCTGCCCAATCAGCTCGCCTGCATTGTTGCAACCTCGTTGCCGGTCAACAAGGCAAGCTCTTCTACCGGTATCGCCGCTACCTCTCTGGGCGAGCAATGCGCGCCGATATAGCCGCTTTATGGTCCGCTGTTCCGTGGATTCGAAACGGCCGTTGAGCTATAAGATCCATCCGCGCCATGCCAGCTGTCATTTACCTTGTATCCCGAACGTCGCCGGACGTCCGCAGACGTAGTACCGTATTGAAAATTTAACCTTTTGCCCCGTTACATTGATTCTTGAGACGCTTATGTCCACGGACGCAGACACAATCACCGATGAACAGATCGCTGCAATCGCCGATCGCATGGTCGAAGAAGGCAGAAGAGTTTCGCCAGTGACAATCTGGAAAGAGGTTCGCGGCGGTTCGCTGGTGGCGATAGTCGCGGCCCTGCAACGCTGGCGTGAAGCGCGGCAGGGCGAAACGCCGGCAATGCAGGTCCAGCCCGGCTTGCCGGAGGGTCTGGCCGAAACCGTCATGAGCGCTGCGGACCGGATCTGGTCGGCATCCCAACACGATGCGGAGCGGGCATTCAGTCAGCGTCTGGCCGCAGTGAACCTGGATCTCGAAGCGGCCGTCGCGGAACGGGACGAAGCGCTTGCCGAGTATCAGAAAATGATCGATGAAGTCGAAACGGGGCGCCAGCGGGTCATCGCGCTGACGGACGCGCTCAGCGCCTCGGAAAGTGCCTCTCTGCGCCTCGAAGCGCAACTCGCCACCGTCACGGGCCGGGCGGAGGCGGCCGAGACTCACGTCGAGGAACTCGCGCAGCGCGCGTCGGCACAAGACGCGGATCTGGAAGCCATGAAGGCTTCGCTCGACGAGGAACGCCTGGCGCGCGAAGAGCTGGCCACGGCTCTCGCGGGCAAAAATGACGAAGTCGCTCAACTCACTCAGGAACGCGATCAGGCGCGGCACGAGATCGTGACGTTGAGTGATGTCTGTCACGCCAGAACAGAGGAAGTTACGCAATGGTCGCAAGAAGCACGCGCGGCTTCGTCGCGTGCCGAGGCGGCGGAGGCGCGCATCGAGGAGCTCGTGCAGCGCGCGGCGGTGGACCACGTCAATCTGGAAGCGACGAACGCATCGCTCGAAGCAGAGCGCAAGGCCCGTGAAGAGTTGGCGACGGTCGTATCGAGTAAGACCGACGAACTGACGCGCGTCACTCAGGAACATGAGCAGGCGCAGCAGGAGATCGCCAGTTTGCGCGACGCCTGTCAGGCCAGAGCGCAAGAAGTCACGCAGTGGTCGCAAGAGGCAAGCGTGGCTTCGTCGCGTGCACAAACGGCTGAGGCGCGCGTAGACGAACTCGCGCAGCGTGTGTCGTCGCAAGATGCGAGCCTCGAAGCGGCGAAGGCGTCGCTTGAAGAGGAACGCAGGGCACGTGAAGAGTTGGCAGCGGTTCTATCGAACAGGAACGACGAACTGACGCGAGTCATTCAGGAACGCGAGCAGGCGCTGCAGCACGTCACAGCATTGGACGCCGCCTGTCAGGCGAACGCGAAGGAACTGACGCGATGGTCGCAGGAAGCGAACGCGGCAACGTCACGCGCGCAAGCAGCCGAGGCGCGTATAGAAGAACTCGTGCAACGTGTGTCGTCGCAAGATGCCGGCCTCGAAGCGGCGAAGGTGTCGCTTGAAGAGGAACACAAGGCTCGTGAAGAATTGGCGGCGGTAGTTTCGAGCAAGGTAGAGGAACTGACGCGTGTTACTCAGGAGCGCGATCAGACGCTGCAGCAGATCGCTACGCTGGGCGACGCCCATCAGACGAAGTCCGAAGAAGTGACGCGACTGTCCGGGGAACTGAGTGCGGCGGGGTTACGCGCACAGCAGGCAGAGGCACGCGTAGAAGAACTCGTGCAGCAGGTAACGTCGCAAGCTGCGGAGCAGCAAGCCACGGTCGCATTGCTGGACGAAGAGCGCAAGGCACGAGCGGAGTTGGTCGCTGCTATATCAGGCAAGAGCGATGAATTGGCGCAAGCCGCTCAGGAACGCGATCACGCGCAGCAGCAGATCGTCACCCTGAGCGACGCTCATCAAGCGAAATCGGAAGAAGCGATAAGGTTGTCGGCGGAGCTAGGTGCAGCCTTGTCGCACGCGAAAACCGCCGAGGTCCAGGCAAGCGGGAGCCTCGCGAAACTCGCGGCGCTGGAGGCTGAACTGGAGCAAGCGCGCGCTGCGCTGGCAGCGGAGCGCGAGGCCGCCGCCGCGCGGGCTGACGAAATCTCGGTTCATCTCAACGACCTGCAGCGCGTCTCTCAGGAACTGGAAGAGACGCGGCAGCAGATCGGGACCATGAATGAGGCGAAGGCGGCCGCGAGCGCTGATCTGGCTCGGGTATTGCAGGATGCGTCCGCGGCGAGGGAACGCGCGGAGGCCGCGGAACAGCAGGTTGCGCAGTTGGAGCAGCGCCTCGCAGCGCAATCCGCAGCGATCGCGCAACAGAATCAGCGCGCTCAGCAGGCCAGCGTTCGAGCCGACGAGGCTGAGCGCGCGGAGGAAGTCGCCGTGTTGCAACGGCAGATAGCGGCACAAGCCAAAGCCAACGCAAAGGCCCTTAGTGAGCTTCGCGCTACTGCCGAACAGTGGGTCACGCACGCCAAGGATCTCAAACAGCGGCTCGGTCTGGCAAGCGAGAGGATCCTGTTCATCGACGCACGCAGCACCGGCGAGGTGGCGCTCGTCAGGCGGCTTTCATCCGAACTGGAGCGGCTCAAGCCGGATCACGAGTTGATCGCCAGAGAGACGCAGCAAAAACTGATCGGCGCGACGATGAGCCACCAACTCGCGCAGAAGGGCTATCGCTACGACCCGGCTACGGCGGTGATGTCGAAGGTCGCGACCTGACCTGTGCCGGAAGATCGGACACGTGGTGAAGAAAGGCGCGCATGCGACGCGCGCCTCATCTGATGTATCTGCCGCTTACGGCGCGACCGGCTTGCCGGACGCGTCCTTCACCTTCTGCTTCCATTGCGAGCGGATTTCAGCCGTTACCGATTCCGGCAGCGAAATATAGTCGAGGTCGTCGGCTGCCTTGCTGCCGTTCCTGAACGCCCAATCGAAGAACTTCAGCGTTTCGGCGCCTTGTGCTGCTTTGTCCTGCGTCGTATGCAACAGCACGAACGTCGCGCCGACCACGGGCCACGCGTTCTTGCCCGGCTCGTTCGTCAGGATCTGATAGAACGACTTCGACCAGTCGGCGCCCGCCGCCGCGGCCTTGAATGTGTCGGTTGCCGGCTCGACTATGGTGCCCGAAGCATTTTTCATCGACGCGTAGGTCATGTGGTTCTGCTTCGCATATGCCCACTCGACGTAGCCTATCGCGCCCGGCAGACGCTGAACGAACGCGGCAACGCCGTCGTTACCCTTGCCGCCGGTGCCGGTCGGCCAGTTCACCGTCGCGCCTTCGCCCACTTTGGATTTCCACTCCGGATTCACCTTGGACAGGTAGTTCGTCCAGATGAAGCTCGTACCCGAACCATCGGCACGACGAACCACGGCAATGTCGGTATCCGGGAGCTTGACTTTCGGGTTCAGCGCGGCGATCTCGGGATCGTTCCACTTCTTGATCTTGCCCAGATAGATGTCGCCGAGCACTTCACCCGACAGCACCAGTTCGCCAGCCTTCAGTCCCGGCACGTTGATGGCCGGCACCACGCCGCCGACCACCGTGGGAAACTGGAACAGGCCATCTTTGGCTAATTCGTCGTCTTTCAGTGGGGCATCCGAGCCGGCGAAATCCACCGTTTTGGCGATGATCTGCTTGATCCCGCCCGACGAACCAATACCCTGATAATTGACTTTGCCGCCGCCCCTTTTCTGATAGGCATCGGCCCATTTCGTATAAATCGGCGCAGCAAAGGTGCTGCCCGCGCCGGTGATGTCCGCGGCGTGCGCGGCGCTGGCACACAACGCACATAGAATCAGCGTAAGTTGCTTGAGATTCATGTCGAGACTCCTTGTGGCGATAGGGTCGCCTTAGATGGCCTGCAACTTAAGGGTGAAATATGACGTTCTCGTGACCGCTCGAATTAAATGATTCGACTGCTGAACGTTGAGGATCAGCCGGATCGACGTGGCGAGCCCTGCCTGATTAACCATCTTCCGATCGGTCGCGATATGCTCAGGCCTTTGATTGCGGTTCAATTCGGGCGACGCCTGGCGCAGGCGTGGCGTGGCGATCGCCGCAGTTCCAATGTCGGCCGCAAATTGCCTGATATGCCAATTCCCGCACGGGAAGCAAACGCTGAATGACCTATGAAATCTGACCTGCTACTGCAAACCTACGGTGCGGACTCGTCCGGGATCGTCTGTGGCTTTCTCTTTTCGTCGACGCGCGCCGGGCGGTCTGTCGATGCGGATGAAGTCGTCGAATGGCTGCAGGCGCACGACGCGAATGGCCCAGCGAGAGAAGGCAGCGAGTTCCTCTGGCTTCACTTCAATCTGGCGCACAGTGCGAGCGAACGTTGGATGAGGACGCAACTCGATTTGCCGGAGACTTTCTTCGACGCCTTGCGCGAGGGCTCGCACTCCACGCGTATCGAACATGCGGACGGCGCGTTGCGCGCGGTCGTGAACGACGTCATGTTCAATCTCGAGTTTATTCCCTCAGAAATCGCGACCCTGTGGATTTACGCGAATCAGCGGATCATCGTGACCGCGCGACTCAAGCCACTGCGTTCGGTAGACCGATTGCGCGCATCCGTTCGGGAAGGGGAGGTATTCAGGTCTCCCGCGGAATTGCTGGTTCACCTGATGCGCGATCAGGCCGACCTGCTCGTGCAGATCGTCCGGCACACCAGCGCCGACGTCGACCGGATAGAGGATCGATTCCTGTCGCAGCGGCCGACGCAGAACCGGATCGATCTGGGCGCCATGCGTCGTATGCTGACGCGCTTGCAACGCATGCTCGCACCTGAACCCGGCGCGATCTTCCGGCTGCTGGCGAGGCCGCCGCGCTGGCTTCACTCAGAGGACGTGCAGGATCTACGCGAGTCGACGGAAGAGTTTTCGGTGGTTCTCTCGGATGTCGCCGGGCTAATCGAACGGGTCAGGCTGTTGCAGGAGGAAATCATTTCCCGGCTGGAAGAGCAGAACAATCGCACGCTCTTCACGCTGACACTGGTCACGGTTCTGGCTATGCCGATCAATATCGTCGCAGGCTTTTTTGGCATGAATGTGGGCGGTATTCCGCTCGCTGAAAACCGGCACGGTTTCTGGGTGATGGTGTTGCTCGTGGCCGGATTCACAGGACTGGCCGGATGGTGGGCATTTCGCCGGCGCAAGGAACGGTAGGGCAAGCCAACTGCGTGGCAGTGCGTCCGGTTTCGGCATTCGCGGCGCCTGCACGCAGGCGCCGTTAGCTCATGTCGGAGCCGGAATGCTCGCTGGCCAGCATGTCGCCGACAGCGCGCAACGAGGCGTCGGCGCTTTGCATGTGATGGCCTCTGAGGTACCTCAGATACGCGATCGCATCGTCTACTACGCCGCACTCGCCGAGCCGATCCCTGTGCGCCAGAAGTAGCGATTCGCTCGAAACGATGTCGTTGAGTTGTCCTAGTTCATCCTGCATTTGCGTGAGTTCGACGATGCCGATCCCACTCCCGCCATCGATCAGAGGCGCGAAAAACTCCAGCAGATAACGCACTTTCTTCGCTGCGATCCGGACTTCGTGAAACCCGGCGTATCCGTGGTGCTGATCCATAAGCAGACGCTTCATCCGTTTTCGCAGCGCCTTTTTCGCCGTTGCGATACGGTCCGCAGCGAATTCCGCAAGCGGTTCGTCAAACGCGCGAGCGTCGAGTTGCAATATTAAGCCCGCGATTCCCTGCGCCAATATGGCTTCGACGTTCGCGGCGGCTATCGTTGCGCGACTGTGCAGAAGCGCATCGCCGCGCAGCAGATCGACACGTTCAACGAGCGCCGCAAAAGGTTGCGGCATCTGCATGTCATCTGCCAGTAAGTGCTTCAGGATATCCCAGTCACGTGTCTGACCGGCGGAGTCAGCCAGGGCCTTGAATTCGCGTCGCTGCCGTCTTGCCTGCGACCCGTCGATAAGCGGATCGTAAGCCCACCACAGCGAGCGCAGACGACGCAGCACGACACGAAGTTTGTGAGGACTTTCCGGATCGGCGCTCCTGCACAAGTTGCCGACGCGTAGCGCCACCTGCGCGACCATTGGCGCGACCAGCGTCGAGAAGGCCGCGGCTGGCGACATGTCTGCCGAAACCGTGCCGGTGCGTCTGTCGGCATTCTCCGAAGTCCGTTCTTGTGCAGAAGCGACGTCACGCATGGGTGGTGTGGAGTTCATCGGCTCGAGTCGCGTGAGTCCCAAAGCGGACGGAAGTGAGGTGAACGTAAGGTGGCGCGTGGCAGGCGCGCCTCGCAAATTGCGATATCAATCCTACAACGTATCAATTTTCACGACCATGCCGGCACTGGGCGGGAAGCAATGCGGCCATGATAGAGCGATTCAATTTGCCTCCTGACGCACAGCGTCCTGTAATGGGGAGAGTTGGTTTTTCAGCGCTGTGCTTGCCCGCGTTTCCAATTGGCATGTTGCAGCGCGACGGCAAACCGGTGGAAAGAGAAAATTCAATAAAGTCCGCCAGCAAATAGTTTCTTCACGCCACGCGTCGTTACTCGGCGAGCTTCACTTCATGAGCTTCAACAACAAAAGTTAAAGTGAGGTCTTTCGTGAGCTATACACAAACACTGTTGACCGGTGTGGTCGGCGCTCTATTGGCGGTCACGGCGCACAGCGCCGACATTACCGGCGCCGGCAGCACCTTTGCCGCGCCGATTTATACGAAATGGGCCGGCGCATACCAGCAGGCGGGCGGCGGCACGGTGAGCTATCGCGGTGTCGGGTCGACTGAAGGGGTGAAGGAAATCATGGAGAGCCAGGTTGATTTCGCCGGATCGGATGCCCCGCTGAGCGACGACGAACTTGCCAGGAACGGCCTGCTCCAGTTTCCAATGGTGATTGGCGGCGTCGTGCCGGTCGTCAATTTGCCCGGTATCAAGCCGGGGGAGTTGATTCTCTCCGGGCGTGTGCTCGCGGATATCTATCTTGGAAAAATCATCAACTGGGATGCCCCGGCCATTGCCGCCATCAATCCCAGGATCAAGCTGCCCGATACGCCTATCGCCGTTGTCCGCCGCCTTGACGGTTCAGGTACCACGCTGATCTGGACGCACTATCTGGCGCAGGTCAATCCTGAGTGGAAGAGCCGGATCGGCGAAGGGACTTCAGTGCGCTGGCCGCGCGGCATAGGCGGAAGAGGTAATGAAGGGGTGGCTACCTTCGTACAACATCTGCCCGGCGCAATCGGCTATGTTGCGTGGGATTTCACGAAGCAGAATCATATGTCGTATACGGCCATGGAAAATGCCTCGGGTGCCGTGGTTCAGCCTGGACCGGAGACATTCAAGGCGGCCGCCGCGAGCGCGGACTGGTCCAGATCTCTCTTCCCAATCCTGGCCAATGAGCCGGGCGCGAACGCGTGGCCTGTGGTCGGCGCGACATATGTATTGCTTCACAGCACGCCGAATAAACCGGAGCGCAGCGAGGCGACACTGAAATTTCTGGAGTGGGCGCTGACCAATGGCGGCCAGGCCGCGGAGGATCTGGACTATGTACCGCTGCCGCCGCCGGTGGTGAGCGAAATTCGCACGCAGTTGCATGCGCGGGTGAAGAATCCGTCGGGTAAGGCAATCGCCGGCGAATGAGTTCAGGTCTTTCACCGCTCAAAGCATTGCGCGGTGACGAGTATGCGCTGACTCCCCCCAGCCTTCTGCGGGTAGCTGAATACGGGCGGGGTGCGCCCGCTCAAGCGCCAGCGGACGCCTCCAGTTCCGCAAGCCGCTTGCGCAGCAGGCGATCTTCCTGAAAGCGGCTGGTTTCGTCGCGGATCACGGCGACGATACCGGTGAGTTCATTTTGCGGCGAATGCAGCAACGCCACCGTGAAGGCAATCGACATGGATCGCCCGTCCTTGTGCATGGCGGGAACACGCAACACGTCGTTGCCGTAGCGAGTTGCGCCTGTTGTCATGGTCTTGTGATAGCCGTCCCAATGGCGGCCGCGCAGCCGTTCCGGAATGATCAGGTCCAGCGAATTGCCGAGCGCCTCGTCTTGCGTAAAGCCGAACATGCGCTCGGCCGCGGGGTTCCAGAATGTGATGCTGCCCTGGGAATCCGAAATGATGACCGCGTCGCCGATTGCGTTGGCAAGTTGCTGGAAGTCGATCGCATTTTGCATGGCGCTCCCCGGATGTGAAAACACGGATGCATGAACAGGATACGACTCCGCCAGCGGCGCCGTATCCGCCAGGCCCGAGCCGATGGCCGGGCTTGCCTCGCACCATTAAACCGCCTTGACTTCGCGCAGGTTGAAGATTTGCTGCTGGCTGTAGCCAAGGCTCGCCAGCACCTCGTCGGTGTGTTCGCCGAGCAGCGGCGACGCGGTGACTTCCGGCTTCAGATCCGAAAACTTGATCGGGCTGCCGACGGTCAGATACGTGCCGCGTTTCTTGTGCGGTACTTCGACGATCGTGCCGCTCGCGCGCAACGACGGATCGTTGGCCAGTTCCTTCATGGTCAGCACTGGCGCGCACGGAATGTCGAACTTGCGCAAGATGTCGACCGCTTCGAACTTGGTTTTGTCGGCGAGCCAGGTTTCGATGGTCTGGAAGATATCGAAGATATGCGGTTGACGTGCTTCCGCAGTCTTGTAGGCCGGGTCGTCGATCCACTCGGGCTTGCCGAGCGCCTTGCAGATCGGCTCCCACGCATGACCCTGAATCGTGAAGTAGATGTAGGCGTTCGGATCCGTTTCCCAGCCTTTGCATTTGAGCACCCAACCCGGCTGGCCGCCGCCGCCCGCATTGCCGCCGCGCGGTACTACGTCACTGAATTCGCCGTGCGGATATTGCGGATATTCCTCGAGATAGCCAACGCGTTCCAGCCGCTGCTGGTCACGAAGCTTCACGCGGCACAGATTCAGCACGCTGTCCTGCATGGACACCGCGACCTTCTGGCCCTTGCCGGTTTTGTCGCGGCCCAGCAGCGCGGTCAGAATGCCGATGGCCAGATGCATACCGGTATTGCTGTCGCCGAGCGCGGCGGCGCTGATGGTGGGCGGACCGTCCCAGAAGCCGGTGGTGGAGGCCGCGCCGCCTGCGCATTGCGCCACGTTTTCGTAGACCTTCAGGTCGTCATAGTGGTGACCGTCGCTGAAGCCTTTCACCGAGGCGACGATCATCTTCGGATTGAGTTCATTCAGCCGTTCCCACGAAAAGCCCATGCGGTCCAACGCGCCCGGGCCGAAGTTCTCCACTAGCACGTCGGACTCGCGAATCAGTTTTTCGAGTACTTCCTTGCCTTCGGGTTTTTTTGTGTCCAACGTCAGCGACTTCTTATTGCTGTTGAGCATCGTGAAGTACAACGCGTCGGCGTCGGGAATATCGCGCAACTGATTGCGCGTCACGTCGCCCGAACCCGGCCGTTCAACCTTGATGACGTCCGCGCCGAACCAGGCGAGCAACTGGGTGCATGCAGGGCCGGCTTGAACATGGGTGAAGTCGATGATCCGGATGCCTTCGAGAGGTTTGGTCATGTTGGTAACTCCGTGGTTGCACTGATTACTTTTTCATCGCCGCGCTTTGCGGATTCAGATTGGTCAGTCGGCCGCTTTCGGTGCCCGCCGCTTCGTCGATCACCGCGTTGATCAGGCTCGGCTTGCCCGACGCGATCGCTTCGAGCAGCGCCTGCGTCAGTTCTTCCGGCGTGCTCGCGTGATAGCCGATTCCGCCGAATGCCTCGATCATCCTGTCGTAGCGTGCGCCTTTCACGAACACGGTCGGCGCGACGTCCTTGCCGCCGGTCGGGTTCACGTCGGTGCCGCGATACACGCCGTTGTTGTTGAAGACGATCGTGCAAATCGGCAAGTCGTAACGGCAGATGGTTTCGAGTTCCATGCCGCTGAAGCCGAATGCGCTGTCCCCTTCGATCGCGACGACCGGTTTGCCGCTCGTCACCGCCGCGCCGATCGCGAAGCCCATGCCGATGCCCATGATTCCCCACGTGCCCGAATCGAAGCGTTTGCGCGGTTCATACATGTCGATGATGCTGCGCGCGTAGTCGAGCGTGTTCGCGCCTTCATTGACGACATTGATATCCGGGCGCGTTTTCAGCACGTCGCGGATCGCGCGCAGCGCGCTGTGGAAGTTCATCGGCGACGGGTTCTTGTCGAGCGTTGCGGCCATCTTCGCGAGATTCCTGTTCTTACGTTCGGCGATCGCACCGGTCCACTCGGCGTCCGGCTTCGTGAAGCCTGCCTCGATACCGGCACGAAGCGCCGCCACGCACGAGCCGATATCGCCGATCACCGGCGCGGCAATCGCCACGTTGCTGTCGATTTCGGTTGGCGAAATGTCGACCTGGACGAACTTCTTCGGCTCCGCGCCCCACGTTTTGCCCTTGCCGTGCGAGAGCAGCCAGTTCAGGCGTGCGCCGATCAGCACGACAACGTCGGCTTCCTGCAGCACGAACGAACGCGCCGCCGAGGCTGATTGCGCGTGCGTATCGGGCAGCAGGCCTTTGGCCATCGACATCGGCAGATACGGAATGCCGCTCTGTTCGACGAACGCGCGAATCTCCGCGTCGGCCTGCGCGTACGCGGCGCCCTTGCCGAGCAGAATCAGCGGCCGTTTGGCGCTCTTCAGCACATCGATTGCCCGCTTCACCGATTCCGGCGCCGGCAACTGGCGAGGTGCCGCGTCGATCACCCGTACCAGCGACTGCTGCGCTTTCACGGCATCCAGCGTTTGTGCGAGGAGTTTCGCGGGCAAGTCCAGATACACGCCGCCAGGACGCCCCGACACGGCGGCACGAATCGCGCGCGCCACGCCGATACCGATGTCTTCGGCATGCAGCACGCGATACGCGGCCTTGGCGTAAGGCTTGGCCGCATTCAACTGGTCCATCTCTTCGTAGTCGCCCTGTTGCAAATCGACGATCTCGCGCTCGCTGGAACCGCTGATCAGGATCATCGGGAAGCAGTTGGTGGTCGCGTTGGCGAGGGCGGTCAGGCCGTTCAGAAAGCCTGGTGCCGACACCGTCAGGCAGATCCCCGGCTTCTGCGTCATGTAACCGGAAATGGCCGCCGCGTTGCCCGCGTGCTGTTCATGACGAAAGCCGATGAAACGCATCCCTTGCGCTTGTGCAAGCCGCGCCAGGTCGGTGATCGGAATGCCGACCAGTCCGAAAATGGTGTCGATGTCGTTCAGTTTCAGCGCGTCGATGACGAGGTGGAATCCGTCGGTCGTTTCGGTCGCCTGTTGTTTCAACGTGTCGTCTGTTGTGGGCTGGTCGGCTTCTGCCATGACATCTCTCCTTATTGACGGGGCGTGATGGGGTATGTCGCGAGTGGGGCGCTCGCGTTGTCAGTCATTCGGGCGAGCCGCCGGAGGACGGCTGCAGTCGCGCTTCAGCGATCACCACGCCGGCTGGCGCGCCCGAGTTTTCGATCCAGCGCTTTCTCATGGGGGCGAGGATGAACTTCGCGGACACGGCCGCCGCGATCGACACCACGGCAGCCGCGATAAACACCGTGCTCCACCCGCCATTCGCCGACAGTACCGATGCGAGCGGCACCAGCATCGAAGCGGTGCCCTTCGCGGTATAAAGCGTGCCGGCATTAGCTGCGGCGTATTTGCTGCCGAACGTATCAGCGCAGGTGGCGGGAAAGATCGAGAAGATCTCGCCCCAGCACAGGAAGACAGCAGCCGCGAAGAACATGAATGCGTACGGGTTGTGGCCGAACTGCATCAATCCCAGCAATGCGACGCCTTCGCCGAGAAAGATCATGAACATCGTGTTCTCGCGGCCTATGCGGTCCGATAGAAAACCGCACAAGGGACGGGTGAAGCCGTTGCAGAGGTTGTCGATCGACAGCGTCATGGTGAGCAGCGGCAACGTGATGCCCATGAGATTCACCGGCAGTTTGGCAAAGCCGTATTCCTTCGCAATCGGCCCGAGCTGCGCGGTTGCAATGATGCCGCCGGCCGCGACGAATACGAACATCAGATACAGCACCCAGAAGAGCGGCGAACGGATCATCTCGCCAGGTGTGTAGTCGATCTTGCTTGCAACCACGCGTTTAGCGACGACTGCGGTGGCGGGCGGTTTCGGCCGTATCAGCATGGTGGCGAGCAACAGGATGCAGACGCCCTGGAAAATGCCGAAGAACATGAATGTATGCTGATAGCCGGAACGCTGGATCATGTCGGCGATGGGAACCACGGTGACGGCCGCGCCGGCGCCGAAACCTGCCGCAGTCAAGCCCGCCGCGAGACCGCGCTTGTCCGGAAACCATTTGAGCGCCGTGCCCACGCACGTGCCATACACGCAGCCCGCGCCGATACCGGCGATGACCGCCGCAACGTACAGCGTGGCCAGACTGCTGGCATGCGCGTCGATGATCCAGCCGAGTGCCGCGCACAGTGAACCGCCAATCACGACGGGGCGCGGCCCGAACTTGTCGACGAGCCAGCCTTCCACGGGCACGAGCCAGGTTTCGGTAACGATGAAGATCGTGAACGCGCTCTGGATCGCCGCTTGTCCCCAATGGTGGGCGTTGTCCATCGGGACGACGAACAGCGTCCACGCATATTGCAGATTTGCGACGAGCCCCATGCAGACGATACCGATCGCGAGTTGGATCCAGCGGTGATGTGTGAACGCGGTACGGCCTGTTTCCGATACATCGGAATGTCCCATGTCTGCGTCTCCTGTCTCTTCCGTCGCGCTCGAGCGGCACGCTGGACTTACATGATCGAATCGCTTCGTCGCCGGTTTGTTGTGCTGGCAACGAAGCGCCAATGGTCGGCCAGAAGGCGCTGCACTAACGGAAAACCCTTAGCCAGAGGTGCAGCACGTCTGAGGGGATGCTGCGCGAGAACAGCAATAAGGGAAAGTTAAAACATTTTATGGTTCGCATTAGGCATTCCTAATGGATGAGGCCCGAGCCTTGTCCAGAGGGCGCTCAGAGGCGTAACCTGCTCTGTCGCGGCGCAGATTTCGTTGCTGTTCCGGAGGTTGGGGTAAACCAATATATAAACAATGAGCTATTGTTTTTTGAAAAAACTTTAACTGTTGTTTATCTATGCGCGCTTCTATTCTTGGTCGTGCCACCTGCCTGAAGGAGATAACCATGAATCACGCTCAACCCAACGCTGGCGACAGCGCGCATGATGCTGAGATCGACGCGCAACTGTGCGCTTATAACGCCGCGTTCGACGAACTAGGCCTGCGCTTCCGCTGGGATACGCACACGCTGGCGTCGCTGGCAATGATCCACGGCGAACAGGCACAGATCGCCGCGTATATCGAATCGCACCATCGGCATTTGCTGAACGCCTATAGCGCTGAGTTTCTGAGCCGGGCCATTCTCGACAAGAAAAGCGCGCGCTATCCAGCGGCTTTGCCACGACGTATCGAAAGTGCGCCACCTTCGACACATGCGGTACGTCAGTCGGGGACGAGTAGTCAACGCGAGCGCGTTTCGTACGACATACAACTGCCGGCGCTGGCAGGCGTGTAGATGCGATGTGTCGCATGCACGCGTTCCGTATAGGGACGCGTGCCGTCGATCATGTGGACATGCCGTCCCAACACCTTCACTGTAAGGAGCGCGGCGTATTAGCCGTATGCAAATCCAGCGCTCGCGATCAGGATTGTTGATCTTGTGGTGGTCGTTGGCGATACGTCAGCGTGGTTTCGTCCCGGAGTGAAGCAGGACTTCAGGATTAAGTCAGATCCCGTGCATCCAGTGACGACACGAGACCTGAAAGCGCACCGTTCAGTTGCCGAAGTACGGCGTGCAGAAGCTGACCGGACCCACGCAGGTCGAATGCATCGCTGCGTGCGCCGGTCCACCTGACGACGAACTGCCGTCATGCGCCACACCGCCATAGCCCTGCGTAGCCTGTTGTTGACTGGTTTGTGCCGCTACCTTTGCCTCCGCAGCCAGGATATCGGTCGGATAGTTGGCGTCGTCGCCTTGGGCCGGGTTGTAGCCGGCCTGTTCGAGCTTGACCAGATCGCCGCGGACTTCCGCGCGTGTCACCGGAGCATTTGATTGCGCGAACGCGAATACCGGAGCGGACAAGGCGCTTGCGGCGAGGGCGAGATAGACAAGAGTTTTTTTCATGATTTGATACTCCTAAATAAATGTGAAGTTTGATGGCGAAGATTTAGCGTAAATACATGCGGCTGAATGTCGAACAGTCACCGGAGAAAGGCGCTCTCGGCTTTCTTGCGTGAGCGTCTGGAATCTATATTGCGACATTCAAGGTGACGTGACGCCCACCGGTTGATTACAAGATTGACAGAAAGCGCCAAAGCAATGTCTGCCGGTCGGCTTCAATGCCTTCGGCAGATCTTTCTCCTTCAACGATCCCGAAAGTTTCAGACGGTCCGCGCAACGGGAAACCAGCCCGCGACAAAACTCGTCCGGGACGTGTTTTAGACGCATTTGCGGCGAGGATGCCGCCCTGCAAACCGTAAATACCCACTTCGAAGCATGCACGGGTGGAATTAGCTCGCTGCAAGAAACAAACCGGAACGTCCGCGCAGTTACAAAATAGCGTTCGACATGCTCAATCAATGGCCCATGATGGAAAGGGCAATCTCGCTTCCTTTCCATGAGAGTGGTCCGTGATCAAGGTCGCTATATCCGATGCGCACGGCGTCGTGCGTGAGGGTTTGCACGCGATTCTTCGATGCTCTGGGGACTTCAGTGTCGTCGGGAAGGCCGTGGATGGTGCAAGCACGCTTGAGCTCGCGAGAACCACGGATGCGGCTCTTCTGACGCTGGGTCTTCTGATGCCTGGCATCCACGGTCTTGATCTCATTTCGCTGATCAAGAACGAAAATCCCGCGCTGCGTGTTCTCGTCGTAACGATGCGGGCGGAGGAATCCTTTGCGGCGCGTGCATTCAAAGCCGGAGCATCCGGGTATATCACTAAAAACTGCTCGGCCACGGAATTCCTCGACGCGGCGAGAAAGGTTGGTGCGGGAGGCGTGTATGTGAGTGTTGCAATGGCCGATGAGTTCGCCCACGGCTTGGCCGATATGGGTTCCGCATTGCCTCACCAGCGCTTGTCGGCCCGTGAATTCGAGGTGTTTCTACTGATTGCGGCTGGCGAATCGGTGGCCGGTATCGCCGAAAAGCTAGGGTTGAGCGCCAAGACTGTCAGTACCCACAGGACGAGAATTCTGGAAAAGTCGAGCCTCGCCAATGACGCGGCGCTTGTGCGATACGCGGTGCACCATAGCCTCTTTGAGGATGACAGCCGCGAAGCACTCTAAACCATTCACGGAGCGGCGCGAAGTTATGCTAACGGTGCAATTCAAGGCCCCAATCCACTGCATCGCTATTCCTGCTTGCGCAGTGCGTCGCGAAACTGCGCGAGATGTTCCTGATACTGCTCCGCTTCGCCATAAGTCAAAAATCGTTCATACCTTGCATGCGTGCCCAACACCTTGCGGGCGTGTTTGATGGGGCACCAGTACTGCTCCGTGCGCGCGGCGATTTCTGAGGCGTAAGCGATGAGGCCATTTGCATATTCACAGTACGCGCAATGGAATCGCTCCATGAAGTTCAGATAGCGCAATTGCCAGCGGTCCATCACGATATAGTCCGCACGTTTGACTTTTACGATGCCGTAGATCGGGAAACAGATTGCCTGGTAGATGGAGATGCAAAGATCCAGAAATGCCAAAGGGAAAACCAGCCCGTAGACGAACGGCGCCGCGAGGAAATTTTGCGGCCGGCTGGAGAGAATCCAGCGAACGATACCCACTTTCAATTCCCGATGAACCTTGCCAACCGCTTCGTCGAATTCGACATGTTTGCCGGTGATTCGATAGAACAGTTTGACTTCCCGTTGATGAAGTTCCGTTTGCAGTTCCGACTCAAGCACGCTGATCTGGCTCAAGAGATGTTTTATCCGTTCTTCCACATGAACTCCGTTTAGCCTGGACGAGAAGGGCGCGAAATAAACAGCTGACTGCGACCTACGCCAGAGCCAGCTGCGAGCGCCTCAACTGCCGCTTCCACCCGATTGTGCCGCCTGGATGGCCTTGACCCGATCGGCCTGCGCTTTGGCAACCTCGCGGTCGCGAGCCTTGTTTGCTGCGCGTACCCTCGCGCGGTAAGCCTCGTTCGCGGCGCGGATCTCGCTTCGCATCTGCACAATGTTGTCGTCGGGTTGAGCGCTGTCTGCGCCGGACGGCGCGGTATTCTGGGCCCAAGCCTGCGTCGTGCCGACAGTTGCCAGCGCAATCAGAAGGGCTGGGAAAATCCTTTTCATGCTTGTTACCTCCAGAAGGTCAAGGTGTCAAAGAAATCCATGCGTTGCGACGCGGATCGACCGTCATTGCCGGCTGACGGCGGCCCCGATCTGCGAACAACGGCATGCAGACAGTCGAATGACGTCATGACTGTCTATTTGGCGCTTTGAGCACTGGAGGCAGTTGACCAGGATCAACTGGTTTGAGATGGGTAGTGCGACCGACCGTGAGTCGGTCGCATCTGAACGATTGCGTTGACCCTAACCGGTCCTGAAACGCGTTCGCTAAAGTGCCCGTTGCAGACGTGCGGCAACAGCCTTCAAAACAGGCAGGAACTTCTCCTCCAGGGTTTCCACGCTGACCCGTCCGGAAAACACACTCACGCTGACCGCGGCCTCGATCGCACCGCTGCGATTTCTCACCGGCACCGCCATTGCGGACATGCCAATTTCTAGTTCCTCATTGCTGATCGCATAACCGTTTTGTGCAGCGAGTGCGATGGCCCGCAACACGGTGTTTGTGGTTGCGAGCGTGCGTGTTGTCAGATGCTTCATGGGCGTCGCGTCGAGATGGTGGCGAATCTCCTCTTCTGACAGACCCGACAGCAGAACGCGGCCGGTCGCCGAGCAATAGGCCGGCAGTCTGCCGCCGAGCTTCACGCCTGTGGACACGATTCTCACCGCCTCCGCGCGCGCAATGAATACCGAGTAGCCCTCGTCCAGCACCGCCAGCGATACCGATTCGTGCAATTCGTCGCGCGCACTCGTGAGAAGCGGTTGCGCGATCTGCGTCAGCGACGACGTGCTGAGGTATGCGCTGCCCAGTCTGAGCATGCGCGGCAGTGGCGTGAAGAACTTGCCGTCGTGCGCGAGATAGCCGAGATCGACAAGCGTGAGCAGGCAGCGGCGCGCGGCCGGCCGGCTGAGGTCCGCAAGATGCGCGGCGTCCGAAACGGTCATGCGCGCAGTCGACGCACCGAATGCCTCGATGATCGCCAATCCCTTGGCGAGGCCCGCCATCCCTTCTTTCGCACGTGCCTTACCGCTCGGATCAGCACTTTCTTCAGGCGTCAATTCGCCTTCCTGCCCGTTGACAGGTTCTTTGACCGATGTCATATTGGATTCAAATATCGAACAATGTACGTTATTCGAACACATTCGAACCCGTCTGTCAACCTGGCACGGCACGCGAAGAGCCGTCCCCAGCGGATCCAGGCGGCGTTGGAACGGTCCCCGCAATACATGGAGCGAGCAACTTGAACATCATTCCCATCATGCCGGCGCGGCGCGCCAGCATCACCTGGCCGTCCGAAGGACTGACGCGCGTGCCTTACGCGCTGTTCCAGGATGAAGGCGTGTACGCCGACGAACAGGACGCGATCTTCCGCGGTCCGAACTGGAGCTACCTGTGCCTCGAAGCGGAAGTGCCGAATCAGGGCGACTTTCGCAGCACATTCGTAGGCGACGCCCCGGTGGTCGTCACGCGCGACACCGACGGCGAAATCTATGCGTTCGAGAATCGCTGCGCGCATCGCGGCGCAATGGTTTGCCTTGAAGACCAGGGCAATGCCAGAGATTTCAGTTGCGTCTATCACGCATGGACCTACAGCCTGCAAGGCGATCTGGTAGGGGTGGCATTCAAGGACGGCATTGACGGCAAAGGCGGCATGAAGCCGGATTTCTGCACCGGCGATCACGGCTTGCGCAAGCTGCGTGTCGCAACGCTGCATGGCCTCGTGTTCGGCAGCTTTTCCGACGACGTCCCGCCGCTCGACGAGTACCTCGGCGAAGAGATCGTCGAGCGCATCGCGCGCGTGCTGGAGAACCGCAAGCCGGTCGTGCTCGGGCGATTCACACAAATGCTGCCGAACAACTGGAAACTCTACTTCGAGAACGTCAAGGACTCCTACCACGCGAGCATTCTGCATCTGTTCTTCACGACGTTTCAGCTCAACCGCCTGTCGCAGCGCGGCGGCATCATCGTCGATCCGAGCGGCGGTCACCACGTCAGCTACTCGGCTGTCGACCATGCCGCCGAAGCCGCGGAGCAACGGAAAGCCACCAGCGACTACGCGGATCAGAAAATCCGTTCGGAAAGCGAGCATCGCCTCGAAGACACTTCGGTGCTCGCCGGCGTGGACGAGTTCGGCGACGGCGTCACGCTGCAGATTCTTTCGGTATTTCCCGGCTTCGTGCTCCAGCAGATCCAGAACGCGATCGCGGTCCGCCAGATTCTGCCGCGCGGCACGCAGCAAACCGAATTGAACTGGACCTACCTCGGCTTCGAAGACGACACGCCCGAATTGCGCGAAATGCGCCTGCGCCAGTCGAATCTGGTCGGGCCGGCAGGTTACGTGTCGATGGAAGACGGATGCGTCGGCGGCTTCGTGCAACGCGGCATCGAAGGCGCGGGCGACGGCCGCTCGGTGATCGAAATGGGCGGCGATAGCGCCGAAAGCAGCGCGAGCCGGGTGACGGAAGCGTCGATTCGCGGCTTCTGGAAAGCCTACCGCAACGCAATGGGATACTGAGAATGGCGCAAGACATCTATCAACTGATTGCTCGCGCGCAGGCCGACTACGTGCGCTGCATCGACGACGGCGATCTCGCGCAATGGCCGGACTTCTTCACCGATGCCTGCGTCTACAGGGTGACGACCGCCGACAATTACAAGCGCGGCCTCACGGGCAGCATGATCTACGCGGCTTCGCGCGGCATGCTGATCGACCGGATTGCTTCGCTGCGCGGCGCCAACATTTACGAGCGCCACAGTTATCGGCATCTGCTTGGACAACCCAGCGTTATCAGCGCGAACGAACGTGAGGCGCGCAGCGAGACTTCGTTCATGGTGGCGCGGATCATGCGCGACGGCTCGACGAGCCTGTTCGCCACCGGCCGCTATTGCGACGTGTACGCCGTGGAGGAGAGCGGCGTGAGGTTGCGTGAACGGATTGTGGTGTGCGACAGCTCATGCATCGACACGCTGCTGGCGTTGCCGCTATGAGCCGCATCCGTGACGGCGCGATGACAGTCGCGCTGGCGATCGGCGACCCCAACGGTATCGGTCCTGAAATCGCGGTCAAGGCTGCCGCCCAGATGGTGCGCGAAGGCGGCGAGCATGGCGGGCACGCTGCGCATTCGCAGCCGCGCATCGTCCTGTTTGGCGACGCGTTTGTGATCCGGCGGTACGCACGCCAGTGTTGTCCCGAACTCATGCTTCGCCTCGTGCAACCGGACGATCTGCCTGCTGCCGAGCTCAACGCAATCGACATGGTCGACGTCGCGTCGCTGCCTGCCGAAGCGTTCGTGCCAGGCGAGGTCGCGGCCGCCGCGGGCGCGGCGACGCTCGCCTACGTCAGCGCCGCGCTTCGTGCCGCGCGCGCGGGCCAGGTGGACGCCGTGATCGCCTGTCCGCATTCGGAGACCGCGATCAATACATCGGGCGTGCGCTTCGCCGGTTATCCCGGCTTCGTGGCGCGCGAAATGGGCATGCCGGCCGAAGACGTCTATCTGCTGTTGATCGGCGGCGGCCTGCGCATCGTTCATGCGACGTTGCACGAAGGTATTGCCTCGGCACTCGCGCGGCTCGATCAGCGCCACGTCGAACGCGCCGCGCGGGCGGCGGTACAGGCGCTGCAATTGATGGGCGTCGCGCATCCCGTGGTCGGACTGATGGGCATCAATCCGCACGCGGGCGAGGGCGGTCTTTTCGGCCGCGAGGACATCGACATTACCGAGCCGGTCGCGCGCAAGTTGCGTGATGACGGTATGACAATCATCGGCCCGCAAGGCGCCGATCTATTGCTCACCAATCCCGACATCGACGTGTTTGTCGCGATGTATCACGACCAGGGCCACATTCCCGTCAAGCTGCGCGCCGGCCGCCATAGCGCCGCGCTGTCGATCGGCGCGGGCGTGCTGTTCTCGAGCGTCGGGCACGGCAGCGGTTTCGACATTGCCGGCACCTTGCTCGCGGACCCTGCACCGCTGCTCGGCGCGATCCGTCTGGTCACAACCGGAACCGTGCTCGCCCCCCTGGCTGAGTGACACGTTCCAACGCTTTTCGAGGTCATATTTTGGACTACCAGATTTCCGTCGCGGACAGCGATATCGCTTTCCATTGCGAGGCGGGCGAAACGGTGCTCGACGCCGCCGAGCGCTCGGGCTACAGCGTGCCGTATTCGTGCCGCAAGGGCGTGTGTTCGACCTGTGAAGGCGGCGTAGTGGCCGGCGCGGGGCGCTCTTCGGTGCAGGGCGATGTGCAGGGGCCGGCGGCGCATGTGCTGCTGTGCTGCTTGCGGCCGTCTTCGGACATGACGATCGCGCCGCGCAAGATCGACAAGCGCGAGCCGGTGGTGCGCAAGACGCTCGACATGTCCGTCTACCGCGTCACGCAGCCGGCGGCCGACGTGAGCATCGTGCAACTGCGTCTACCCACCGGCGTGCGCGCGAAGTTTCGCGCTGGCCAGTATTTGCAGATCGAGCTGGAAGACGGCAGTCGTCGTAACTATTCGATGGCGAATCCGCCTCACGAAAGCGACAGCATCCAGCTTCATGTGCGCCATGTGCCGGGCGGCAGGTTCTCCGAAGGCATGCTGCGGCGCCTGGACAAAGGCCACAAGCTGCGAGTGGAGTTGCCGTTCGGAGAATTCTCGCTGCAGGACGATTCGACGAAACCCGTCATTCTGCTTGCTACCGGTACGGGCTTCGCGCCCGTCAAGTCGATCGTTGAAGACGCAATCAAACGCAGGCTCGACCGTCCGCTGACTTTGTACTGGGGCGCGCGTCGCGTTGAAGACCTGTATCTCGCCGAACTGGCGCAGAAGTGGCACGACGGCGGCAAGCTGAAGTTCGTGCCGGTGCTCTCCGAGCCGAACGCGGACTGGCACGGCCGGCGCGGGTTCGTTCACGAGACGGTGCTCGAAGATCTCGGCTCGCTCGGCGGCTATCAGGTCTACGCGTGCGGCAACCCGGCCATGACGACGGCGGCACACGAGTCATTCCTGAAAGCCGGCCTGCCCGACGACGATTTCTTCAGCGACGCCTTTGTGCACACCGACACTGCGCCAGCAATGACGTAGCACGCCTTCATAAAACAATCACAGGAGACAAACACCGTGGCATCCCCCCTCATCGACGTAGTCGAGGTCATCGAACGCCAGAAGGTCGGCGCAGGCCAGTGCCTCGTGGTGCTGTTATGCGCGCTACTGATGTTTCTCGACGGCTTCGACACGCAGGCCATCAGCTACATCGTGCCGGCGCTTTCAAAGGACTGGCATCTGCCGCGCGAGGTTCTCGGCTCGATCTTTTCCGCCGCGCTCGTCGGGCTGATGGTCGGCTACCTTGCGATCGCGCCGTTGTCCGCGCGCTTCGGTCATAAACGCATGATGCTGGCAAGCAGTGTGCTGTTCGCACTGTTCACGCTGCTGACGCTTTTCGCGACCAACGTCACCGAGCTGATCGGTTTGCGCTTTCTGACCGGTATCGGGCTCGGCGCCGCCGCGCCGAGCGCGGTAGCACTAACCTGCGAATTCGCGCCGAAGCGGCTGCGCGCCACCTTCGTGCTGCTCGTGTATTGCGGGTTCTCGCTCGGCTTCGTGGTGGCGGGCCTCACAGCCGGTGCACTGATGCCGGCGTTCGGCTGGAAGTCGCTGATGCTGGTGGGAGCGCTTGCGCCGATCGCGCTGACCGCGCCGCTTGCCTGGTTGTTGCCCGAATCGCTGGTGGTTCTGCAGCGGCGCCCAAACGGCGACGAGCGCATGCGCGCCGTCTTGCTGGGGTTTTTCCCGCGTCTCGACGTGCCGGTTGGCAGCAGGTTCCGTCTCGAAGACCAGGGCGAGGCGCGTGCGAGCGTCACGGCGCTTGTCAGGGGACGCACTTCGGCGGGCACGCTGTTGCTCTGGCTGATCTTTTTCCTGAACCTGGCCGAGTTCTATTTCATGCAGAGCTGGCTGCCGACCATGTTGACAGGCCTGCAGTATTCGTCGGCGACGGTCGTCTGGGTGACAGCGCTGCCGACTATCGCAGGTGTGCTCTCCGCCGTGCCGCTCGGCCTTGCGATGGACCGCGTCGGGCCGTACGTCACGCTGACCGTGATGTATCTCGCGGGCTGCGTCTTCATGTGGCTGGTGGGCGGCGCGTTCTCGGGCAGCGTCGCGTGGTTGATGGTGACGGTTTTCTGCGCCGGGTTCTGCATTAGCGGCGGACAGAAAAGCGTTATCGCGCTGGCGGCCGTGTACTACCCGCTCAACCTGCGTTCGACGGGTGTGGGCTGGGCGCTCGGCATTGGCCGCCTGGGCGGCATTGCGGGACCGTTGAGCGCGGGCATGCTGTATTCGGCGCATTGGACCCCAGCGGAGATTTTCCGTTTCTCCGCGTGGCCCGTGCTGATTGCCGGGCTCGCCGTATTCGTGATGGGGCGCATCTACGGCTCACGGCCGGTAGCCGTCGAGGTGAGCACTCCCCACTAACGCGCGTGCACGCCGGGTCGGCCCGGAGCTTCACACGAATCGCGGGCATCTGGCGCGGGAGGCGGTCGCCTTCCCGCCAAGCCACCGTAGTACCACCGTAGTACCCACTACTTAAAAAACCTGCGAGGCCTGCTGCGTTCTCGCGCTAGTACGAGAACGCATGGCCTCGTCATGCCGGAGACTTTATGAAAAAGACCACCCTTGCCCTGTTGACTCTGCCGCTTCTCGCGAGCGCGGCCCATGCGCAGAGTTCCGTCACGCTATACGGCTTCGTTGATGCCGGACTCGTGTATGTCAACAACCAGTCCGGGCATTCGAACGTACAGATGGTCACGGGACAAACGAACGGCAGCCGCTGGGGGCTGCGTGGCAGCGAGGATCTCGGCGGTGGCCTGAAGGCGATTTTTACGCTTGAAAACGGCTTCGATCCGTCGAACGGCAAGCTGCTGCAAAACGGCCGCGAGTTCGGGCGGCAAGCCTTTGTCGGACTGAGCAGCGACACGTGGGGCGCGGTGACGCTGGGCCGCCAGTATGATCCGATGACGGAGCTCATAGGCGGGATTGCCGCGACTTCGATGTGGGCGTGGCTCGGCACTCATCCGGGCGATTTCGACGATCTGAACTCGACCTTTCGCGTGAATAACGCGGTGAAATATCTGTCGCCGACTTTCTATGGTCTGCAAGCGAGCGGCATGTTCGCACCCGGCGGCGTGGCAGGCAACTTTGCGTCGAGCCGGATCTACACGCTTGGACTGAAGTACGAGAATGGTCCGCTGAGCGCCGCGCTGGCGTACGACAACATCAACAATCCATCCGTCTCGGTGCTCGATAGCGCGCTTTCTCCCGGTCAGGCCGGGTATGTGACGCCGGGCCGAAGCCCCGTGACCAGCGGCTACGTTTCGGCCAACGTGTGGCAAATATTCGGCGCGGCCGCTTCATACAGAATCGGCAAGGGCATGGTCGGAATCGTTTATACGAACGCACGCTTTCAGGACATTCGAAGAACCGCGTCCACGCCGAACACGGGCACGGCGGCATTTAACAGCTATGAGATCAATGGCCGATATTCGATTACGCCGGCACTGCTGATCGGTGCATCGTTCGACTACACGACAGCACGCGATGCAAAGTACGAGCAGATCGATTTCGGTCCGAACTATTCGCTCTCCAAGCGCACCGATCTGAATCTCGTCGGCGTATGGCAGCACGCATCGGGTGTCGATTCCACAGGGCGGCCGGCGATTGCGGCGATTACCACGCTAGGGCAATCGTCGACTCCTACGCAAGTGGCTGTGAAGCTGTCGTTGCGGCATCGGTTCTGACGTCTTTGCCGTGTCATGGCGGCGCGTGCGGCAGGCTGCTTCATGGGCATGCCGCGCGCGTCGTGACGAAGAACCTCTGGCTGCGATATCCGCCTTTGCGCGGCCCGTTACATGCTGCTATGCGGCGTGACCCGCCACACCGTGTTGCCTACGTCGTCCGCCACGAGCAACGCGCCGTGTGCGTCCAGTGCGACGCCAACGGGCCGTCCCACGGCGTGGCCATCCGTGGTCAGAAAGCCGCTCAGAAAATCCTCCGGGGCGCCGGCGGGCTTTCCATCGACAAAAGGCACGAACACAACCTTGTAACCGGAGCGCGGCTTGCGGTTCCATGATCCGTGCTGGCCGATAAAGGCGCCGCCCCGATAGTGCGCCGGGAATAGCGTCCGGTCGTAAAAGACAAGCCCCAATGAAGCCGTATGATTTCCAAGCGCATAGTCCGGCGCGATGGCCGCGGCGACCAGATCGGGGCGTTGAGGTTTGACTCGCGAGTCGACGTGCTGGCCGTAATAGCTGTACGGAAAACCATAGAACGCTCCCTCTTTCACTGGGGTCATGTAGTCCGGCACAAGGTTGTTGCCCAGATCGTCCCGCTCGTTGACGGCAGTCCATAATGCGCCGCTGTCGGGTTGCCACGAGAGGCCATTGGCATTGCGCAATCCTGTCGCATAAGGCCGCAAGCGGCCGGTGCCGATGTCGAATTCGAGTATCCGCGCGCGGCCCTCTTCGGCGTCGACACCATTTTCTCCCGCGTTGCTATTCGATCCCACGGTGATGTAGAGATGCTTGCCGGAGCGGTCCGCGAGGATATTTTTTGTCCAATGATGGTTGATCGGACCGGCCGGAAGATCGGCAACCTTGATCCCGGGACCGGCGATCTGCGTGGCGTTTTTGACGTAATCGAAACGCAGCAGAGCGTCCGTATCGGCAACGTACAGTTCATTGCCAATGAGCGCCATGCCGAACGGCGAATGCAGGCCGCCGAGAAACACGGTTTGCATCTGGGCGACGCCGGTGTTGTTCGCATCGCGTAACAGCACGATGCGATCGGGACTGGCTACGCCGGCGCCCGCGCGCTTCATCACTTGCCGTCTGGCCCAGCCGGACAGGCCACTTCCTTCGTCGTGTTGTTCGGGAGCGTCGCTTTCCGCCACCAGCACGTCACCATTAGGCAACGTGTAAAGCCAGCGTGGGTGCGACATGTCGCCGGCGAACCGGGTGACGGAAAAGCCGCTGGGAACAGTAGGCATGAAACCGGCCGGTTGCGGCTGAACGGGCGCGATGTTGACCATTGGAATCAACGTCGATTGTGGCGCGGGCATGGCGGGCGAAGCACCGAAACCGCCATCGCCTATACTTGATGGGCCGATTGCGCACGCGGCGAGCGGCAAACCCATTGAAACTACCAGACAATTGAGCAGGCGCATATTTGTTCTCGGTGATAGGCGTTGATCAATGATGCGGAGTCAGGACTTCAGCAAAAAGCCTGCCTGTCAATTGACCGGATAGGGACGTTGCACAGCCGGCCGGTTGCGCGCAGAGCATCAGGTTTCCTTAAGATAAGGTGGTTAGTATCGTTTGGTTAAGCCACGCGGTTTTTCCCGGGAGTCGATCCGGGAGTTATTGGCAGCACGTTTTACCAATCCGAAGAGTGCTAAAGGGGAGAGGGAGTGGCTAAAGTCCAGCAAAATACGCGTCCGGCCTATGACGCAGTCGCGCGCACGCTCCACTGGCTAACTGTCCTGTTGATCGCAATGCAGTTCGTGATCGGCTGGACGATGCCCGATATTCACAAGGGCACGCAGCCCGTCGGTCTGATCGCCTGGCATCTCGGCGTTGGCTCGGCGCTGATTGCCGTCATGGTGATCAGGGTGATCTGGCGATTGACTCACTGGCCCACGCCGGACGAACTGCCGCCGCTATTGAGCGTCGTTTCGCGCATCACGCATTTTCTGCTTTACGCTGCGCTGGTGGTGGTGCCGCTGCTCGGCTGGGTCAATGCGTCCTCACGCGGCTGGACGGTCCGCTTGCTGGGCCTCGTGCCGTATCCGGCGTTGAGCGAGACGGGCTCGGATTTCGGCCACGAGATGGGTGACGTGCACGGCGTCCTCGCGTGGGTGCTCTTCGCGCTGATCGCGCTGCATGTGGCAGCGGCGGTGTTCCATCGCTTTGTTCTGAAAGACCACGTGCTGCAACGGATGCTGCCCCACGCAGGTCCATCGGGTAATTCGCCGCGAAACCGGTGAAGGCTGCCCCGACGATCAGTCGATCCGCTGCCAGCGGCCGGAAGCGGGGCACACACCAGCCTGTTCGCCGTTCATCTGGACCTGTTCCGCGTCGAGTTGCGACGAGACCGAAGGGGCGGTGTCGAACACGACCTTGAGTGCATGCGCAACATGGGCGTCTTCTATGGGAAGCTCCCAAGTCAGGAATATCTGGATGCAATCCTGAACGGGTGCGAAGCCGGCCGCATCAAAACCGCTGCTGCGGCGCTGAATTACGCCGTGAGGCTGCGCGGTGTCGAATATCACAACCGTTCCCCGGTTCAGCGGAATGCGCTGACCCAGCGAGGGAAAATGCAGATCCAGTCCCTTGTCCTCGCTCATGAACAGATTGCAAAAGGCCGCACTGCCGTATTGTGCGGCGTCATGGTGGTATCTCGCGCCACGGCAGGCCATGAGGGCTACATCACTGGAGGCAAGCACGCCGGGCAGCCCGAGCGCGCACGTCCAGTCGGACACGGCCTGTACGCAGCGCGAATAGTCCGGCCAGCGCACCCGTGCTCGCGCCAAGGGCATTGGTTCGACGTCACCGGCTTCCAGCACCATGCGCGACGAGATTTCCCTTTCCCAATCCGCGAGCAGACGCACAGGAGGGACAGGCACATCGAGTGAGCCTGATAGCACGATGTCGCTCACGCGCCGGCTGCGAATGGCGTCGCCACTCCAGAAATAGGAAGTCAGGGTGTCCGGCATTCGGTGCTGTCGAGGGGAAGTGATGGGGGCCATTGTAACGATTCGAAGAAATGACTTCGGCGTACGTCGGCCTGGAACGGTTCCTCCTGGCACGCGTCTTTCTCTGCGGTCGTCCTGCACCGCGCATCGCATCAACCGCTTCCGGATGATCCCGCTTCAGTGGCCGAGACCGCTGCTGGCGATCTGGTTCTCGACGTACTGGGCGAACAGCGCGTGCAGGTGCGTCGTCGGGTGAAGGTCGTCGGCGAACATGTACGTCTGGTCCGCGTTGGCGCTCACGTAAGTTGCTGGCGAGCACAACAACGCCGTCTCATCGGGCGTCTTCCTGGGGTCACAGGCGACACCGGTGTTCGACACGGCGAAGCCATTGGCCTGAAAGTTCGCCGTGATCTGGTTCAACCACGTATAGGAATCGATCTGGATAACCTTGCCCTGCAAGCCATCGGTTTGCAGCGCAGCGTTCAGGCTGCTGTTGAACAGCTGCGATAACTGGGTCAGATTCGCTCCGCCATCGGACGAGGCGATGCCATTCGGTGATAGTCCGATGTCCGGCACATTGACCACCACCACATGAGCGGCGCCGTTCTGGACGATCTGCCCGACAACCTGAGCAAGCGTGGTAGCCGCCGTCTCCACGGTCTGCGCCGCGGCCGGCAGCGCTCCGGCGCGCAGCACATCGTTTGCGCCGGCCCAGACGAGCACCAGTTGATTGGAGTTGAAGCTTGTATGCGCAGCCAGATAGCTCGAAACCTGCTGATTGACGGGCATTTCGACATTGCCGATCACGTCGGTCAGAAAAGCGGACTGGTTGGCCGGCGTCGCCACCGTGGCGCCGCCTTCCGCATAGCCTAGGCCGCCCTGCGCGCTGAGTTTATGCGTGAGGTCGATGGTGTACGCAACGTTCAGCGTGTCGCCGTAGTATTGCGCGATATCCTGAGTCCACACCTGTCCGGGATTGGTCGTGAAACGCCCGCCACCCACGGCGCTGGCGATCGGTGCATAGGTGCCGACGTCCGAAAGGCTGTCGCCGAACGACACGATTTGCAGATTGACGCCGCCTGCCGGTGCGGTTGCGCCGGCATTACCCGAGTCGCCTCCGTTCCCGCCGCATGCCGAAAGCAGTGAGATCGCCACGGCAAAAATTGCAGTGCGTACCGTGTCATTAATTCCTTGCATGGCGACTCTCCCTTAACCTGGCGGGGAGATGCGACCGCGTTGCGGAATTAGCGCGCGCCGCCTTCCCGACAAGCACTCTTCTCAAGCAAGAAGCATGCGTTGCCGCGGGCGGGGTTGTTGGTAATTTCCCTCACTAACTGCAGTGCACTTGGTCTATGTCCGATCGAAAACGGGACCGACGGTGCCGGGCTACCCACCCGAATCGGGTAGGTAACCGCTAAATTGCCCGACCGACGGTGTCGCACTTCTATACTCCGACGAACGCGTTCCGAGGTGTCGACAGGTGTCGCGAGACCTTTCTCACGTTTATCTGTCTATCAGTTTCCCCCGTATGTCCGAATCCATTGAACACTCATTAGACGCACGCGTCTTCCCCAGACTGACGATCGAGCCCGTAACCGGCGCGAGATTGATTCCGCCTCGCGCGGCACGCCAACTCATGCCTCGCGAAGCCTTGATGGCACGACTGCTCGAAGCGCGGCGGCAGCGTTGCGTGGTGATTCAGGGACCGGCCGGCAGCGCCAAGACCAGCACGATGCTGGCTCTCAGGCAGGCCATGTTGACGCTGGATTTCGACGTGGCCTGGCTTTCGCTGGCACCCGAAGACGACGACCTCACCGCGTTCTTTCACGGTCTGCTCGCGAGCCTCGCCAGCGTGGATCCGGCGATCGCGCGCGAAGCGGAATTACTGGTCGGCCGCGAGAGCGAGGAAACCGCGGTTGAGCATTGGGTGATCACGCTCGTTCGCGGTATTGCTCGCCGCAAACGTGAACTGGTTCTGATGCTCGACGACGTCCATTACCTTCGGAACGCACGGATTCTCGAGGCAATGCGCTGGCTGCTCGACTATGCGCCCCCTCAGCTTCATGTCGTGCTGGCTTCGCGGCGGGCGTTGCCCGTCTCGCTGGCGCGCCTGCGCTCCCAAGGTCTGGCGACAGAGCTCGACCGACACGACCTGCGCTTTTCGGCCGAAGAATCAGAGCGATTTTTGCGCGAGCAACTCGGCGACGTCGCAAAACGGGACGCGCAGGTCGTGCATGAACTGACCGACGGCTGGGCAGCGGGCCTGCAGTTGTTCGCGATCGACCTGAAGACCCGCAAAGGCGCAGCTTTTACGCCTGCAACCGTGCGCGATGCCGAAACCTTCGCGCACTACTTCGAACGCGAAGTGCTGGTGCGACTCGCTCCCGAAGATCTTCTTCTGCTCACTCGCGCGGCGCTATGCGAACGATTCTGTGCGCGCCTCTGTGCAAGCTTGATGCAGCATGCGGGCGCCGTCGGAGACGTCGCCGCCCGGCTCAGCCGCCTGGAGGGCGACAATCTGTTCATCACGCAGACTGGCGTGGCTCAGGACGGCGAAACCTGGTATCGCCTGCATCCTCTGCTGCGCGAGGTTTTGCAGCGCCGGGTCGTGGGGCTGCCGGCTGCCGAATTGCGTGAACTGCATGCGGCGGCCTGGCAGTGGCTTAGTGTGCAAGGTTACGTCGACGAGGCCGTGCATCACGCCGTACTCGCAGACAACGCGCAGGCCGCCGCAGATCTCGTGGAAGGGTGCGCGCACGATCTGCTCGCGCGCGGCGAACTCCGTCAGCTTGCGGGCCTGGTGCGCCGCCTGCCGCCGGCGCAGATCGCAGAGCGTTTCGATCTGCGCGTGATCACCGCCTATCTGCAAATGTATGCCGGCGAAACCGACGCGCTCATGCAGAGCATTCAGCAGATAGCGTCGCGTAGCGAGCGGCCCGACCCGCGTCAGCGGTACGCGCTTGCGCTGCTTCGCGGCGGCCTCGCGCTACAGCGCGACGACACGGATTCGGTCGTGGCGCTATTGCCGGAACTGCAGCGCGTCCCCGCGGACGCTGACGATTTCACCCGCGCGGGTCGCGGCAACATTCTCTCGTGGATGTTCATCCATCGTGGCGACTATCAACAGGCGCGCAAGGTGCTGGAAGAGGGGGCGCCGCATGGCGGCGCGCCGCGCGGCATCCTGCTTGGCCGTTGCATGAGCGGCATGACGCACGCCGCCGAGGGGCAAGTGCTGCTCGCCGAGCGGGTGTTTTGCGACGTGCTGGCGGAAGCGGAGAAACAGGGCCCCGCTTATGTGGGCATTGCGTGCATGGCCGCTGCGCTGCTTGGCGAAGCGCTTTACGAACTGAACGACGTCGATGCTTCGCTCGGACTGCTGGACGAACGCATCGACGTCCTCGAGCGGGTGTCGATTCCGGACACTGTGTTGCGGGCGCTGACGGTGCTCGCCCGCGCGCACCGGTTCGCGGGCCGACGGCTCGAGGCCCACGACTATCTCGAACGACTTGAAGACTACGCGAAGCGTCATGGTGTGGATCGTCTTCTCGCGAACGCACTGTGTCTGCGCTCACGCTGGTTGCTCGAAGAAGGAAGTCTCGATGAAGCCGAGGCGGCATTGCTGCGCTGCGAGGCGCTGGCGGCGCGCTATACCGGCGCGGTGCGCAGCACGGCTTGGGAAATCAGCGTTTGCGCCGATCTCGCGCGCATTCGCATGTGCCTGCATCTGAATGACTTCGACGGCGCGATGAGCCGGCTCAAGCCTCTCAGCGCGCTGTCCGAAGCGGGAGGGAGATGGTGCCGCGTAGCCGGGCTGCGTTTGCAGATGTCGATTGCCGAGAAGGGGCGCCACAACGATAGAGCGGCGCGCGAGCATCTGGTGGAGGCTTTGCGCCTGGGCCACCGGCTCGGGTTGATGCGCAGCCTGCTGGACGAACTCGGATCATGTCGGCAGATTCTCGACGCCCTGCCGCTCGAACAGGACTTCGATCCCGTGCTCGCTTTCTATGCACAGCGGCTGATCGACGCTGGGCAGGCATCCGCGCCTGCCGCGCCGCCGGCGGCTGCGGTGCACGTTCCGATCCAGTCGCTTAGCGAGCGTGAAAACGAGGTTCTGGGTCTGCTTGCACTTGCGCTGCCCAACAAGAAGATTGCGCGTGTCATGGACGTTTCGCTCGATACGGTGAAGTGGCATCTGAAGAACATCTACAGAAAGCTGGAAGTGTCGGGCCGCGACGGCGCCGTCGCGAAGATGCGCGACGCGAGTGCGCGATAACGCTTTTCTCCCTCGCAGTCATCCATTCAGCCACCCCCACTCTACGGGGGTAGGCTTGCTCGCCACCCTCGCCACGCACAATGCGTTCATGGAAGCAGCCGGCCGACAACCCGGTCCGCGCTGCCAACGCATTCAATCGATGAGGAGCGTGCGGTGGAAGTCAAACGTAATGTCTATCGCGAGGATCACGAGATGCTGCGTGAAACCGCGCGGCGTTTCTTCGAACGGGAGTGCCTGCCGCGGCAGGCGCAGTGGGACGAGGCCGGCTGCGTCGATCGCGAGACCTGGCTAAAGGCCGGGCGGGAAGGTCTGCTGTGCGTGACCGTGCCGGAAGAATACGGCGGTGGCGGCGGCGATTTCGGTCATTCGGCGATCGTCGCGGAAGAGTTGCACCGTGCGGGTGTGTCGGGTTTCAGCTATTCCGTGCACTCCGATATCACCGCGCCGTACATCGTTCGTCTCGGCACCGAAGAGCAGAAACGCAACTGGCTACCGCCCATTTGCCGCGGCGAAAAGATCCTCGCGATCGCGATGACCGAACCCGGTACGGGCTCCGATCTGAAGTCGATCCGTACCACCGCGGTGCGTGACGGCGACGACTACGTCATCAACGGCAGCAAGACTTTCATCTCCAACGGCCTGAACTGCGACATGGTGGTGGTGGTCTGCAAGACCGATCCGTCGGCGGGCGCGAAGGGCGTAAGTCTCATCATGGTCGAAACCGACCGTGCGGGTTTTCGCCGTGGCCGCAAGCTCGAAAAAGTGGGGCAGGCCGCCGCGGATACCGCCGAACTGTTCTTCGACAACGTGCGTGTGCCGGCCGGCAACCTGATCGGCAACGAGAACGGCGGCTTCATTCACCTGATGGAAGAACTGCCGCAAGAGCGCCTGATCATCGCGGTGTATTGCGCGGCGAAGCTGGAGCGGCAACTCGAACTGACGCTGCAATACGTTAAGGACCGCCGCGCGTTCAATCAAACCGTGTGGGACTTCCAGAACACCAAATTCAAGCTCGCCGATGTGAAGGCGCAAGCCGTTGCGGTCCGCACGCTGGTGGACTACTACATTCGCGAGCATATGGAGCGCAAGCTCACGCTGCAGGAAGCGGCCATTGCCAAGCTGTTCGCGACCGAAGCAATGTGGAAGTGCATCGACGAAATGGTTCAGCTGCATGGCGGTTACGGCTACATGCTGGAATATCCGATTGCCCGTGCTTTTGCCGACATGCGCGTTACGCGCATTTTCGGCGGGACCAGCGAAGTCTTGCGGGATCTCATCTCGCGCAAGCTTTAAGTCTCCTTACCTTTTGAGGCAGCATCATGAGCGAAAAAGTACTGGTGGCGGGCGTCGGCATGATCCAGTTCGCCAAGCCCGGCGCGAGCCAGAGCTACACCGAAATGGGCGCTGAAGCGACCCGCCGCGCACTGGCCGATGCGGGCATCGCGTACGACCTCGTGCAGCAGGCCTTCGCCGGCTATGTGTACGGCGACTCCACGTGCGGCCAGACCGCGCTGTACGAAGTGGGCATGACGGGCATTCCGATCGTCAACGTCAATAACAATTGTTCGACGGGTTCGACCGCGCTCTATCTCGCCCGCCAGGCGATTGCGACCGGCGACGCCGACTGCGTGCTCGCGCTCGGCTTCGAGCAGATGCAGTCCGGCGCATTGAAATCGCACTGGGACGACCGGCCGGTAACGCGTGCGCGTTTCGTGCCGATCATGCACGGCCTGACCGCCGACCTCGCGCATCTGCCGCAGGCGCTACGCACGTTCGGCGGCGCGGGGCGCGAACACATGCAGCGTTACGGCACGCGCATGGAAACTTTCGCCGCGGTGCGGGCCAAGGCGAGCCGACACGCGGCGAACAACCCGCTGGCGCTGTTCCGCAAACAGGTCACGACCGAAGACGTGATGAACGACACGGTGCTGATGCCCGGCGTGATGACGCGTCTGATGGCGTGTCCGCCCACTTGCGGCGGCGCGGCGGCGATCCTCGTTTCCGAGAAGTTCGCGAAGAAACACGGCTTGCGCACGGATGTGCAGATCGTTGCGCAGTCGCTCACCACCGATCCGCCGGCTTCGTTCGATCCACCCTCGATGCTCAACTACGTCGGCACGCACATGACGCGTTCGGCCGCGAACAAGGTCTACGAAAAAGCCGGTATCGGACCGGAAGACGTCGACGTATGCGAGCTGCACGACTGTTTCGCGCACAACGAAGTCATCTGTTACGAATCGCTCGGCTTCTGTCCGGAAGGCGGCGCCGAGAAGTTCGTCAGCGACGGCGACAACACGTACGGTGGCAAGGTGGTGGTCAATCCGTCGGGCGGTCTGCTTTCCAAGGGGCATCCGCTGGGTGCGACCGGCCTTGCACAGTGCTATGAACTGACCCACCAGCTGCGCGGCACCGCCGACCAGCGTCAGGTGCAAGGCGCAAAGCTGGCGCTTCAACACAATCTCGGCCTCGGTGGCGCGTGCGTGGTGACGTTATACGGCAAGTACTGAATTCGTTTGCGCTGACCGGCGGGACGCCGTGTCTTGCGCAACCCTGGATAGCAAACGGTATTGAGGATTTCCCATGCAGCAGCTTTGCAAAAATCGCGTTGTTGTCATCACCGGCGCTGGACGGGGTCTGGGGCGCGAATATGCGCTGGAGTTCGCCCGCCAGGGCGCGAAAATCGTCGTCAACGACCTCGGCGGCAAGGGTGATGGGTCAGGCGCGGCGAGCGGTCCTGCGCTCGACGTGGTCGCGGAAATCGAAGGGCTCGGCGGCGAGGCTGTCGCCAATTTCGACGACGTGGCCGACTGGAATGGCGCAAAGAACATGATCGACACGGCCATTTCCGTGTTCGGCGGACTCGACGTGCTGGTCAACAACGCCGGCATTCTGCGCGACCGCACGCTCGCCAACATGAGCGAGGAAGACTGGGACTCGGTGATTCGCGTGCACATGCGCGGCACCTTTGCACCGTCGCACCACGCCGCCGCATACTGGCGCGATGAGGCCAAGGCGGGGCGCGAGCGGGTGGCACGGCTTATCAACACCAGTTCGTCGTCGGGTCTCTACTGCAACCCGGGCCAGGCCAACTACGGCGCGGCGAAGGCGGGCATCGCGGCCATGTCGGTGATTGCCGCTCGTGAGCTGGAGCGCTATGGTGTGACGGTGAATGCGATCTATCCGACCGCGATGAGCCGTCTGACCGAAGACATCTTCGCGAAGCGGCGCGACGAATTCACCGCTGGCGCCGCACCCGGCTTCGATCCGCTGGACGCGGGCAACGTCGCGCCCCTGGTGGCATGGCTTGGCAGCAGTGCGTCGAGCGGTATCACCGGGCGTGTATTCGGCGTGCGCGGCGGTCGTATTACCGTGGCTGAAGGCTGGCATGCGGGCCCGCGCATCGAAAAGGACGGGCGTTGGGACGTGGCGGAACTCGGCGCGCTGATACCGCAACTGGTGGAACAGGCCGCGCCGAATGCGCTGACCTCCGGCGAGATTCCGGCGCTGGTGGCGTAAGCACCCGAAACCGTCTTGCGTCGCAGGAGAGTGTGCATGAGCGGAACCCCGAAGTATCTCGGCGATCATGCCGGATTGACGCCGGACAAAGCCGCCGCGATCAACAGCACGAGCGGCGAGATACTAACCTATCGCGAACTCGACGAGCGTTCCAATCGCTTCGCACAATGTCTGTACGCGGCGGGATTGCGGCGCGGCGACCATATCGCGATGGTGCTCGAAAACAACATGCGCTGCTTCGAGGTGTGTTGGGCGGCGCTGCGTTCGGGTCTGATGATCACGCCGGTCAACCGGTATCTGACCGCGGCGGAAGCAGCCGGCATTATCGAGGACAGCCATGCGCAAGTGGTGGTCAGTTCATTTGCAATGCGCGAACTCGCGGCCGGACTGACCGGCATGATGCCGACGTGCCGCCTGCGGCTGATGGTCGACGGCACCATTTCCGGCTGGGACAGCTACGAAGCGCTCACCGGCCGGTATCCCGCAACGCGTCTTGCCGACGAATGGCTGGGCGCCATGATGATCTATAGCTCGGGTACGACCGGCCGTCCAAAGGGCATCGTTCGCGCGCAGCCGCAAGGCCGGGTGACCGAAGGTTCCGGTTCCGCGCGCCGTCCGCAGTTCGAGCGCTATGGCTTCGACGCGCAAACGGTGTATCTGTCGCCGGCGCCGCTCTATCACACCGCGCCGCTCGGCTACGGAATCGAAACGCAGTTCGGCGGCGGCACCGTGGTCTTCATGGAGAAGTTCGATCCGCTCGAGGCGTTGCAGGCGATCGAGCGCTATCGCGTCACGCACAGCCAGTGGGTGCCGACCATGCTGATCCGCCTGCTCAAGCTCGGCCCCGCTGTGCGCAACGCGTTCGACCTGTCGAGCCATCGCGTGGCGATCCATGCGGCGGCGCCGTGTCCGCAGGAGGTCAAGCGGCAGATGATCGACTGGTGGGGGACGATCATCGAGGAGTATTACTCGTCGACCGAAGGCAACGGCGTGACCACGCTCAACACCGAGGAGTGGCTTGCGCACCCGGGCTCCGTTGGCCGCGCGCTGCTGGGCGTCATTCATATCTGCGACGACGACGGCAACGAATTGCCGGTGGGCGAAACCGGAACCGTCTATTTCGAGCGCGACCAGTTGCCGTTCCACTACCACAACGATCCTGACAAGACCCGTGCCGCACAGCATCCGCGCCATCCGGTCTGGACGGCCGTCGGCGACATAGGGCATGTGGATGGCGACGGCTACCTGTATCTGACCGACCGCAAGGCGTTCATGATCATTTCGGGAGGAGTCAACATCTATCCGCAAGCGATCGAGGACGCGCTGGCGGTGCATCCCGATGTGCAGGATGCGGCGGTGATCGGTGTGCCCGATGCCGAGATGGGCGAGCAGGTCAAAGCGATTGTCGAGCCGGCGCCCGGTGTGGCGCCGTCGGATGCGCTCGCGGAACGACTATTGGCTTACCTGCGCACGCGGGTGGCGCGCTACATGGTGCCGCGCTCCATCGACTTCATCGACGCGATGCCGCGGCTGCCTACCGGCAAGCTGTACAAGCAGGCACTGCGCGAGCGCTATGGCGCGCGAGCGGAGCGTGCGGATTCATAGCCCGCAACGCCGAGCCGACTACAAAAAAACTGGAGTGAGACGTGAACAACCTGTTGGATGCTTTCCACCTGACGGCGCTGCCCGCCGCGGCCGAAGCCTTCCGGGCGGAAGTGAAGCACTTTCTTGACGAACACTTACCGCCGGCGCCGGCCGACGTGCGTGCCCGTTCCTGGATGGGCTTCGACGCGGACTTCAGCCGGCGCCTCGCGGCGCGCGGCTGGATCGGACTGACCCTGCCGGCCAGTTACGGCGGCGCGGGCATGGACGCGTTCCGTCGCTTCGTGCTGGTCGAGGAACTGCTGGCCGCGGGAGCGCCGGTCGCCGCGCACTGGATCGCCGACCGTCAGAGCGGCCCGCTGATTCTGCGCTACGGCACCGAGGCACAGAAAGACTTCTATCTGCCGCGCATCTGTGCCGCGAGCGCGTTTTTCTGCATCGGCATGAGCGAGCCCGACTCGGGTTCCGACCTCGCCAGCGTGCGCACGCGTGCGGTGCGCTGCGACGGCGGCTGGCGTCTGACCGGGCGCAAGATCTGGACGACCAACGCGCAGCATTGCCAATACATGATCGCGCTCGTGCGATCGTCGGGCGTGCCGGAAGACCGGCAGAAGGGACTGTCGCAGTTCATCGTCGATCTGTCGCTGCCCGGCGTCGAGGTGCGGCCGATCGTGGATCTCACCGGCGACGCCCACTTCTCCGAAGTGACCTTCGACAACGTATTCCTCGCCAACGACGCGTTGATCGGCGACGAGGGCGCAGGCTGGCAGCAGGTGACGGCCGAACTGGCCTTCGAGCGCAGCGGCCCCGAGCGGCTCTATTCGAGCGTCGTGCTGCTCGATTGCTGGCATGCGCAACTGCGCCGCCACGGCGCCAGCGACGCCGACCTCGCCTTGCTCGGCAGCTTCGCGACGCAACTGGCCACGCTGCGCTGTCTGTCGATCGCGGTCACCGCGCGGCTCGCGCACGGCGAAAGCCCGGTGGTCGAGGCGGCGCTCGTCAAGGACATCGGCACCGAGTTCGAACAGGCCATTCCCGCGCAGCTGGAAGCCGCGATCAGCGCGGACCCGGCACAGACCATCGACCCCGAGCTCTATCGCACGGTGGCCTACCTCAGCCAGATCTCGCCGACCTTCTCGCTGCGCGGCGGCACGCGCGAAGTACTGCGCGGCATGATCGCGCGCGGTCTTGGTTTGCGCTAACCCATCCGGACGAGGAAGAGACCCGTATGTTCACCGAAGCCATTGAAGCAATTCTGCGCGACCGCGCCACACCCGAAGCGATCCGCGCGATCGAGACCGGCGGCGCGCCCGCGTCGATCTGGAACGCAGTGGAGGAGGCCGGATTTCTGGAGTTGCTGACGCCGGAAAGCGCCGGCGGCGCCGGATTGTCACTGCCGGCGATCGTGCCGGTTTTCACGGCGTTTGGACGCTACGCGGTGCCCGTGCCGCTTGCGCAGAGCATCGCGGCGCGCGCGCTCCTGCGCGAGACCGGCGTTGCGGCGCCTGCCGGCATGACGACGCTCGCCGGCGCGTGCCGCCGCCGCGAGAACGGCTCGCTGGAAGCGCCGCAAGTGCCGTTCGGGATGACCTGCGATCACGTGCTGGCCAATGTCGACGGTGACCTCTTGCTGCTCGACGCAGCGCGAGCCGAACGCAAGCCGTGCGGTGTGCACGGCAGTTTTAGCGGCACGCTTGGCTGGGGGGGCGACGCGGTCCCGGCGCCGCTTGGATCGAACGGAGACGAGGTGCTGCTGTTCAGCGCGGCAATCCACGCGGCCGCTATCGCCGGAGCGATGGATCGCGTATTCGCCATGACCTTGCAGTACTGCAACGATCGCTGGCAATTCGGCAAGTCGATTGGCAAGTTCCAGGCGGTGCAGCATCAGTTGAGCGTGATGGCGCAGCATGTGGCATCAGTCGGAATGGCGTCCGAACTGGCGTTCTCCGGCACGGGCGCCGTACCTGAACGGCTTGCCACCGCGATCGCCAAAGCGCGCACGAGCATGGCGGTGCCGCTGGTGGCGTCGACGGCGCATGCGTTGCACGGCGCGATCGGCGTCACCGCCGAATACGATCTCCAGCTCTATACGCGCAGGCTGCATGAATGGCGCATGGCGGACGGTTCGGAGGCATTCTGGAATCGTATGGTGGGGAACGCAGCGCTCACGCACGAGCACGGCACGATCGCGGATTTCACGCGAACCGCGCCGTACGCAACGGCCGCGTGAGCAGGCGAACGGCACCCAATCCATCTGTTCGCGCGCCGCTCCCCCTTCGGTGGCGAAGCAACCTATACAGCAGCGGAAACGATTAGACATCCTATGAGCCAATTTCTGAACTACGAACAGGACGAACACATCGTCACGCTGACGATGAACGAACCGGAACGGCGCAATCCGCTCACCGGCAACACGGCGGTGGAGGAGTTTCTGGCGGCGATCGCACGGATCGAAGCCGATCGTTCCGTGCGGGCCGTGATCCTGACGGGCGCCGGCACGGCGTTCTCGTCGGGCGGCAATATCCACGATATGGAGCGGCATGCGTCGGGCAGCATGCCTGGCATGGAGATTCGCCAGGACTACCGGCGCGGCATTCAGCAACTGCCGCTGGCGCTGTTCAATCTGGAGGTGCCGGTCATCGCTGCCGTGAACGGCGCGGCGATCGGCGCGGGACTCGATCTCGCCTGCATGTGCGATATCCGCATCGCGTCCGAACTCGCCAGATTCGCCGAGAGTTTCGTCAAGCTGGGCATCATTCCCGGCGATGGCGGCGCGTGGCTGCTGCCGCGCATCGTTGGTCTGTCGCGCGCCGCGGAGATGACCTTCACGGGCCAGATGATCGATGCGCAACAGGCGCTCGAATGGAATCTGGTTTCCCGCGTCGTGCGGCACGACGATCTGCTCATGATCGCGCAAGGTCTCGCGCGGTCGATCGCCGCCAATCCGCCTCACGCAGTGCGGCTGGCCAAGCGGTTGTTGCGCGAAGGCATGCATTGCCGGCTGGATACGCTGCTGGAAATGTCGGCAGCTTATCAGGCGCTCTCGCATCAAACGGCGGATCATCGCGAAGCTGTGTCCGCGTTCATCGAGAAACGGTCGCCGTCGTTCAATGGATAGAGCGGCCGGATCGTCCAGGTCCACGGCCTGAACCCATGCCATGCCCGCGTGCGCAAGGATCCCGCGAGGTCCGCGGCGCGGCTGCTTTTAACGCTCATACACAGCCGGGGAGACCAGCATGTATCTGACACAGGGCCTGCATCGCTCGCTGCAGCAGAACCCGGACCGGGTGGCGATTTCGTTCAAGGAGCGCCGGCGAACTTTTCGCGAATTCGCGGACCGGGTCGCGCGTCTGGCCGCCGCGCTGCGTGGGATCGGCATGACGGCGGATGACCGGGTCGGCATGCTCGCGCTCAATTCGGACCGCTACCTCGAATACGTAATGGGCGTGTGGTGGGGCGGTGGCGTGCTGAACCCGGTCAACATCCGCTGGAGCGCGGCGGAGATCGCTTATTCGCTGAACGATTGCGACACGCGCATCCTGATCGTCGACGACCGCTTCGCCGATATTGCACGCGAGGTGTGTGCGCTTGCCCGCACCCCACCGATCCTGATTCACGCCGGCGACGGCGCGGCGCCGCCCGGCATGCTCTCGTTCGACGCTTTGATCGCAACTGCGGCGCCGATGCCGGACGCCGGCCGTGGTGGTGCGGATCTCGCGTGCATCATGTACACCGGCGGCACGACCGGCTTTCCGAAAGGCGTGATGCAGACGCATCTGAACATCTGGTCGTCGTGCCTCATGCGGATTGCCGAGTCCGCGCCATTGCCCGGCAGCGCGGTGCTGCATGCGGCGCCGTTCTTCCATGTGGCGGGACTCGGGCGCGCGCTCGTGCAGTTCATTGCCGGCGAGGCGCACGTCGTCATTCCGGCTTTCGATGCGGGCGACGTGCTCAGGGCGATCGGCGAAGAGCGCGTGAGCGATACGCTGCTCGTGCCTACCATGATCCAGGCGGTGCTCAATCATCCCGACTTTGCCCGCACCGACCTGAGCAGCCTGAAGCGCCTCACCTACGGCGCGTCGCCGATCCCGGAAACGCTGCTGGACCGGCTGATCGAAGCGCTGCCCGGCATCCAGCTCGCGCATTCATACGGAATGACCGAGGCGTGTCCGAGCATTTCGGCGAACTCGCCTTCCAATCACGACGAAGCGGGCCGCAAGAGCGGCCTGTACCGCTCGATCGGTCGCGGCTTGCCGGGCCTGATGGTGAAGGTGGTCGGCAGCGACGGCGAGGAGGTGCCGCGCGGCACGGTCGGCGAGATTGTCGTACGCGGGCCGAACGTCATGGCCGGCTACTGGAGGAAGCCCGAAGAAACCGCGCAGGCCGTTCGCGAAGGCTGGCTGCATACCGGCGACGGCGCTTACATGGACGCTCAGGGTTATCTCTACATCGTGGACCGCATCAAGGACATGATCGTCAGCGGCGGCGAGAACGTTTACTCCGCCGAAGTGGAGAGTGTGATCGCGCGGCATCCCGCGGTTGCCGCGTGCGCCGTCATCGGCATTCCGCACGACACGTGGGGCGAAGCCGTGCACGCCGTGGTGGTATGCAAGCCCGGCGCGACACTCGCGGAAGAAGAGATTCGCGAGCATTGCCGCCAGGTCATTGCCGGCTACAAGTGCCCGAAGTCGGTCGAGTTCCGTGAGCAACTGCCGTTGTCGGGCGCGGGTAAGGTGCTGAAGCGCGCAATCCGCGCGCCGTATTGGGCCGGCAGGGCGCGAGCCGTCAACTAGGACGCCGCGCTACCCGGCCGGGGTGGTCCGGTTTCCCGCGCACTCTGGCTTACTTGTACTCAGGCCGTGCCGATCCAAAGATCGTTGCCGGCCATTAGCGGTGTGCAGGATACGCCGTCATGCAAAAACGGAGAGTGGAGGGACAATGGGTGTTTTGAGCGGTATTCGCGTGCTGGAATTCGAGGCTATCGGCCCGGGCCCTTTCGGCGCCATGTTGCTGGCCGATATGGGGGCGGACGTTTTGCGCATCGACCGGCCGCTTCCTCCCCAGGACCTGGGGCCGAAGACCAACGGCAAGCGTGCCGATGTCACGGGGCGCGGCCGTCGCTCGGTCACGCTCGATCTGAAGCAGCCGAAGGCGGTCGAGGCCGCATTGGATCTGATCTCGCGCGCCGATGTCGTGATCGAAGGTTTTCGCCCCGGCACGATGGAGCGTCTCGGGCTTGGACCGCAAGCCGCTCTGGCTCGCAATCCTCGGCTCGTGTACGGGCGCATGACGGGTTGGGGCCAAACGGGTCCACTCGCTGAGCGGGCCGGCCACGATCTCAACTACATTGCGTTGTCCGGTGTGCTGTCGGGCATCGGCCGCGCCGGTGAGCCGCCCGTGCCGCCGTTGAACCTCGTGGGCGACTACGGCGGCGGCGGCATGCTGCTGGCGTTGGGCGTGGTGGCGGCATTGTTCAATGTGCAGCGCGGCGGCGAGGGGCAGGTGGTCGACGCTGCGATGATCGAAGGTGCGGCGCAATTGGGTTCGGTGATCTGGGGGCTGCTCGCCTCGGGCAACTGGCGGGAAGAGCGCGCCAGCAATCTGCTGGATGGCGGCACCCCCTGGTACGACAGTTACCGCACGAAAGACGGCGGCTACATGGCGGTCGGCGCGGTCGAATCGCGCTTCTACGCGGAACTGCTGTCGAAGCTCGGCCTCGCGGAGGCGGGCCTGCCGGCACAGCACGATCGCAGCGGCTGGCCGGTATTGCGTGAACGATTTGCCGCGGCGTTCCTCACGTGCACGCGCGACGAATGGTGTGCGGTGTTCGAAGGCAGCGACGCGTGCGTCGCGCCGGTGCTGAGTTTCTCGGAAGCGCCCGCGCATCCGCAGCACCGTGCGCGCGGCAGCTTCGTCGAAGTGGCGGGCGTGGTTCAGCCGGCACCCGCGCCGCGTTTTTCCGCGACACCCTCGGCGATCGCGAAGCCCGCGCCGCAGCGCGGCGAACATGGGCTTGCCGCCTTGCGCGATTGGGGATTCGACGAGGCCGCTGTCGAACGCATGCGCGAACACGGCTTGGGTTATCGGCCTGAAGCGTAAGCGTCGTCAGAAAGGAAAGTTGGGCGACATAGGAGACAACAGATGAAAGTATTGGTCGCGGTGAAACGCGTGGTGGACTTCAACGTCAAGGTTCGGGTCAAATCCGACGGCTCGGGCGTCGAGTTGTCGAACGTCAAGATGAGCATCAATCCGTTCGATGAAATCGCCGTCGAGGAAGCGGTCCGCTTGAGGGAAAAGGGCGTGGTCAGCGAAGTGATCGCAGTGTCGTGCGGCACGAACGCCTCGCAGGAAACCTTGCGCACGGCAATGGCGATCGGCGCGGATCGCGGCATTCTGGTCGAAACAGACGCGCAGCTGCAGCCGCTCGCAGTGGCCAAGCTGCTGAAGGTGCTGGTCGACAAGGAGCAGCCGCAACTGGTGATTCTCGGCAAGCAAGCCATCGACAACGACTGCAACCAGACCGGCCAGATGCTGGCGGCGCTAGCGGGTTTTGCACAGGCCACGTTTGCGAGCCGGGTGGAACTGTCGAACGACTGCGTGACCGTCACACGTGAAATCGATGGCGGACTCGAGACCTTGCGGCTCAAGCTGCCGGCGGTGGTCACGAGCGATCTGCGCCTGAACGAGCCGCGCTATGCGACGCTGCCCAACATCATGAAGGCGAAGAAAAAGCCGCTGGATGTCGTCACACCGGAACAACTGGGCGTGGATGTCGCGCCGCGTCTGACCGCGCTCAGCACGACGGAACCGGCCGGGCGCAGCGCAGGCGTGAAGGTGCCCGACGTCGCGGCGCTGGTCGCGAAGCTGAAGAACGAAGCGAAAGTCATCTGAGGGAATCGATATGACTGCATCCAATCAAGTGCTGGTCGTGGCCGAACACGACCAGGTTTCGATCAGAACGGCCACGCTGAACACGGTTGCGGCCGCGCTTCAATGCGGCGCCGAGGTTCATGTGCTCGTGGCTGGACATGACGCGGTCGGCGCGGCGAAAGCCGCCGGCGCGATCGGGGGCGTCGCGCGCGTCCTGCATGCGGACGCGCCGCAACTCGCTAACGGTCTCGCCGAAAACATCGCGGCTCAGGTTGTCGCGTTGGCCGCCGGTTACAGCCACATCCTGTTTCCGGCCACCAGCGCAGGCAAGAACGTCGCTCCGCGTGTCGCGGCGCTGCTCGACGTGGCGCAAGTCTCGGATATCGTTCGGGTCATGAGCCCGGACACGTTCCAGCGTCCTGTCTACGCCGGCAATGCGCTGGTGACGGTGCAAAGCCGCGATCCGGTGAAGGTGCTGACCGTGCGCGCGACGGGGTTCGATGCCGTAGCGGCCGTAGGCGGTGCGGCTCAGATTGAAACACGTGTAGCGGTAGCGGACAGTGGTCTGTCCACCTTCGTCGAACGCGTGGTCGCGAAAAGCGACCGGCCCGAACTCGGTGATGCGCAGATCGTCGTGAGCGGTGGCCGTGCGCTCGGCAGCAACGAGAAATTCACCGAAGTCCTCACGCCGCTTGCCGACAAGCTCGGTGCCGCGCTCGGCGCGAGCCGCGCGGCGGTCGATGCGGGGTTCGCGCCGAACGACTGGCAAGTCGGTCAGACGGGCAAGATCGTCGCGCCGCAACTGTATGTGGCGTGCGGTATCTCGGGCGCTATCCAGCATCTGGCGGGAATGAAGGATTCGAAGGTTATTGTCGCGATCAACAAGGATCCGGAGGCACCGATTTTCAGCATTGCCGACTACGGGCTGGAAGTCGATCTGTTCGATGCGGTGCCGCAACTGGTCGACGCGATCTGAGCTGTACTGACAGAGCACATTGGAGAAAACGGGGCATCGCCGCGGCGCGCAGCGATGCCCCTTTGCATTGTTACGACACCAGCGAATACCAGTTCGTCCCATCATCGCGAAGTTCGCGTTGAACTTCGCCACGTCCGATCAGATAGTTCAGGCATGCCAGGCTTTCACCCGTCGCGAGGCTCATTTGCGACATATCCTCTTCGCCGACCTTGCGCGCAAATAGCGCCCCGAACACGTCGACGGCGCGCCGAGGTTCGCCGAGCGCTTGCCGCAACCGGTCGAGGCTGCGATCCTGGCTGCGTCGCAGATGATCCAGCCGCGCGTGCAGGCCGTGGAAGCAGTCGTTATGGGCCGGCAGCACGAGCACGTCGTCCGGAACCTGCTCCTTCAGCTTTGCAATCGACGCATACCAGCCCGCCATCGGATTGGCGTCCGGTTCGAGCGGATACACCGATACATTCGATGAGATTCGCGGCAGTACCTGGTCGCCGGAAATGAACAACTTCAGTTCGGGACAATACAGACACGCGTGCTCAGGCGAATGGCCGGTGCCGACGATCACACGCCACGCGTGCCGGCCAATCGCGATTTCCTCCGCGTCATGCAGGCGCCGGAAGCTGTCCGGCAGTGCGTGAATATGCTGCCCGAAGCGGCCGAAGCGTGCGCGATAGACCTCGATTGCCGCCGTGCTCCAGCCTGCGCGACGGTAGAAGTCCACGCCGTCGGCGGGCGCCTCGCGACCGGTGTCCGACGCGGCAACACGGCAATTGAGGTATTCGAGGCGCGTCATCCACAGCCGACAGTCGAAAGTCCGCGTGAGCCAGCCCGCCATGCCCACGTGATCGGGGTGCATATGCGTGACGAAAACGCGCGTGACAGGGCGCGTCAGCGAAGACTCGCTGCAAAAGCGGCGCCATAAGGCTGTTGCCGCATCCGTGCGCGCGCCTGTGTCGACGATAGCGCAGCCTTCGCCGTCCGCGATCGTCCACACGTTGATGTGGTCGAGCGAGTAGGGCAGCGGCATGCGAATCCAGCGTACGCCTGGCGCCACCTCCAGCGCGTTTCCGCAGGTTGGAGGCGGATCGAAGGGATAGCTCACGGAAGGCGGCGCATTGCCGGCTTGCGTGACGAGGGTGTGATCGGTCATGGTTGGTTTGGCTCCGGAAGGCATCGGCCAACTGACGAGGCGAGTGGGCGGCGGCGCGAAGCCTGCGCGCCCGGTAGTCGAAAAGTGCAAACGCCGGCATGCGGTTCGACGCATGCCGGCGAAGACAGGATCCCGGTGGAACGCCGGGACCACGTGAACTACTGCAGATTACCCGCGACCGCGATGGTTTGACCGGTGATGTAGTTCGATTCGGGCGAGCAGAACAGGTAGACGCCGCCCGCTGCTTCTTCGGGCGTGCCGCCGCGACCGAGCGGATTGCGCTGCGCGTGCATCTTGAGGGCCTCGGGATTGACGCCCACTCGAATGTCGCGTCCTTCGATCTTCACGGTCGCGCCCGCATGCGCATCGGCGGTCGTCATGCGGGTATGGATCAGGCCGAACGCGACGCAGTTGACGTTGACGTTGAAGCGCCCCCACTCACGGCTCAGTGCGCGCGTCATGCCGATCACGCCGGCCTTGGCCGAAGAGTAGTTCATCTGTCCGGCGTTGCCGTTGAGTGCGGAGGTCGACGAGATGTTGACGATCTTGCGGTACACGTCGCGGCCGGCCTCCTTGTCGGCGGCGTGAAGGGCTTTCACATGCGGATAGGCGGCGCGCAGGATGCGGAACGGCGCGGTCATGTGGCAGTCGATGATTGCGTACCACTGTTCGTCGGTCATCTTCTGGATCACGTCGTCCCACGTGTAACCCGCATTGTTGACGATGATGTCGATGCCCTTGTACGTGCTCATCGCCGTATTGATGAAGCGATCGGCGAAGTCCGGCGCGCCCACGTTGCCGACGCAGGCCACGGCTTCCGTGCCCATTTTCCTCAATGCTTCGACCGTTTCGTGCGCCGGGTCGGCGTCGAGGTCGTTAATGACGAGGCGTGCGCCTTCGCTCGCCAGTTTCTCGGCGATCGCACGGCCGATGCCGCGACCCGAACCGGTGACGAGCGCCACTTTGCCGTCAAGCTTTCCCATTTCCTGTCTCCTTGATTGATACGGATTACAAGGCGATCACAGCGTCGCCGAGGACGCGCGGTTCGCCATATTGATTGGCCGTTTGAATCTCCACTTTCACGCGGCGCTCGCCTTCGGCCTCGAACTTCTCGACGACCCGGCCACTGCACGTGATCCGGTGTCCGAGATGCGTGATGCCGACAAAGCGCACGCCGAATTGCCGCAGTTGCCGCTGATCGACCCAGGCGTTCAGCAAACGGCCGAGGTACGCCATCGACAGCATGCCGTGAGCGAATACGTCCGGCATGCCGCTGCGGCGCGCGAAGTCGAGGTCGATGTGGACCGCGTTGTGATCGCCCGAAGCGCCGGCAAAGAGCGCTAGCGTCGTGCGGTCGATGGGCGCGAGCGTCAGCGGCGGCAGCGTGTCGCCGACCTTGACCTCGTTGAAGCTCGATGTGCTCATTCGTGTCTCCTCTCAGCCGTTGCGGTGTACCAGCACGCTGCGCATGTCGGCCACATGCTCGCCTTTCTGGTTGGTCACGCGTGTCTCGCGCACCACGAAATCGAGTGCGCCGCCTTTCTTGTCGTAAATGTCGGCGATGCGGCATTCGAACAGCAGCACGTCGCCGGCGTAGGCCATCCGGTGATAGGTGAATGACTGTTCACCGTGCAGAATGCGCGCGACCTGAATGCCGATCTCGTCGCGCCAGCTTTTGTCCGGCTGCTCCAGTTCGAGTGAGAACAGAAAGGTGGGCGGCAAGGGCAGATTCGGGTGGCCCGCGTCGCGGGCCGCGGATTCGTCGAAGTAGACCGGGTTGGTTTCGCCGGTTGCCTTGGCGAAGAATCGCAACCGACCCGCTTCGGCCACGGTGCGAAACGCGGGAATCACTTTGCCGATGTGTTTTTTATCGATCATGTCGGGCACTCCGTGGGAAGCGGCGCATCAGGCGGCCTTGTAGACGGTCGTGACGCACGCTCCGCCGAGTCCCAGATTGTGAGCAAGCGCGACCTTCGCGCCTTCCACCTGGCGTTGCTCGGCAGTGCCGCGCAATTGATGCGTCAGTTCGTAGCACTGCGCGAGACCGGTGGCGCCCAACGGATGCCCCTTCGACAGCAAGCCGCCCGACGGGTTGACGACCCATTTGCCGCCATACGTGTTGTCGCCGTCGTTGACGAGCTTTTCAGCTTCGCCTTCCGCGCACAGACCCAGACCTTCGTAGGTCAGGAGTTCGTTCTGCGCGAAGCAGTCGTGCAGCTCGATCACGTCGATGTCTTCCGGTCCGACGCCGGCCTGCTCGTAAGCGAGCTTCGCGCCCGCCCGCGTCATGTCGAAGCCGACCACGCGGATCATGTCGCGCGTGTCGTAGGTGCTGGGCTGGTCGGTGGTCAACGACTGGCCGGCGATCAGCACATCCGTGCGCAAGCCGCGCTTGCGGGCGAATTCCTCCGACACCACGATTGCCGCGGCTGCGCCGCAGGTCGGCGGGCAGGCCATCAGACGCGTGAGCACGCCTTCCCAGATCATTGGCGACGCCAGCACCTCTTCCGGCGTCACGACAGTGCGGAACACGGCGAGGGGATTGCGCGCGGCATGCTGGCTGGCCTTCGCGCGAATCTTCGCGAACGTTTCGAGCTTCGTGCCGTACTTTTCCATGTGGGCGCGGCCAGCGCCGCTGAACTGGCGAATCGCGCCCGGCAGGTCGGTGCGGTCCACCAGTTCGTTGACCAGATTCAGCGCGCGTTCGAGCGCTGGCGCACGATCGCTCCACTTCGACGACAGCGCGCCCGGCTGCATGAATTCGAAACCCACCGCGAGCGCGCAATCGACCGCGCCGCTTTGCACGGCCTGACGCGCAAGGAACAAGGCCGACGAACCCGTCGCGCAGTTGTTGTTCACGTTGATGACAGGAATGCCGGTCATGCCGACGTGATAGAGCGCTTTCTGACCACAGGTCGAATCGCCATACACATAGCCGGCGTAGGCCTGCTGCACGTCCGCGTAATCGATTCCGGCATCGGCCAGTGCTTCGCGCACGGCGCCCGCGCCCATCACGTCGTAGGGGTCGCTGGTTCCGGGCTTTTTGAACGGAATCATGCCGACGCCGGCGACGAACACGTTACGAGTCATATCACTGCTCCTTGGAAATGGAATGTTCGAATTACAGCTTGCGGGAGATGAGGTCGCGCATGACCTCGCTCGTGCCGCCATATATACGGTTGACGCGTGCGTCGGCGAACGCTCGGGCCACCGGGTACTCCAGCATGTAGCCGTAGCCGCCGTGCAGTTGCACCATGTCGTCGAGTGCCTTGCCGAGCGATTCGGTCGCGAACAGCTTGGCGATCGCCGCTTCTTCCAGAGTGAGACGCCGGCGCACGTGCTCGGCGAGGTAGTGGTCGACCAGCACGCGCACGGCGGTTGCCTGCGCCTTGATGTCGGCCAGCTTGAACTTCGTGTTCTGGAAGTCCCACACGGTCTGATTGAAGGCTCTGCGGTCCTTGACGTAGTTGATCGTGTGCTCGAGGCAGGCTTCGAGTTTTGCGGCGGCGCCGATCGCAATCGAGAGCCGCTCCTGCGGCAGTTCGCCCATCAGGTAAGCGAAGCCCTTGCCCTCTTCGCCGAGACGATTGCTCACGGGAACGCGCACGTTGTCGAAGAACAGCTCGGCAGTGTCCTGCGAGTGCATGCCGACCTTGTCGAGCTTGCGGCCACGGCGGAACCCCTCGCGGGTCGCCTCGACGACGATCAGGCTGACGCCCCTGGAGCCTGCGCTGGGATCGGTCTTGCAGACCAGGATGATCAGATCGGCGTTCAGGCCGTTGCTGATGAAGGTCTTGCTGCCGTTGATCACGTACTCGTCGCCGTCGCGCAAGGCGGTGGTGCGTATCGCCTTCAGATCGCTGCCGGTGCCGGGCTCGGTCATGCCGATCGCGAGGATTGCTTCGCCGGTACACGTCTTCGGCAGCCACTTCTGCTTCTGCTCCTCATTGCCGATGCGAGCGATGTATGGGGCGATGATGTCCGAGTGCACGCCGAAGCCGAGACCGCTCAGGCCGGCGCGATTCACTTCCTCGTTGAGAATCGCCGCGTGGCCGAAGTCGCCGCCGCCACCGCCGTATTCCGTCGGCAACGTGAGGCACAGCAAACCCTCGCGGCCCGCCTTTAACCATGTATCGCGGTCGACGCGGCCGGCCTTGTCCCATTCGACCTGTCTGGGAGCGCACTCCCGCTCCAGGAAGCGACGCACCGTGGTGCGCAGCATTTCATGATCGTCACGAAAAACGGTACGGGTAATTTGCATCACTAAATTCCTGAGAATGAGATCGGCATAAGGTCGGCGGACGGTGTTATCGCGCGCGGGCGATATGCACCGCAGGTTCTGGATGGTAGAGCTGTTCGATCAGATGGGCGCGGCGCGCGCGGGTCACGGCCTGATTCACGTAGCCTTTTTCGGCGATTTCATTGGCGTCGATCGAAGGAGGCTCGGCCATCAGCATCACGCGTTCGATCGTCCGGCTGGCGCCGCCGCCCTGGTGGCCGGCGAGACGTTCGCGCAGCGCGGCGACCACGACCGGATGCTCGACCAGCGCCGCCGCTTCGAGCTCGGCGAGTTCGGGTGCGAGGCGCCGGCAGGCAGCCACGTTCGGCCAGGCGAGCGCCGCGAGAAATTCGTGGTCGTGGCCGCAGATCACCGCGTCTGAGATGAGCGGGGCGCACAGGTCGAGCAAGCCGAGCCGGACCGCGCCGGTTCGCACCCAGGTGCCGTTCGTCAGCTTGAAGTCTTCGACCACCCGCCCGGCGAAGAGCAGGCCCTCGGCCGGGTCTTCCGGATTCGCGAGGCGCACGGCATCGCCCAGGCGGAAGTAGCCTTCCTCGTCGAAAGCGGCGGCGGTGAGCACTGCATTGCCGATGTAGCCGGCAAACACATTCGCGCCGCGCATGCGGATTTCGTAGCGGCCGTCGCCGCCTTCGAGCGGCAGGAGCTTCACTTCGGAGCCCGGCACCGGGCCGCCGATGTTGCCGAGATCCGTTGCGGGCCAGCCGCAATAGGTGCCCATGCCGCTCGTCTCGGTGCAGGCGAGGCCCGTCGAGAAGACGATGCGTTTGCCGATCGTCTCCACCGCCACACGCTGGATACGGTGCCACACGTCTGTCGGCAAACTTGCGCCGCCGTAGCCGAAATACTGCACATTGGCGAACAGGCTGCGGGCGAGCACGGGGTCGCGTTCGAGTTCGCCTGCCAGCACGGCCCATGCGGACGGAACGCTGGTGAAAACCGTAGGCGACACTTCACGCAGGTTGCGAACGGTGCGCTCGATCAGACCGGGCAGCGGGCGGCCGTCATCGATATAGTGAGTCGCGCCGAATTGTACGGAGCGCCCGATGTTCAGGACGCCGCCGAGGCCGTGATGCCACGGCAGCCAGTCGAGAAACACCGGCTGCGATTCCCGCAGCCAGCCGAGATTGTCGGCGTAATAGGCGGCGACTGCCCTGAGGTTGCTATAAGCAAGCGGCACGCCTTTCGGCGTTCCGGTCGAGCCCGACGTGAAGAGGACGCGGACGGTATCGCTCTTGCGGATGGCGGCATGCGCCGCGGCAACGGCGGCGGCGCGCGCTGGGGTCATGTCGGCGGCAAGCAGGTCGGCCCATGCGTGTTGGGAGAGTTGGACGTTGCGTGCGGCGATGACAGGCGTTGCCGCCAATTCGTCGATTGCGAGCGCGCGTTCGAATGCTGCCGCATCCTGCACGAACACGGCCGCAGGCGGCACCAGTTCGAGCACGCCTTTCAGGCGTGCGAAATTTTTGCTGAGCGTGGAGTAGGCCGGCGAAACCGGTGCGGCAGGAATCCCTACATACTCGGCTGCGAGCAGAAGTACCGCCTGTTCGATCGAATTGCCCGAGAGCAGGACTAGCGGGCGCTGCTGGCCGAGGCCCATCTCCAGCAAGCAGGCAGCCACCGTTTGCAACTGATGCCACAGTTCGCGCCAGCTGATCGTGCGCCAGGCACCGCTGCTGTCGCGTTCGCAGAATGCCAGACTATCGCCGCGGCGCTCGGCCCATTCGGGGACGAACGCCGCGAAGCTGTTCTGCGCGATGTCGGGCGGCGGACTGGCGGAGCTCAGCATCAACGTGCCGTCGGGGCGGCGTTCGACGAGCGGGCGCCGTTCCGGAAAGCGTACGGGACGGTAAGGGGCTGCGGTGTATTCACTAGCCATGAGCGTAGTCATTACGCTTGTCTCCTGAGCTTCAGCGCGCGCGACGGCGCGCACCGGCGTTGGTTGTGTGAGGCGCGCCTGCCGTGAACGGCTGCGCGACCCCTTGACTTATAGGATAGTGGCTCGTGGCCAGGAGCGAACCACCCGAGGTGGGTAGCGAGGAGGGATGGAGCAGAACGGTGAGGAACCACCCGTGCCGAGCACGCGAAGACGTGGGGTGCGTCAGTCCGTCTCTTCGCCGGCAACGGAGGCCGAGCCCAGTTCGAGATCGCGTACGCGTGCCACCGCCTCGTCGCGGCTCGTCACGCTGAGCTTGCCGTAGATGTTCTTCAGATGCCACTTGACGGTCTCAGGCGAAATGCCGAGCGTGCGTGCAATCTTCTTGTTCGGCAACGCTTGCGCAAGCAGGCCGACGACCCGGGCCTCGCGCTCGCTCAACGTTTCGGCGGCAGCGGGCGGCGCGCTTCGGTTGGCGGGTTTGACGGCCGGCTCCGCTCCGCTGGACGAAGCGGCCTTCTGCGCCGCGTTCAGCCGGCTCACATAGAAGGACAAAACCGGATCGTGCGCTTCGCCTTGCACCACTGCGGTAATAAGATCCAGCGCGCCGGGATCGGCGTCGAGCAGGCTGCGCACGAGGCCCAGCCGGTGACCTCGGCGCAACGCGGCGAGCACGGCTTCGCGCGCGGCGTCGGCCCGGCCGCGGCGCGCATCGACCACGGCAGCTTGCATCTGGAAGTGCGCGATGTGCCGTTGCCAGCCGCGCGCCTCGCAGAATGGGATCAGCGCCTGAAGACGGCCTGCGGCGCCCTCGAAATCTTCGTGGGCGATGCTCCAGTTGATGTGCGAGCTCTCCGTCATGGCGTGGATTTCCGCCGAGGTGCCGGTCGCAGCGTCCGTCACGGTGCCCGCCGCACGCGCCGCGATCATGTCGAGCCGGGCGAGGCCGGCCTCCGCCGCATCGAACTGACCGCTCAGCAGATGCCGATGAATCTGCTCGGTCACGCTATGGGCGATGAGCCGAGGCAAACCGTATTGCGTCGCGTATTCTTCGAGGCGTTCGAGATAGGCGAACGCATCGAGGTGGTGTCCCTCTGCCCAATGGACCGCTGACAGCACAGTCAGGACACGCAATACGGAGTCCGGAATGGACACGCGTTCGAGCACGTCGACGCGATCCTCCAGAAGTTTGCGGGCCGCCTCCAGTTCGTTGAATTCGTACAGCACTTCGCCGAGGAGTGCCGCCGCGAAACATGCGGCTTCGGCGGCGGCGCTGCCGCGTTGATCCGCCTCGAACAGAACGTCGCGGCTGATGCGCTCCACCTGAATGAACTTGCCCTCCAATGCATAGCTGAAACCTGCAATGCAGCGGCCGTTCAGCATGCCGGCCGAAGTGCCCATGAGCGGTACGCCATCCACGAGAAGTTGCGGCGCCTCGCTCTGAACGCGCCGCGCTTCATCGTATTCACCGCGGCGCATGTGAATCCATGACAGCAGGTTGTTGCGCCCGCCCACGGCGAGGCTGTCGGCGTGCGCGGGGATTTGCCGCAGGTGCGGCAACACCGATATCGCTTCGTCCGTATCGTCGCGCTGGACGGCGAGGGCCGCCTGCAACAGGATGAGCCGATAGCGCGAATGCGTATCGCCTTCGGGGATGTCGGCGTGCAGGCGCGCGATAGCCGCGGCGCAGGCGTCGAATTCGCGCGCATACAGTTGCAGATGCAACATCCACAAGCGCAGTCCGATGCGGGCTTGCACTTCGGCGAGCGGGAGCAGACGTATCAGCCCGACCAGCTTGCGCAGATCGCCCTCGATCTGCATGGTCCGGGCAACGCGCAGCACTAGATCGGCGGCTGCCGCAGGCTCGCCCGCGAGTAAGGCGTGCCGCACGGCGTCGTCGTGCTGGCGGTGGTCGCGAAACCAGAGCCACGCCGCCAGATGCACCTCGCGCTGATGCAGTTCGCTGCGTGCCCGAAAACGCTCGAGCAGCGTCTCGCGAAAGAGCGGGTTCAACCGATACCACGTCTCGCTACCGGAACTCTCGATCGGCGCGATGAACAGATTGTCGTTTTCCAGTCTTGTGAGCAGCGCGCGTACTTCGGCAGGCGATTGCCCGTCGCCGATCAACGCGATGCACAGCGGCGCGCATACCCGCGCGCAGCTCGCCATCCTGACCAGCATTTCCACCTCGGAAGGCGCGAGGCGCGACAACACTTCGCGTTCGAAATACGCCGCAAACCCGCGAGCGTCCAGAAGTTGGGCGTTCGCGAGCGGGTCGGACTGCGCGAGGTCCGTTGTGCCTTGCCTCTTTCTTTTCAGACGCATCGCGAAGAGTTGCAGTCCCGCCACCCAGCCGTCAGTCAGCTCGTGCATGTGACGTGCTTCGCGCTGGCCGATCTCGCCCAACTGCGCCCTGAGGAAGGCGTCGGATTCGGCGGCCGTGAAACGCAGGTCGCGTATGTCCAGTTCCAGCACGAGGCCCTGGTCGCGTGGACGTCCGAGCGACAGGGGCACCGTGCCACGCGAGACGAGCACGAGATGGAGATTCGCCGGCGCGTAGTCGAGCAGCCATTGCAATGCTTCGTGATTGCGGGCATTGGCAACGTGATGCAGGTCGTCCAGCACCAGCACGACATCGTTCGAATGGGTAGCAATGCCGCGTACAAGGGCGATGATCGTGCGTTCGACCGCTTCGTCGTCCATGCCGCGGCCGCCTAGCAAGGCCGCTTCATGGCACATCGCCGGGTCGACCTGGGCGAGGCTGGCGACGAGGTAGTCGAGAAAGTGCGCGAGTTCGTTGTCTTCCGGCGCGAGTGTCAGCCAGGCGATATCGAAACCGAGCGAAAGCAAGGCCTCGCGCCACGCGATCAGCAGGCTCGTCTTGCCGCAGCCGGCGGGGCCCTGGAGGACGACGCAACGGTTGCGCCGGGAGTCGAGTAGCTGGGTCAGCAGACGTTCTCGTGCGACGACGCGGGCGGTATCGCGCGGCGGAATCAATCGGGGATCGGCTCGGGATTCCGCGGCGCCGCGTTGGGAGCGGCGTGGGTCCACGGGAGGGGAATTCTGCGGCATCGTGACCTGCGCCTTGCGCGCCCCGGCTTCGCGCCTGGTCGGCGTGGGCCAAAGGACGAAATGATAACCGGCATATTGTAGCGCAGCGCAGGTAGCGTTTTCACGTTCAGCGGGGGAGTGTCTTCCCGGATCATCAACGGTCTGGCGGCCGCGTCGCCTCGGCAGCGAGCGCGTCGCCTCGCGCCGGTTCCTGTTTGCGCCGCGACACGAATTGCACGACGTCGCCGCCCGCGCGCCATGCGTAACAGGTGTCGACCATTGGATGAGCCTGAGCGCTGCCTGCCGCGTCTGCGGACTCGCTCGTGGCGGGCGCTGCCTTGCGCCACCCCATCAATGTCTGGATCGCCGTCGTGGCAATGGGGCCGAGCAGTTCGGTCAGATGCGTGCAGCCTTTCGGACCGGAAAGGCGGCTCTTGACCTCTTTCATGAACCCCGCGCCGATGGTCACGCCTTCGAGACGGGCATACGCCTCGTTGATTTCCGTGCAAAAGCGGCTCGGCGAGGAGTCCGTATGAGCCTCGATGCGATGGATCAGGAGGTTTGAATCGATCGTGACCACGATGCGCATGTCGTGAATCGGCGAGCCGGCCGGCACGGTCTTGAAGAGCAGGTCTGAATCTTCGGCCTTCGTATCGCGGATGTGGCCTTCGATGTCGAACAGGCCGTCGCTTCGTTCGAAGCCGATGCACTCGATACGCCGGGTATGCACGACCCGCCGCGTTGAACGATCCGATGGGATGGCAGACATGGATATCTCGCTTGCTGAAGCAATCATTTGATTGATGGAAGACGGATCAGGCCGGGCTCTCGTTGAAACAGGGCATTGCATGTGTCTGCGCGAGGCTCGTGTCGGCCCTGGGTGATCGATATCACAGAGCCTATTTGAACGCCGAATCCCAGCCGCCCCCTGCGTCGGGGGGGAAGGTTCGATGTGTATCGCTACCTCCTTTCATCGCTCGGGGTATTCCCGTCCCCCCTCCGTTTGGGTAGGTGATCTGCCCGGACGTCCCTGCAATATGGGCTCGCAACGACCGACCGGACTATTGCCGGCCGTCGTCCCGGCGGACATATGCATGAGTTGATTTACCTGTGTCCGTCGGACACGGCAAACACAAAGAGGAGACATGCATGCGTTTCATGAGTCAGAGTATTTGCGGGGCAACATTGATTCTCGCCGCCGGAGGAGCGGCGGCTCAATCGAGCGTGACGCTGTACGGGGTAGCGGACGTGTTCGTCCAGTACCTGGATAATGGCGGAAAACATTCGTATTCCGAACGAAGCGGCGGCTCAACCGGTTCCCTGTTCGGCCTGAAGGGGAGCGAAGACCTCGGTAACGGGCTGAAGGCTGTGTTCGACGTCGAAACCGGCTTCAACATCAACAACGGAGCGTTTTTTGCCGACAGCTCGGCGATGTTCTACCGGCAGTCGTGGGTGGGACTCAAGCACGATTCCTATGGCCAGTTGAGCTTCGGCCGTCAGTATCAGCCGAGCTTCTGGGCCGTCTACTTCACCGATCCGTTCCGCGGCAACGAGGTGATGTCGCCGCTGGCAGCGGCCGACCTCGCCAGCGCAACCGATCGCTCCACGCTCGCAACGCAGTACGTGTCCGGACGCACCAGCAATTCGATCTTCTACACGTCGCCCGACATGAGAGGCGTGCATGTCTACGCCATGTACGGGATGCCGACCACGGTGACGCAACCCGTGCCGGTTCGGTCCGGCGCGATGGTCGACCTGGCTGCGAGTTATTCCGGCTATGGTTTTTACGCCGGTGTCGGTTATCAATATCAACACGGATCGCAGGAGAGCGCGCCGCTGGTGCCCAGTGCCCCGACGCTGCTCACCACATTCGACCTGATGGGCACGGAGCACTTCACCGGCGCGCTGGCATACCGGGTGGGCATCGTGAACTTCCAGTTCAACTATTCGTATAACCGGCCAAAGGATGCGCCGGCAGGTGCGATGGTCACCGTCACGCCGGCCGTCAGGTTGCCGCTTGCTTCGCTGGTTCACTCGTACAGCATTATCGAACTGGGTGCGACGATCCAGGCCACGCCAGCGGACGTGATCGAAATCGCCGCCATTGAACGGGACGTGCGTGGGGTCCACGACAATACGCCGGGTATCGAAGTCGGCGTCGACCACAGCCTCTCCAAGCGTACGAGTCTTTACATGCGCGCGGGCTACCTGAAGAACAACGGCACGGCGAACATGAGCTGGCCTGGCGTCACGGGCGTGGCCACCGGTTCGAAGCAGATTCTTGCGGTGCTCGGCATGACGCATCGTTTCTAACTACGGTACGCGTTCGGGACAGACGCCGCCTGGCGGCGTCGTTCGGGAGCGCTGTCGTATCTGTTTTCGACGTTCCGATACAACAACAGGAAAACATCGATGAATCAAAACAAGGTATTCACACGGGTGGGTGGGGTGCTGCTCGTTCTGGCGTCGGTTAACGCGCAGGCGCAGGGCAGCGATGCGGTCCCTGCATCAGGCCGCTCGTATGCATCGGACGTGAAAGCCATCAAGGCCGCTGATCATGCGCTTCAGAAGAGCGTGGTTCGCGCGCTGAGCAAAACGAAAGGGCTGAGGGCCGCCACGATTACGGTGCGAGCGCACAACGGCGTGGTGATACTGGAAGGAACCGTGCCAGAACAGGCGCAGGTCGCTCTGGCGACTCAGGCCGCTGAAGGCGTGGAAGGCGTAAAGTCGGTGACGAACGCCGTGACGTTATCCACGTTGTAAAAGCATCTCAAGCTTTCCCGCAATGACCCCGGGGCCTGCTCATGATGATGAGCAGGCCCTTTGCACAGATTCCTAGCCCGTCACCGATTTGCACTCGAGAAATTCGGCCAACCCTTCCCGGCCATACTCCCGCCCGTTCCCGGATGTCTTGTAGCCGCCGAAGGGAACCGTAATGTCGAGCATCGCGCCATTGATTCGCACCGATCCCACGCGCAGGCGCGCAGCCACGCGGCGCGCCCGGTCGGGATTACTGGTGGCGATATAGCCCGCAAGACCGTATTCCGTGTCGTTGGCGATCGCAATGGCGTGTTCCTCGCCGTCGTACGGAATCATCACGAGCACCGGTCCGAAAATTTCCTCGCGGGCGATCTTCATGCCGTTGCTGACATCCGCGAAGACGGTTGGGCGCGCGTAAAAGCCCTGTGCAAATCCTTCCGGCTTGCCGGGACCGCCGGCAATCACGCGAGCGCCTTCCTCGATACCGGTCCGGATCATGTGCTGGACTTTCTCGTATTGCGCGCGGTTCGAGATCGGGCCCATCCTGGTGGCCGGGTCCGCTGGATCGCCGACGACGATCCCATTGGCCACCTCCGCAGCAATCGCAATGGCGTTGTCGTATCGTTCGCGCGGCACCAGCATGCGGGTCGGTGCGACACAGGTCTGTCCGGAATTGACCATGCACTGCATCACGCCGCTTGTCACTGCCTGTTGCAAATCGGCGTCGTCGAGAATCAGCAGGGGTGACTTGCCGCCGAGTTCCTGGGCTACGCGCTTGACCGTGAGCGCGGCGCTCACGGCCACTTCGACGCCGGCGCGTGTCGAGCCGGTAATCGATACCATATCGACGTCGGCATGCGACGACAGCCGCGCGCCGACCACACGTCCCTCACCGAAGATCATGTTGAATACGCCGGGCGGCGTTCCCGCTGCGTGCATGATTTCCGCGAAGATGACAGCGTCCAGCGGAGCGATTTCGGAAGGCTTCAGCACGACGGTGCAACCGGCGGCGATGGCCGGCGCGACTTTGGCGGCGATCTGATTCAACGGCCAGTTCCACGGCGTGATCAGTGCCGCGACGCCCACCGCTTCGCGGCGCACATAGCTCTTTTCGTGATGAGTCTCGAACTCGAAATGGCGCAGCGTTTCCAGTGCGGCTTCGAGTTGCGAGAGGCCGATTGCGGCCTGCAGATGCCTGCACAGCGTGATGGGCGCACCGATCTCGATGCGGACCGCCTCGGCGATGTCGTCGAGCCGTGCGCGATAGCATTCGACGATCCGCTCGAGCAGCGCGACCCGTTCGGCGCGGCTCGATTCCGACCAGGCCGGAAAGGCGGATCGCGCCGCGGCGACGGCACGATCCGCATCTTGCGCCGTTCCCATTGCGAGGTGTCCGGTCAGCGTTTCGGTGGCCGGATTGACGATATCCGTCTGCGTGCCGCCGGCAGACGGCTCGACCCATTGGCCGCCGATGTAGAAGGTGTTCAACGTTTTCATTGCGTTTCCTCAGGTTCTTCGGGGCGCATCGAACTCACGCTGCGACCGGATGATCGCCGATCACCGTCGCACGCATCATGTGACGCGGTGCCGGGAAATAGTCCTGGACCGCGTAGTGCTGACACGAGCGGTTGTCCCAGAAGGCGATCGTGTTCGGACGCCACTTGAGACGCACCTGATATTCCGGCGCCTGGGCCTGGCGGAACAGATACTGCAGCAGATCTATTTCGGCGAGCTTGTAGTCGAAGCCGACGCGATATTCCCTGGCGGTCAACTGGCCGTAGTTCGACAGATGAGTGGTGAACGCCTCGTTGACGTAGAGGATCTTCTCGCCGGTTTCGGGGTGGACTCGCACAACCGGATGCTCGACGGGCGGAAACTTCGCGCGCATTGCCGCGTGCTGCTCCTTGGGCACCGCAATACCGAATAGCGGGAGGACGTCGTGGACCGCATTGAGGCCGGCGATTCTTGTCTTCACGTCGTCGGGCAGATTGTCATAGGCCGCTACCATGTTGATCCACATGGTGTCGCCGCCGACCTCCGGGCATTGCACGCATCGCAACATGGAGCCCATCGACGGAATCTCGCGCCACGATACGTCAGAGTGGTACAGGTTTTCGCGGCCGCGCTTTGTATCGTTACGGCCGAGTATCACCAGTTCCGGGTGCTCGGGATGATGGGGAAACGCGGGATGGATCTCCAGTTCACCGAATCGCTTCGCCATCGCGACGTGCTGCGCCGGCGTGATGTCCTGGTCGCGGAAGAACAGCACCTTGAACTTCAATAGTGCGCGGCGCAGTGCAGCGTAGGTTTCGTCGTCGAGCGGATCGCGCAGATCGACGCCGCGAATCTCCGCACCGATGGTCGGCGTGTAGCGTTCGACGGCGAACGGCCAGGTGTCGTCGGAATCGGCGCGCACCACTGTCGAATCGGGTGCGCTCTCTGTTGCTTGCATGTCATGTCTCCATTTGTCTGGGCCCGCATATGCCGGGGAATATAGGGCTCGCGGCGGTGGGGGCGGTTTCACAGGCGGACGCGATTCGCGTATGCCGGATCCTTTTCGTGCGTTGTTGTCACTGGCGGGTTTAACGAACGGAACGGCACGCTATCGGTTGTCGGCGCGGTTGTCGGCGCGGATCAGATCGGCGGCTTTTTCGCCGATCATGATGGCGGGCGCATTCGTGTTGCCGCCGATCAGCGTCGGCATGATCGACGCGTCGGCTACGCGCAGCCCTTCGATGCCGTGCACACGCAGGCCCGGGTCGACCACGGCCATTGCGTCGATGCCCATCTTGCACGTGCCGACCGGGTGAAAGACGCTGTCGGCGTGGCTGCGCACGAACGCCCGGATCGCCTCTTCGTTCGAATCGTCCGGTCCGAAATCGTCCGTCAGCAGTTCCTTTCCGCCCGCTTCGGCCAGCGCAGGCTGCGCAAAGATACGGCGAACGATTCTGACGCCGGCGACCAGCGCGTCCATGTCGGCCTCTGCTGACAGAAAGCGCGGATCGATCGACGGTGCGTCGCGCATGTCCGCGCTACGCAGACGCACATGACCGCGGCTCTGCGGACGCAAGATATAAGCATGGCAGGAGTAGCCATGTCCGAGCTTGCTACGTTTCGCCACAGTGCGATTACCGAGCAGAGCGAGAACGAAGGCTAGCTGCAGGTCCGGGACGGCCAGGTTGGGGCGGGTCTTCACAAAGGCGCCTGCCTCCGCGAAATTGGAACTGACCATGCCGCTGCGGTCGCGCCGATAACGCCACATGCCGGATGCGAGCCGCAGAAGGCCGCCCGCTGAGTAGCCGTAGAGGTCGTTAGACTTGACCTGTTTGTTGACGATCACATCGAGGTGATCCTGCAGATTTTCGCCGACCCCGGGCAGATCCTGTATGACATCGATACCGTGGCTGCGCAGATGCCCGGCCGGTCCGATGCCCGAAGCCATCAGCAGTTGCGGCGAATTGAAGGCGCCGCAACTGAGCACGACTTCGCGCCGGGCCCGCACCGTCTGCTCGATGCCGGCACGCACCACGCGCACGCCGCGCGCGCATTTGTCCTCGACGACGAGGCGAAGTACCTGGGCGTCCGGAAGAACATCGAGGTTCAGGCGGCCGCCGTTCAGGTCTGGATCTTTCGCATTGCCGTTGTGCAGGTAGGCACGCGCGGCATTCCAGCGTTCGCCGTTGAATTGCGTGACCTGATAAAGGCCGGCGCCTTCCTGCTCCGCGCCGTTGAAGTCCGAGTTAAGCGGCAATCCCGCTTGCAGGGCGGCGTTCACGAAACGATGAGAGAACGGGTTGGGCGAACGCAGGTCGCTGACATGCAGCGGGCCGTGGCCACCGTGCCACGGATCGTCGGTGCGTCCGGCGTGGCGCTGGTTGCATTCGCTGCGGCGGAAGTAGGGCAGCACGTCGTCATAGCCCCAACCCGTACAACCCAGGGCCGCCCATTCGTCGTAGTCGTTGCGATGTCCGCGAACGTAGACCATGCCATTGATCGACGAACTGCCGCCCAGGCCGCGTCCGCGCGGCTGAAATGAAGGGCGTCCGTCAAGGCCGGGCTGGCGTTCCGTGTAGTACGCATAGTTGCGCGGACCGGCTTTTTGCACGGTAGATGCCAGACCTATCGGCACCCATACGCTCAGGTGGTGGTCATGCGGACCCGCCTCGAGCAGAGCGACCGTGACCGACAGGTCTTCCGCCAGTCTGGCGGCTACGGCGCAGCCCGCAGAGCCTGCGCCTACGACGACGTAATCGTACTCTGCTGCGATCATTGTGCTCTGAGCGTTGTTACCAGGTCTGATCATGGCGCCTCTGTTGATTGGAAGGAATTTGCGCATGCGCAGCGGCTGTTGCCCTTATCTGCGCCGACTTGGCCAGATGCGCATCAAGCTGCGGCTTGCGTGGCAAAGTGATTGAGTGTTCTGTGCGAGCGATCGGGATGAAGCCAGCGCAGCGCGGCGACGGAGGCAGCGATGAGCAGTACGGCGCTGACCGTGAAACCGAGTTCGTACGCGTGACTATTGCCGCCGCCATAGACCTGTACGATCCGTCCCATCACGGCCGGAGCGAATGCGGCGCCAAGACTTGCGAGTGCCGTGTGGATGGCGACGAGCGATCCGCGCTGGGTGTCCGGGACCATTTCGGCGAGCAGCGCGGGGGCCAGCGTAAAGCTCAGAGTGGGCAGCGCGCCCGCGATCGCGAGTAGCGCTACTTTCTGTAATGGCGGCAAGTGAAGCAGCATGAGGGTGATATACAACAACGCCCCGGCAACCGCCGACAGACAGATCAGATGGACGCGTGCCTTGCGCGTGGATACGCCGCGCCCGAGCATGCGCTGCGATAGCCAGCTCAGACCCACGTTGACCGGCGTCGCAGTCGCGACCACGACGGCGAAGCAACGACCCGCTTCGACGCCGTTGAATCCGAGGCCTTTCTCGAGGTAGGTGGGTATCCAGGTCAGGCTCAGACCCAACGTCCAGTAGGCGGTGAATCCGAGTGCGAACACGGAGAGGACAGAGCGGTCCGTGAGGATTCTCCGATAGGGCAATCGGGACACATGGATTCGCACGATCGGTGCGGCCTGCTGCCTGCCGAGTCCTCCTTCTCGCCCGAAACATGCCCACAATACGCTCCACGCCGCGCCTATCGCGCCGAGCAGCAGAAAGTTCATGCGCCATCCCCACTGTCTCGTGACGAGCGGAATCAGCAGACCGGCGAGTAGCATGCCGAAGGCCGCACCCTGGTTGATGATCGCGACAGGCAGATTGCGTTGCCGGTCGGGGAACCACTTGTACAGCGCATGCACGGAAACCGGAAACGCCGGGCCTTCGGCAGCGCCCAGGATCACGCGGCAGATGAGAAGCCCTAGTGCGCTCGTCGCCATTGCTTGCGGCAACTGGAGTGCCGCCCAGCTCAGGCCCATTGCCAGCAATAACCAGCGAGTCTGGAAGCGGTTCGAAAGAAATCCCACCAGGACGGTGGAAATGGAAAAGAGCCAGAAGAAGCTGCCGGCGACAAGCCCGAATTTCTCTGGTGATAGATGCAGCTCAGCGGTCAATGGCACTGCCACCAGTCCGAGCACGATCTTGTCCAGGAAATTGATGAGGGCGAGCCCCGTCAGCAGGAAGGTCATTGTCCACGCGGACTTTGCCTGGAAATCAGGGGATGCGGTCATAGGTTGTCTCCTGTAGTCCTGTTGCCGGCGGGTATCGCTGTTCCTGCCGGGAATGCGGACTTTGTAGCGCCACGGTAAAGGGTGGGCGTGAGTGGGCAACCACCCGGAACAGGTAGGCTAGGGAAAACCTTGTTGCCGCGGATCGCGAAATGTCCGGTTGGTAGTGCCGGCATTGCCGCTGAAGGCGGGCGTTCTACTCCACTGGGGTGGTGGCATTGGGAGAGCGTTGTCTTACTGTCGTCCCTGGAAGCATTGGGCGGGATCGTGGTTCAGTCGGCGATCCTGGGGCTCCGGCGGATGATGGTCGTGGCTCGCATCCTTGTCAGTTGGTATGGGAGGAGAGGCAGTGAATACCCGGGAAACGTCGTTGCGCCGTCTTGTGGAAAGGTGGTTCGGACCAGATTCGCAGATGCGGGCACGCGTCACGCTTTTCAGTCACTCCCGGGCGAGCCGGTGGCGTTACGTGTGTGTGGAGTCAAGGCGGGCGACCGGTGAACTGTCGATCTTCTTCTTCCGCCATGACGATGGTTCGTGGTCCGTATTCCCCCCGCAGACAACGCGGCCGACGATGAATGTGGCGCACATGCCGGATTTGCGTGGGGCGACAGGTGGGATCGCATCTATGGGTTGACTGGTTGACGGCCGGTCGACTCGATGCGACTTTCGCGGATCGACGCGTTCAAGCAATTCGCCCAAGCGCGGCATTCTGCTGTTTCATCAATTAGAAAATATTGGAGATCGGTGCTGTGTCAATCCCGACATTCCTGGGTGACGATGAACTCGCCCGCGAAGCAATCGAATACGACGTCGTGATCGTCGGCGGCGGCCCGGCCGGGCTGTCCGCGGCGATCCGCCTGAAGCAGCTGGCGGCGGAACAAGGCGCTGAAATTGGCGTGTGCGTACTGGAAAAAGGCTCGGAGATCG
>NZ_JAMWXW010000027.1:0-116515 GCF_031570135.1 Paraburkholderia sp. USG1 | reverse complement strand
CTACGACTTCGCTAACGGGCATGTTGATCACCTTGGGACGGATGCGGGGCAGGCACGGACAGCAGCGCCTGCGCGACTTGCTCAGGCGGGAGCGACATGTGCTCTGCCTGCGGATGATTGAAGAAGGCGTACTTGAGCACCATCAGCAATGCGAACTTGATGGCGAGGACGATGGCGATATCCCGCGCCAGCGTGGGTCCGCGCACCCAGCCGTCGAACCTTTTACGCAGGCTCGGGCGGCGGATGGTATTGCGATTGAGGGCTATGGTCATGATCGGTAGAAAGCAGCTTCACACCGGTGAATCCGGCTGGCGCCAGGCCGCTTCAACGGTCTGGCGAGTGCATCCCGATTCTAGGAGCAGAACCTCGCGCGTAACGGTTCGCTACTGCGGCATTGGGTCGCGAGACTTGCCCCGTTTGGCCTGTATTGCCAGGTGGTTTGTGTTACGTCAAGAAACGCGTTGACCGTGCATCCCGGTGTACGAAGGTGTGCGAACGTGCGTGTGCGATCAACGCGCGGCGCGGCGCGGCGTGGGCGAAAAAAAGCCCCGCCGTCTTTCGAAGGCGAGGCTTGGCGGCGTGGCTACCGCGCGCCGGACAAACCGGCGTGCTGAAACGCTTCAGGCTTTACGCATACTCGGTGAGTGCACCGCGCATCTTCTTCATTGCGCTCGCCTCGATCTGGCGAATACGTTCGGCGGATACACCGAATTCGTCGGCCAGTTCGTGCAGCGTGGAGCCGCCTGAACCGTCGTCTTCCACCTTCAGCCAGCGTGCCTCGATGATACGGCGGCTGCGGGCGTCCAGTGCGTCCAGCGCGCTCGCAATACCGTCGCTTTGCAGCTTGTCGCGCTGACGCGAAGCCAGCACGGCGGTCGGTTCGCTATGCGAGTCGGCCAGATAGGCGATCGGCGCGTACGACTCTTCGCCGTCTTCAACCTGGCCTTCCAGCGCGATGTCGCCGCCCGAGAGGCGCGTTTCCATTTCGGAGACTTCTTCGCGCTTCACATTCAGCTCTTTGGCGAGACCTTCGATCTCGTCCGGCGTGAACGCGCCCAGCCCTTGCTTGTGGCTGCGCAGGTTGAAGAACAGCTTGCGCTGCGCCTTGGTCGTGGCGACTTTCACCATCCGCCAGTTGCGCAGAATGTATTCGTGGATCTCGGCCTTGATCCAGTGCATCGCGTACGACACGAGGCGCACGTTCTGCTCCGGATCGAAGCGCTTCACGGCCTTCATCAGGCCGATATTGCCTTCCTGAATCAGGTCGGCGTGCGGCAGTCCATAGCCCAGATAGTTGCGCGCGATCGACACGACCAGCCGCAGGTGCGACAGGACGAGGCGGCGCGCGGACTCAAGGTTGTCCTGCTCGCGAAATTCGGTGGCGAACTGGCGTTCTTCCGCCGGCGTCAGCATCGGAATCCGATTTACGGCCTGGATGTAGGCGTCGATATTGCCCAGTTGGCCGGGCAGCAGCGAGGAATGCGAGAGCGCCAGTGCACCTGCCGAAGCGGCCTTAGCCGACGACGGGCTCAAAGTACTCGGAAGGGTCATTGCGTGGCTCACGTAGGAAACTCCTTTGGAATCAGACAAAAGCTTGTTCAGGTAACGACTCCAGCGTTGGATGTTAGCACTCTGATTTGCCGAGTGCTAATGCTTAGAGGCCGTAAGGGCATCTAGGTTCCGTAAATCCCTATTGAAATTCACGATTCAATAGCCATGGTACGCCTTCTTGGCTATCTTTGTGCGCGACGTAGAAGTTACCTGACAAATCGCCTTCGTGATGCAAACTGCCCGATTTTTGCCACTTTTGAAGTGACTAATTGCGAAAATTGAGAATCCTTCATACGATCCGCCAAATCGAGATAGACCTTAGAATACGTAGAACTGTTACTAATTGTTCAACGTTCGACGGAACTCGGGTGTTAGATGAACAACAAAAAGAATACTTTGCGTGGCCTGGCGCTAAAAATTACGGCTGGAGCCGTGCTGGCGGGAGCGTCGGGATTGACGTCGGCCGACCAGTTTGGCGTGCAGGTGGCCGGTGGACTGGGTGATCGCCACGTCAAGAAGCTTGATCTCGGCTTCGTCTGGGATCCGGATCTGAACTGGTGGCAGATCGGCGACTGGCATTTCTCGCTGATCGGCGAAGCGCACGTGGCATGGTGGCACACCAATGAAGGCAACGTGCACGACAATATCGGCGAAATCGGCGTGACGCCGATCATCCGCTTCATCAAGGAGTCAGGGCCGATCCGTCCGTATGCCGAACTGGGCGCGGGCATCCGCCTGCTCTCGAGTCCCCGTATCTCTTCGACCTTTACGCTAGGCACCGCGTTCCAGTTCGCCGACATGGCGGGCGTGGGCATGCAGTTCGGCAACCGCCAGCAGTATCAGGCGGGCTATCGCTTCCAGCATATTTCCAACGGCGGTATCAAAGAGCCGAATCCTGGTATAAATTTCCACCAGCTATATCTGCAATATAACTTCTGACGACCGTGGCCACGTTCGGCTCACCGGTGCGAGGGGCTGAGCGATGGCGGCAAAGATAATCGAAGCGATTCGCGGGCTCGAGCGAGAGCGTTTCCGGGCGATGGTCGACGGCGACGGCCCATCGCTCGACACGCTGCTCGCGGAGAACGTGAGTTACGTTCACACGAACGGCAAACGGGAAACGAAGCGGCAGTTCATCGACGGGATTGTTGCGGGTCGCCGCCGCTACCGTCAGATCGAGGTGCAGTCGCAAGACGTGTTGCCGGTTGGGCGGGAGACCTGCGTGGTCACCGGCAGGGCGCTGATCGAAATGGAAGCGAACAACGGGGCGCTGCTGTTTCCGATCGCCTACACGGCGATCCATACGCAGGAAGACGGGCAATGGCGTCTGATTGCCTGGCAGGCCACGCGTTGCGCAATCGAGTGAGCCTTTGGAGGTCACTCCAACCACCCGGTTGCGCGTTGTGGGCATCTGGATGCCACGAGCATGCGGGTTACGCGCTGGTGGTTCGCGTGTGCCTCGCCTAAGCGTTCGCTCATGCGTCACCGCGGCCTGATTCTCAGGCCGCGACGCTCTTCCGATCTATACGAGTTCTACTCGCGACTATCCGCCGCACCGGTTCGGGCCAGACTACTGGCTCCCGCACCGCGCCGTCACACCGGCGTTTTCGCGACGTCCACGATCAGTTCGACCTGCCGTTCAATCGCGCTCGGCACGGGCGCTTCGCCGCGCAGTACAGCGCTGATCCAGGCGGCGGTCGTCGGCGCATCTTTGGCTTCAGGCAAGTCGACTTCCGGCGCATCGGGCGACGAGCGTTCGTGCGGCACACGCGTTTCGCAGATGCCGTCGTGCAGCCAGTCGACCTGCACCTGACGGCGCGTGTCGGCCACCGCTTCGCCTTCGGTGCCGCGCGCGAGCAGGGCGCCGCCGGCGGCCGCGTCCGGATGCGTGTTGAACAACTGCGTCAGACTGTCGCGATACGGTGGGTGCGTGTAATTCACGAGGCGCAAGCCCGCCGGCGCGAACGGTTGCAGAATTTTCACCAGTGTGTGCGTCGAATTACGCACGCCCATGCGCCGACGCAGCCCGAGAAGGCGCGCAAGCTTCGGCGCGAGCACGTCGATCGGCGCAAACGCAAGACGGCGCTCGGCGAGACCGTCCTCGATGTCGGCGTGCGATTGCGCGTGAGGAATCTGCAAATGCGTGAAGATTTCCGCGCTCGTCACGCGGCCCGGATCTTCGGTTACGCCATGCACCAGCACCGGCACGCCTTCGCGCGCCAGCAGCAGGGCGAGCAGCGGCACGAGATTCGGCTGCTTGCGCGCGCCGTTGTAGGTGGGTATCGACACGGGCCGAAACGCGCCGTGCGGCAGATGCACCGGCTCGAACGACGCATGCGCGCCGGCCAGCATTGCCGCGAGTTCGTCGGCGGTTTCGCCCTTCACGCGGTATGCGAGCAGCACCGCACCGAGTTCGAGATCGGCCACGCGGCCGTCGAGCATGGCGGTGTAGAGCGCGCGCGTATCCTCGGCGGTCAGCGCGCGGGCGCCGTTCGGGCCGCGGCCGATTTCCTTGATGAAGCGGGCGCAGGGGAAGGGATTGGCGGTGTCGGCGGAGTCGGTCATCGGGTGCAGTGGGACGTATTGGCACGCCGCCTCAGAGCGGTCAGCCACGGTATTCAAGGGACGCTATCCGGTGTGAGTATCGCATCTATAGCGATCCGGCGAGACACCGCACTCGCGGCGCCAACCTTGCCGGCCCACGTGGAACTGCCGCGCGCGGGGCTTTGCTGCGCGTTACACTCGATGTTTTATCGCCGCGCTGGCGGCACACATCAAGGAACGGAGAACGGGATGAGTTACGTATTTGCACCCGCACCGGTGGTCGCGGTGCCGGTTGTGGGGGCCAGCGAGCAGTTCGCGGTGCGTCGCATCTACTGTGTGGGCCGCAATTACGAGGCGCACGCGCGGGAGATGGGACACGATCCTGATCGCGAACCGCCGTTCTTCTTCACCAAGCCGGCTGACGCGGTGCTGTACGTCGCGCCCGGCGCCACCGGCGAGTTTCCTTATCCGCCGCAGTCGAAGAACGTCCACTTCGAGATGGAAATGGTGGCGGCGATCGGCAAGGGCGGCAAGAACATTCCGGCCGAAAGCGCGCTCGATCACGTCTACGGTTACGCGCTCGGTCTCGATATGACCCGCCGCGATCTGCAGGCTGAAGCGAAAAAGCTCGGCCGCCCGTGGGATACCGCGAAGGGCTTCGATCACTCGGCGCCGCTAGGCCCGATTCATCCGGCAGCGACGGTGGGCCATGTCGACAAGGGTGCGATCTGGTTGTCGGTGAACGGCGAGGAAAAGCAAAGCTCGGACGTGTCGCAACTGATCTGGTCGGTGGCCGAGACGGTTGCGTATCTGTCGACGCTGTTCGAACTGCAACCCGGCGATCTGATTTTCACCGGCACACCGGAGGGCGTCGGCGCGGTGGTGCCGGGCGATCTGATGAAGGGCGGCGTGGACGGGCTCGGCGAGCTCAGCGTGCGCGTCGTCTGACGGCTGGTTTGGGGGAGACAGACAACATGAAGCTCTACAGCTATTTCCGTAGCTCGGCGTCCTATCGCGTGCGCATTGCGCTGAACGTGAAGAATCTGCCGTACGACTACGTGCCGGTGCACCTCGTGCGCGACGGCGGCGAGCAGCTGAAGCCCGAATACCGCAAGGTGAATGCGGACGGCATCGTGCCGACCTTCATCGACGGCAATGAGGTGATGCCGCAGTCGCTCGCGATCATCGAATATCTGGAAGAGACGCATCCTGAGCCGCCGCTTCTGCCCAAAACGCCGGTCGATCGTGCCTATGTGCGGGCGCTGGCGTTGCAGGTGGCGTGCGAGATCCATCCGCTGAACAATCTGCGCGTGCTGAAGTATCTGAAGCACACGCTGGGCGTCGACGACTATGCCAAGGACGCGTGGTACCGGCACTGGGTGGAAGCGGGTTTCGCCACGTTGGAAGCGCATCTGGCCGGCGATTCGCGCACCGGCAAGCTGTGTTTTGGCGATGCGCCGACAATCGCCGATACCTGTCTGATTCCGCAGGTGTTCAACGCGCAGCGCTTCAAGGTCGACACGGCGAAATTTCCGACGATCCAGCGCATCTACGATCACGCAATGCAACTCGACGCGTTTGACCGCGCGGCGCCGGGAGCGCAGCCCGACGCAGAGTAAGCTGGCCTCACTTGCCAGGCAGGATGCAAAAAGGGCACTCCGCGGAGTGCCCTTTTTGCCGCCTGAACCGCAAACGCCGTGGCGTTCAACCGCCCAGTAATGCGTCGGAAAACTCTTCCGCGCTGAACGGCTGCAAGTCCTCGACCTTTTCGCCGACGCCGATGAAGTACACCGGGATCGGACGCTGCCGTGCGATCGCGGCCAGAATGCCGCCTTTCGCCGTGCCGTCGAGCTTGGTCACGATCAGGCCGGTGAGGCCGAGCGCGTCGTCGAAAGCCTTTACTTGCGCGAGCGCGTTCTGGCCGGTGTTGGCGTCGATCACCAGCAGCACCTCGTGCGGCGCGCCTTCTTGCGCCTTGCCGATCACGCGCTTCACCTTGCGCAGTTCTTCCATGAGATGCAGTTGGGTCGGCAGGCGGCCGGCCGTATCCGCCATCATCACGTCGATTTTGCGGGCCCGCGCGGCGCCGACCGCGTCGAAGATCACCGCCGCCGGGTCGCCGCTTTCCTGCGACACCACGGTCACGTTGTTGCGCTGGCCCCAGATGGCCAGTTGCTCGCGCGCGGCGGCGCGGAACGTGTCGCCCGCGGCCAGCAGTACCGACTGATCGAAGCTTTGCAGATGCTTGGCGAGCTTGCCGATACTGGTGGTTTTGCCCGCGCCGTTGACGCCGGCGATCATCATCACGAGCGGCTGGGCGCGGCCCAGCATCAGCGATTTTTCCAGTGGCCTGAGCAGGTCGACGAGCAGTGTGCGCAACGCCGCTTTGACCTGTTGCGGATCGGTGAGGCGCTCGGCGCGCACTTTTTCGCGCAGCGCTTCGAGCAGGTATTCGGTGGCGTCGACCCCCGCGTCCGACATGAGCAGTGCAGTTTCGAGTTCTTCGTACAGGTCTTCGTCGATCTTCGCACCGACAAAGATGCCGGTCAGGCTCGAACTCGTCTTCGACAAGCCGGTTTTCAGGCGCGTCAGCCACGAGCGCTTTGCGCCCACGTCCGGCCGCGGCGGCGGAACGATTTCGACGGTCTCGGGCGCGGATTCTTCCGGCTCGCGCTCGATTGCGGACGGAGCGGGTGTTTCGACGCGAGCCGGAGCAGCCGCGGGGCGCGGGGTGGCCGGCGCGACAGGCGCAGGCGCCTGCACGGCGGCTCCGGGCGTCGGGCCTTCTGGCGCGGTTTGCGACTCTTCGGGCGCGTTATCGGACTCTTTCGAACCCTTGAATCGTTTGAAAAAGCTGAACATGATCTGGCGTAGTGAGAGCGCGCGCCGATGCGCGCAGCCGGCACAAGACCGGCGGGAGCGGCAGGCAGCGTTGCGATGCGGGATGCAAGGCGCTGGAAGCCGCACATTTTATCAGGCGCGCCGCTGCCCGTCGTATCGGCCGAACGGCCAGGCTGGACGCGCGGCGTCGCTGTGGTAACGTTGGCGCTCCGGCCCTCACGTATCGACGTCGCGGGCGCTTTCAAAACGTAATCGAAACTGCATGCCCCGTTCCGCACCTTCGCGCGCCCAAGGCGCTTCATCCAAAGGCGGCAAGCCGCACGCCATCCGCATCATAGGCGGCGACTGGAAACGCACGCCGTTGCCCGTGCTCGATCTCGACGGTTTGCGCCCCACGCCCGATCGCGTCCGCGAGACGCTGTTCAACTGGCTCGGCCAGAATCTGGCGGGCCAGCGCTGTCTCGATCTGTTCGCCGGCAGCGGCGCGCTGGGCTTCGAGGCGGCGTCGCGCGGCGCGGCCCGGGTATTGATGGTGGAGCGCAATGCGCGGGCCGTCGGCCAGTTGCGCGCCAACCAGGAACGCCTGTCGGCGCGCACGATCGAAATTGCTGAAGCCGACGGTTTGCGCCTTGCCGCGAGTCTCGCGCCCGGATCGTTCGACGTGGTGTTTCTCGACCCGCCGTTCGGCGCGGATCTGCTCGGCAAAGCGCTTGCGCTGGCAGTGCCGCTAGTGAGCGCTGACGGATTTCTGTATGTGGAAGCAGGCGAGGCGCTCGAACTCGAGGACAACGAGACGCTCGCCGGCTGGGAAATCGTGCGGCAAGGTAAAGCGGGCGCTGTCCACTTTCATTTGCTGCAGCGCGAAAATAAGGAATAATGCGCGTTCCAAAACAAGCGCCGGGCGGTGTGCCGTCACGCGCGCGGTCGGTGCCAAATGCGTCGCGTGGACGCTTTGACGTGCCCTTTGTCTGAAGAGAGGAGAAATCTCATGGTAGTCGCCGTGTACCCGGGCACGTTCGATCCGCTGACACGCGGTCACGAAGACCTCGTTCGGCGCGCGTCGAGCATTTTCGACACGCTGGTGGTGGGCGTTGCCGACAGCCGCAACAAGAAACCGTTTTTCACGCTGGAAGAGCGCCTCGACATCGCTCATGAAGTACTTGGGCACTATCCGAACGTTCAGGTCATGAGTTTCAAGGGGCTGCTGAAGGATTTCGTACGCAGCAATAACGCGCGGGTGATCGTGCGTGGCCTGCGGGCCGTGTCGGACTTCGAATATGAGTTCCAGATGGCCGGCATGAATCGCTATTTGCTGCCCGACGTCGAAACCATGTTCATGACGCCGTCCGATCAATACCAGTTCATTTCGGGCACGATCGTGCGCGAAATTGCGCAGCTAGGCGGCGACGTCAGCAAGTTCGTGTTCCCGTCGGTCGAGCAATGGCTGAAGGAGAAGGTTGCCGCGCTGGATCCGGCCAACGGTGCTTCGGCGGCGCAACCGTAACCGGCGTAAACTGTCGGTTTGACGGATCAAAGCCGGCTGCGGCCGGCGTGAAGTGAGAGAAGTATGGCCTTGATGATTACCGACGAGTGCATCAATTGGCTACCCTAAGCAATTTTTGTGCCAACCGTCCATTAAGGCTTCTAGCTTTTCCAATTGCCGGAAATTACCCTCTTGCAACTCAAATGCAACTCAGAGGGAAAAATGGCAACTTTCAGCCAACGAAATGGCCGTTGGCAAGTAAAAATTAGCCGAAAAGGATTTCCTGCGCAATATAAGTCGTTTTCGACAAAAGCCGAAGGCCAAGTTTGGGCCCGTGCGATCGAAGTAGCGATGGACGAAGGGACGTGGGTCGATCCAGCGGGCGCAACCGACATTACATTTCGTAATATTCTTGAGCGTTACAAAATGTCGGTCACACCGACAAAGTCCAGCAGGCGCAGTGAGGAATACCGCATCGCGAAGATCATGCGGAACAAGATCGCTGAGTACACGATGCGTAACCTTACAACGAGCGTGCTGGCCAATTATCGCGACCAGCGGCTCGAAGAGGCGTCAAACGCATGCGTCTGCCGCGAGCTCGCGACAATCAGCGCCGTTATCACGCATGCGCAGCGTGAATGGGGTCTCAATATCAACAATCCGGCAAAGCTTGTGAAGAAGCCGCGATTGCCACCCGGTCGAAACCGATTGTTGAAACCTGCGGAGCTTGAACGACTGTTGCATGAACTGGATGCAGAGCGTCACGAGTTGCGCAACAAGTGGCTGGTACCGCTCGCAAAGCTTGCGCTTGAGACAGCGATGCGACAGGGCGAACTGCTGTCACTGCAATGGAAGCACGTCGATTTCGAAGAGCGGACGGCCTATCTGCCCATAACAAAAAACGGCAAGGACCGGTACGTTCCGCTGAGCAGCGCAGCGATTGCGATTCTGGAGAGTCTGGATCGTGTTGACGAACGCGTAATCCCGATCAGTCAGAACGTCGTCTTGTGTGCGTGGCCGAGAGCATGCATGCGTGCCGGAATTGAAGACTTTCACTTTCACGATCTGCGGCACATGGCAACGAGCAATCTTGCAAAGAAACTGCCGAATGTGATCGAACTCGCGTCGGTGACGGGACATTCCAATGTGCAGATGCTGAAACGCTACTATCACGTATCAGCAAGGGAACTCGCGAGAAAGCTCGGGTGAGATCCGCGGGGAGTTGAGAGTCGTGTCGTGTACGGAATACACGACAAATCGCGGGAAAAAAGTTGTTGTCATTGCGACTCGCCCTTTGAATGCACTGGCAACAAATCAAAGAGCGAAGCGAGCATCAATGCCTCAAATTGGCTTCGAGTTGAGCTTCGCGAGTTGCTGTTGCAGCTTCTGCATCTTATGCTGGATGTCGGCGCGCTTGGCGGCTACCGTTTGTCGCTTGGCTGCCTGCTTCTGCGCTTTGATTCGTTGTTGCTCAAAATCTGCAATCTCCTGCAGACCGGAGTGCGTCAGAATATCGTTGTATCTCATGGGCATTGTCTCCATCGTTTTGTAAGTATTTATCGGCGGATGGAGGCTGCAACCACGGCTCTTCGGCGGTTTGCACCACGCGCAAACTCCAATATGATTTGCTCACCGGCGCTTTCAATGTCCGCTCGAATGCATCATACGTAAAAAATGAGACACAAGGCAAACCACTCTTTTCCGCGATTTGAGCGTTTCCGCTGTGCAACCGATAATGCGCTTCAATCCGTCGTTGAACCTTCAATCGATGACGCGATTGGCTACTCGGAAATCTATGAGTCGATTCGATCGGCGCTAGGAGGGCCAGCCGACCCCCACGGTGCCGCTATTACTCATGTGGTAAGTGACGTAGCCGCAGAGATGGGTGAGATAGCCAAAGAGGCTACACTCGCGCACCTTCTCAATGGTTCTCCATTGGAGCCTTACTTTGCCATTGCCCATGTTTTGCGGGACGCGTTGCGGCAGGATACCGAAATACCGGAACTCTCCGTAACAGACACTCGGTGGGCTGAGGCGATTCGTCATGCTTCGAAATTTACACCAAGGTGGAGGGAAATGCAGGGCCATCTGTATCGACCTGACCCTCGCCATGTGACCTTGGCGCGGGCCCTCGGCTTCTATATCGACCGGGGCCTCGCTCTCACATATAACGGCGATCATGTCGCAATTGAATCTCCACGTAGCGCGGCGACCCTTGCTGCAACCTTAACGACGCCTCTGTCCGCGCTTGGCGACACGCTTGCCATGCAAGCAATTGACCGAATGCTGACAGCGCAATATGAGCCGCTGGTCGGACGCATACACTTCCATCCGACGCCGGATATGATGGGCCGGAAGCTGGATAGGTCACTGCCATGCGGGTTGATTTATCGCTTCGGGTTGAAGACCCTTGGACGTAGCCGAAAGACGTTCGCGACGAAGGCGACAATTGAGCAAGTTCCAGAGGTGGCGACGCACTTTGCTGCCCTCCACGATGTCGAACCTTTCTCGGTCTACGAGACTACCTTCCCTCCGAAGCCGGGTCGAGTTCTCGAAGTACTGCAACGAGTGGCGACTTACGACGAACTATTTTCGATACCGCAGTGTCGTCCCGAAGTCATGAACCAATTGATCGATGGGCTTTTCGCGCGGGTCCTCACAGACGCGGCAACTCCGACATTGCAATGGAGCATCGAGGAGGCGAAGACGTTTTGGCGCTTACTATGCGAACTCTGTGTTCATCCGAGTAACTCAACATTCATCGATCGCGATAGATTCAAAAAGCTGCTAACTCAGCGTGTGGGCAAGGAGTCATGTGACGGTCTGCTCAGGTCTTTCTTGTTGAACACGCCAAACGCCCGCTATAACTTCCCTTCGGATGCGCACCGCTCGGAAACACGGGAGTGTGTCATTGCCATCGCGTCAAACAACCGCTACTGGCTTCCACCTCGTGTACTGTTGGGCCCGCCATTTTATGAGCGCCTTTTCGCTTCTTTCGTACAGCATGTGCCGACTATGAGCGCCAGTCTCGGGCGCGCGTTCGAGGCGCATCTTTTGGACCGTATGAAAAAGCTTGGAATCAATTGTCGCGGTGGCAATATCCGTGGCAAACGTAAAGGGGAGAGAGCGGGAGACGCGGATTTGATTGTCGAGACCGACGAAGTCGTAGGAATATTCGAGCTAAAGAAGAAGGGATTGCGCCGAGAGACCAATGCCGGCAACGACCTGCAACTCGCTGCCGACCTAGCGCAGGGATTTGTCCATGGAATTAACCAGCTGGCGAAACACGAAATAACGCTGCTGCGAGATGGGAAACTCGAGTTCGAGGATGGTCCAGATTTGGTCCTGAACGGACGACGGATTTTTAAAGGCGTGATATCCCTTGCTGACTATGGGGGACTTCATGACTCATCTGTCGTGCGCAACGCACTGCGCGCACTAAGCGGGGTCACAATTTCTTCGCGGCGTTCGATATCGGATGAACAACGAGAAGCAGTCGAAACCTCTAATAAGATATTTAAGACTCTTGGCGAGCGCTACTCAGCCTTTCAGGCGTTGGCAATCGAGGGTGTGGGCCGAGATCTCTTCGACAATGTTGTCTTTCACAATGTTTTTTTTATAGAAGAGCTACTTGTAACTGCGAGTACTTCGGAGCTATTTTTGAAGGCGTTGATGATGGGGACGAGGATATCTACCGGATCCCGTGACCCATTTTTCGAAAGGGCGCACTTCAGTGGCGCGTTGGGCTTGGGATAGATGGGATGGGTCAAAGAAAACCTGATGTGCGTTCGTCATGCTATCGTTCGGACCTGTAGTCCCACGAACACACCTCAGGTCTGGCTACCCGCTTGAGCGAAAGGTGGGCGGCTAGCGGGCGATGCTACGCGCGCATGCCCACTGCCAATTACTTCGCTGCGAAGCCACTGCGCATCGTTGCACTAACGGCTTCCAACGGCACATCAAGTTCGCCTGCTGCAACCGCAGCCTTCAGTGCATCTAGGGTCGGGATCAGATCGCTGATCGTACCCACTTCGATGGCTGTCTTACCCTTTGCCAGTTCCAGTGCCTTCGCACCATAGCGGACTTGCAGGCAGAGCTTGCCGTTTTCGGCGGTGAACCACCATGCGCGAACGCGCTTCTGCACTTCCACATTATGGCGCTCGCCGGTTTCTGCATCCTTCACGGAACGGTACTTCGTGGGCGAGAACGATTTTCCTTCCTGCTGCGCTTTCGCCAGTTCCGTCTGTTCCCAGATTTTCGCGATCAGTCGATTACGGCGTTGCACGATTTGCGGCAAAGCGCCTGGCCGTTTCGATGCTACCAGCTTCAGAGTATTGAGGCTCATGTAACTCTCCTGTGACGTGTATATGCAGGAGAGGATGCGTTCCGGCTACATAGAGATCAAGAAAAGAATGACGTATATATCGGATACCTTATCGAATTGTTGGCGGGGGCGAAAGTGGGCCGCATCCAACAATAGCAGCTAGCCTGTTCGACCCGCTTGCAACTGGCTCAACGGATTGTCTTCGACTGGGCCGACTTTATGACTCCCTTCAGCTCGTTACGACGTTTGGCTTGGCTACGTGCATACTGCAACTGGCTACGCATCTGCGTCTCGACCTCGATTAAATCGAGTCCGGCCCGGAAATAGGAGCATGCGAGTACGAACCATTCGTGATGGCCTTCACCAGCAGCGCATTGTTGCCAGCGTGCTTCCGCACGTTCGATAATACGTTCCCTTCTGTTGTTCTCGGTATCGGCTTCTTCGCATGCAGCGTTGGCGCGGCTCTTTATTGCATCGATCAGAGCCTTCAGCTTTTCACCCCTGTTGACCGTCGTTTCTACTTCTACATATTCAGGAAAATCGACGGTCATGTTTCCGATTGCATGTGGTACGTTCCATACTGGCTGATGCCAGTACTTGGTATCAAAGAACGACCACTTTTTGCCGAATACGGACTGGCAAGGAGCATAGTAAAAGCTGTTGGCGGGGCGCTTGCTGACATCGAGGCCAGAATTTCTAGCTTGCTCTGCTTTGTTGGGAGAGCGACCGACGAACCAGCCATCTGAACGCACGCGAACTGCGAGCACGTCCCAAAGCGCTTCGGCAATCTCAATCGTTACAGGTCTGTCGAATGGGATCACGATACGGAAACGCAGTGTGTTTTCCTTGCCGTTGTTGAAGCTGTTGTAGGTGAAGTGCTTAATGTCGCTGAGGATCGCGCTTGCCCTTTGCCAGGAGAGCATGCCGCTATCAAAGTCAAGCTGGATTCCGGTGACGTATTCGATGTCAGCCTTGCTCTTGGTCCGACTGTCGGACTTGAAGGACACGAAGTTCAATAGCGAGTTGTCCTTCTTGCTTCTGTACTTAACGTCAAAAGCCTCTGTGAAAAGCGCAAGCACTTCGTCCCAACGAGCCGCTGTAGCAGAGATGAGTTCGTTGTTACGCGAATAGATCGACGACTCGTGAGTAACAATAATGCCTTCGTCTATGGTATTTTTTGTTACTCGCTCCAGCGCCCGTTGGTATGCATTCTTCCGCTGATCGGATTCCTTCTTGCGCTCATTCTGGCTTTTCGTGATTTGCTGCTTGGGGCGACCGCGTGTCTTGTGGGCTTCGCCCCATGCGCTTTCGACCTGATCGAGGGCGAACACCTTTGCGTTGGTGAACAGGTCGCTGAGAAAGTCAGCCTGATCTTTGTCGCCAACTACGATACGGACCGTTTCCGTTGAGTGTGGCACACGTAGGGATGTACGCATCACAGCCTGATACAGTGTCTCAAGCGATTTCGCACGCTTCAGACTGCAATTATCGACGCCAAACCTGCGTGCCACAAATTCGAAGTGTGCGGGGACGTCGTTAAGTGCGCTGAGAAAGGCGATGTTATTGACTTCGCGGTATTCGTTGATGCCGTGGCAGATGTTGCTGATACGCGTGCTGTTCTCAACCTTCCATTCGGAATCGTTCACATCGTTGTTTGCGACCCACAAAGACCGCTGGCATTGGAACAGTTCGTCTACAGCAACGCTGAGGTTGTCAAATCGATTCGATGCTTTATCGCGTAGACTCTTCGACCAAATGCAGTCAGAAAAATAGTGGATTTCGATGCGGCGATTGGCAAGCTCCGGGTGGGTCTTCTTCAGTACGAATTTTTTGTCGTCCTCAAATTCGGCACCGTAGTGTTGCCACAGCATGTACATCATGGACGACTTCGCGTTCGCACCCATGATGCGGCACGTATTCCAGTCGTGGAATGCATCGGGCATCAAGAGCGAATGCATCTGCAACTGGTACTCATTGAAATCGCGCGTGTTCCAGCGGGCTTTGTTGAGGTACTTTTTGCGACCGGCATCAAGCGCGACACCGAGAAAATCGCGCACCTCCTTACCCTTCAGAAAGATGTCAGTTCCGGCCAAACCTGCTTCGAGCATTGATTCAATTTCCACATTGCTGCCGGGCCTAATACTGAGTTCAAGTAGATGGTTGTCGCCGAAATCGGTGACATCAAAATGCTGCTCGATGAAATCGTGGTGCTTTTTCACGTTGAGGTAGCTCGTGCTGTCTACCTGCGGAATTTCATCGAAGAACAGGTGAAGCTTGTGGCGTGTGGCGTCGCTCACGTGGTGCTGATTCGCAAAGAACGTGTGATGCGTCGTGATGACCACGCCGCCTGTCTTCAGGCTCGCTAACTTGCGAGCCGCCTGCTGATAGACCGCATATGTTTTGCCGGCCATTTTGGGATCGTCATTCGAGACGTAGGTGACGGAAACGCCGAGCTTTTCGAGTTGAGCGGTCGTCTCCTCGCAGAGTCGCTTGGTGGGCTGTGCGACTACGAACTTGAGGCCAGCTACATGTGATTTGCTGATGTGCTGGATCATCGCTTGGGTCTTGCCTGAGCCGCAGACTCCATCGACGAGATAGATTTTGGTTGTGTTGTCCATATTCTTATTGTTGAAAATACTGTTCAATGCCAGGAGCGCCCCTGACCTTCCTATTTAGTATTTCCTGTTCGGCGTCGTAATCGAAGGCGAGGGTGTTAACCCTCGCTTTCGAAGCGCTCTAACAGTGATCAACAACAAGATCGGATCGACCTGAGATCAGGTCTTCAGATTGCTGCAACAGGAATTGCTCCTGCCGCTCGTATTTATGCGGCGTGCGCAATGCTGGCCGGATCTCGTATGGACATTTTCGCCGCGTCGCGACGCGAGCGTATTTGCGAGCAAGTGATGCGCGGGGCGAAATCAAAGCTTTTCGCTAAAAGCTTTTGTTCCGGCGTAAGCTCTTGTTTCCTATGAAGGCCTCGCCTTGTCAACCGTTTGTTGATTATCCTAACCAAAGAATGCAACCTCGGGCGTGTGGAATTCATTGGTTTCGGAGATCAGCACGTGAAGCAGGCAAAGACGTTGACCGAAAAGGAACTCAAGCAGGTACTGACCTACATCTCGTTGCATCGACATGCACCCCGCAATCGGGCCATGCTGCTGCTGACGCATTGGGCCGGTATGCGAGTAGGGGAGGTGGCAGCGCTACGCATCGGCGATGTACTAAATGCCGACAACTCGATAAAGTCGGAAATACGGCTGACGCCCGAGCAAACGAAAGGGCGTCATGCGCGAACAGTCTTTATTGGGCAGCGACTTCGCAAGGAGCTTGCGTCCTACGTCGCGACGCTTAAAAAGCCTGACCCTGACAGACCGCTGTTCGCTACGCAGAAGAAGGCGGGATTCACTGCCAACACGATGTGCCAGTACTTCCACTGGCTGTACAAAGAGGTTGGAATCACCGGCGCGAGCAGCCATTCAGGTCGGCGTACGTTCATCACGAATCTGGCGAATAAGGGCGTGGGGGTCCGTGTGTTGATGTCGCTCGCAGGTCACCGAAATATCTCAACGACACAGGCGTACATCGACGTCAACGACGAGATGCAACGGGTGGCGGTCGATCTGGTTTGAAACAGCTCGATTTAATCGAGATGTGCAACTTGTGCCGACGTGCGCTTGTGGCGGCGAGTCCGATAGTCGGACTTTCTGATTTAACCGACGTGCTCAAGTTACCTGCTCGATTGCCGATATACACTGTTCGTCAGTAGACGTATCGTCAAAGAATATCCGGAATTCGCTTGAGAAGCACGGGAATCGCTGCCGCCGTTAGCGGCCTTACATTGGCTCTGGCTTGCCAGCATGTTTCGGCACAGAGTTCGGTGACGCTATACGGCATGACGGATTTGAGCATCCGTTATCTGACGAATGCTGATACACAGAACGACAGTCGGCTGTTCATGGCTAACGGCGCTGTCATCAATAGTCACGTTGGGCTGCAAGGGGCGGAAGACCTTGGAGGTGGGCTGAAAGCCGTCTTCCAGTTGGAAAGCAATATCAATCCGCAGAACGGTAGCCTTGGCGATAGCGGGCGACTTTTCGACAGTACTGCAGATGTTGGCTTAGCCGGTGACTTCGGTACGTTGACGTTGGGCCGTCAGACAACACCGCTGTTTAATCAACTGATCTTCACGTATGACCCGCTGACTTACGCCAACTATCCAGAAAATTCGTGGTTGCCTTATGCACTGGGTGCGGGGCTCACCGTAGATAACTCGATCAAGTACGTCGGACAATTTGGGGGCCTGTATATCGGCGCGATCTACTCGTTCGGCAGCAACTATGAGTCGAGCGGTGCAGGCGGTTTCTCCGGGCAGGTTCCGGGCCATATGGGAGCCGGCAATATGTTCGGGCTTCTCGCGTCGTATGCACATGGCCCGCTCAACATTGGTGCCGGTGTACAACAGGTCAGCGACAACTCGAACAATAAGCAGACGCTTTATCACGCAGACATCAGGTACGTCATCGGCCAGGCGAAGCTCTATCTCGGGTATATGCATTCGCAGGACAATACTGGCCTCGTCGATACACTCCTGGCGGAGCAGCCGATACGTGACATCGGCCAGTTGAAGAATACCGGTCGCATCGACGATGGTCCGTTTGCTGGCGTGTCGTGGCAGGTGAGCGGCCCGCTGTTGCTTAGTGGCGCGTTTTACTATGATCACATGCGGAATGCCGCGACCGGCTCCGATACACTTGGCAGCGGCAATCGCTACACGGTCGTCGCGCTCGCCGAATATTCGCTGTCGAAACGCACCGAAGTGTACGGCACGGTTGATTTCAACAAGGTCAATGGAGCCGCGACAGTGGAGTTGCCGGGACGCAGCAACCAGACGGGCTTCGCAATTGGCCTGCGAAAGTTCTTCTGACCGCTGACGCATACGAAGACAAGTCCGATTGTCGGACCTGACCGGTTACACCAACAGTTGTGGGAAAGTCATGTTCCCTTTGCAGCCTTTGCGAATGCGTCGGCAAGCTTGTCGAAATGTTTGAGCGCGGCAGGCGTGAGGTCGATCTGTTTGCGACGAGCGTCTTCCGTATCGGTGAGCTGCAACCAGCCCTTTTCTCGCATCGATGTGATTCGGGCGTGTAATGTAGCAGGCGACCCCAGCTCGCTTTGCGCCATCATGTCCCGTACTGACAGCCGGTTCTTGGTCTGTGACGCGCGAGCTACAAACTCAAGTATCCGCTCTTCCAGCGGATCGAGCGCGGCAAGCGTAGGCAAACCGCGCAATGCCTCGGTCAGTTGCAGGAATCGCAGGTAGATATCAGCAGGACGTGTCATTGCTTACGCACTGTTGAGGATAGGCTGTTGAAGATAGGCGCTCGCGGGACGACATGCAGGCGCGTTATGATTCGCTCGATAATAAACATGGAAGGGTAGTTTACCGCAATGTCTAGCTTACGATTGCATTTCTGGTCGATCACCGGGACTCTGATCGCGTTTCTGGTCTCGCTGTGGATCAACCAGGAGGTGTTCACTCACACGTCTTTCGTTCGAGGCATAAACTGGATTTTCCTGCCGTCCGGTGTTCGGCTTCTCAGTACGTTGATGGTTGGGTTTGATGGATTCGTTGGCCTGCTGGTTGGCGGTCTGCTGATGGACTTTTTCTATTGGTTTCCACACGACCCGGTTCGCTCAATTGCGGGAGCCATTCTGGGTTCGCTAGCGCCCTATCTCGTTTATAGGCTTGCGCTGGAGCGCTACGACCTGAAGGCGTCACTGACAAATCTCACGCCCAAACGACTGCTCGTACTGACGGTTGCGTACTCGGTGGCAAACCCGCTGTTGCACCACATCTGGTTCGCGCTGCAAGGCAATACGCAGCACATTGGCGAAAGTTTCGTCATGATGCTCGTGGGCGACCTGACCGGTGCGCTGATCATGCTGTATTCGATGAAGGGAATTCTGGCCCTGTTGCCGAAACAACCCGGCAATTCCCGCATGTCGAATGGCATGTTCAGCATTCAACTGGCCTTGAACAGGGCATATAACAATCAAACAGCAGGCCACGTCACGTAACTCGCTTACAATTCCCTCCTGATCCCGTTCGCGCTATTGTCGGCGCGAACATTGTTCAGCGGGACCTTAGCTGTCTATTGTCTTGCACTTGAGCGCGACGGCTTGAAAGAATCTTTGACGAATCTCACGCCGAAGCGACTGCTCGTACCGGCGCTCGCGCATTTGATTGCAAATCCCTTGCTGCATGACATCTCGTTCCTTTTGCAAGGCGATACGCAGAACGTCGTGAACCGGTTTTTCGCCGTGTTTATGGGCAATCTGTCTGGCGCCCTGATTGTGCTGTATGCGGTAAGGGTATTCGGGTGCTGCTACCAAGAAGAAAAGCCACCGACATCTGACGCTCGATGGCGCGTCGACAAATGCAGGGGCGAGTCTCCGGTCCTCGCTCCCTGCCCGCGCATTGCATCAGTGAATGTTGGCGTTGTTGTAGGTGAATGACTTGTTCCCGACTTTCAGGACGATTTTATTGCCATTTTGGGACACCTTGTAGATGTCGCTGCAATGGTCATCGGAGATAGGCTTTGTGATCGTGGTTCCCTTGGACGAAACCGTGACAAATGAATACGTCATTGGGCAGCCTGTGCCGCCAGAATTTTCTTGGACCAGGATGACATCGGATTCGCCAATAGAGAATTTCTTGCCAAATGCAAGTGAGGACGCGTCCTCGATGACACCGTAATCCGGCGTTTTGGGATAGGTCAGCGCTTTACCGTTCAGCGTAATTTTCGATTGGCCTGGGTCCGAAACCACCGCAAGCGTGCCGAACCGCGTTTGTACTGTGTCGTCGCTCTGAGCGTAAGCAGTAGAAGCTAACGCAAGAGCGGTCGTGATTAGAGTAAATGTGCGAAGCAGTTTCATGATGATAATTGCTTATAAAGTGAATTACTTGCAGTGGGAAAGTGCGTCAGAATCGTTGTAGCGTAGACCTCCTTTTGTCCTTTTAAGACTGATCGTCTCGCTCGACGTATTGCCTTCAACCGAGCATGCAAACTGTCCGGTAAAGGTGATCGCGTCAGCATGGATGATTTTTCCAAGCGAACAGCCGGTTTCGTACTGCTGGATCGCTGATGGCATAACTTCGATGCCACCGTCTGTCACGCCAGACTCCTTATAGCTCTGACATTCAGACGGCTTTGCCCACACCCCTTGGAACTGCGCCGGAATGGACAGTACCATCTCTGCCGCGTGTGCCCCGCAAGCGATACATAACGAGATTGCAAAGATAAGTTTTTTCATTTTCACGGTTCCTATTTAATGGACAAGGGTATTTAAACGGGGCCAGTCTATGGTGCAGGACTCTGTGCAGAGGGCGCTGCATTGGAGTTCTAACATGCGCAGTCCCACGAATAGCGGAACTGGCGGCTGACTGGACGCCTTCACAAAAGGCTGCATCTTTTGCAGAACTTGTCGCATCGATTTGACCATTTTTCTTTCGCGCGATTTCAATTGTTCTCTTTCCGCACACGGTCCTCGCACTTGCTGTATTGCTGCTTCCGTTCGGCTATTGCATCATCAAGGTGATCCGCGGAATTTGTGTAGGCGCCCACGGAGTTGTTGTAGTCCTGGGTGGCGTGAGCCACGTTTAGAATTTCCTTCGGCACATAAGGATAGTCTCCGCAACGTGATTTAATTAACGAATCCAGTACGGCCGATTTTTCTTGGTTAAATTTTGCTTCTTTAGCTGCCTGCTGAGACTCCATATCGTCAACATTTAAGCGATGCTTTATTCCGGCGGGAAGCAGGATCGCGCCAAACACGAGTAAAGCAATTTGTGCCTTTGAGCTGGAGATGACTCGACCACGCTTTTTCAAGAGAAAGAGCGCGGCAGAGGCAATCAGGCATAACGTACCTGCTGCACTCAACACGGTGCTAAAGAGGTAGTAGGCGATATATAGGAAAACCAGAAACCCAACTAGTCCGGCTAAGAATTTCAATTTATACCTCAAATATGTAACCGATATCGATAAAGGCACGTAGGAGCGCGCGATAGATCGGGTGACGGTGTGGAACCGATCTATCAAAGCCAAACTACTCTTCTGGAGTTTGACGACCCATACCTTGCTGCTTACGGCGATCGACGCTGCACCTCTGCGAGCGCAGGGTGTGCTCGATATTTGCTTCGATTCGTTTGTTATCTTTTTAAATTAACGGTTTTATCGATTTTAAAGGCCGCTCTCAGCGCACCGTGACAGAATGGCTTACATCCCAATAGCCAGACGGGTACTTTTTTTGTATCCACTCGGCGACAGGTGCCCTGATATTGACATCTTTTGCTTCGCCCGGCTGTAGGCCTTCTTCGGCGCTACCGGTGCCAATGACATGTTTGCCGTCAGCGTCTTCAATAAAGACCTTATAGTTGATCGTCGCGCTCACAGGTCTATTGCAGTGACTGATGATCGTTCCGTGCACAGATACGCCTGCTGAATAAGTGTCCCATTCTGGTGTCGGATAATCCACGCAAGAGGAATCGTCAGGTGCTGCGGCGGGTAAGGTGGCCGCTGCTGCCGCTGCGCTCGCTTCTGCGACAGCTTTGATGACGTCGGGCGGAAGTTGAACTGCTGAGCTCGGAGCGGATTCGGTCCCGGTCGCGTTGGAGTCAACCGACGGTCCCGGAACAATTGCGGACTTCGTCGGAGTAGACCCGGCTTGTGGTTGATTAGTTGCCGTTGCGACGGGCGCGGCTTGTTGGGCCGCCGATTCGGTTTTGCTACAACCCGCTACTGCGGTAATTAGGATTAGGAGTCCAACTCGGCTGACCTTACAAAGCTCAATCATTAATTTTGTTCTCGGGGGGTTGAAAGGAATTTATAGTGCTCGGCGATGTGCCCACACGGTCCATGGGTCACGTGTTCCTTGGGCCGGGCAAAAGCATGCCGCTTCGCGACTATGTGTGGCGTTATCACTCCGACACTGGCGTTTCGGTCCTGGGTTGCATTGCGGCCCAGAGAGCTGGTCCTTATGACAAACGCAGGTACAAGGCTGGCCAATCGACCGCAAGTATCGGTATTGTTTTATCGTTGCGCGACCAATACGCAAAGAATCGCGCCCAGCCGATGAGGAAGATCGCATTGCCGGGACTGAGCAAGCAAGGTTGCCTCGCAACTAAGGGCACGCACATTGGCGGAAATTGCGCGGCGAGAACTTCAAGTACTGCCGAACCAATGTCCTCTAAGTTTTCGCTGTTTGTGCCGGCTGACAGGTAGCCTTCTATTGCCTCTGCCACACGAGTCGTACCGAGTTCAACGTAAGCGACCCGGACTTCGTTAAGACTGGCCGCTGTAACAGCTGATGAGTCTGCTCCCGTGGCTATGCGCTTCAGTACCGGAAGCTTCGCACAATGAGGCAGCGCTCGGAAGTTGGTCTCCCCGCCTTGCAGCGCGTCTTGAAACGTCGGATAGCACGCTAGCCACGAAGATGAAACGCAGCCGCCCGGTCGAGATTCTTTGACTATTGCACCGACCGAGACGGCGCGTTTCTGTTGCTGCAGTTCTCTCAGGTTCATTGTTATAAAAACTATAACTATAAGTCGACGGGTTCGCAAGGGTTGCCGTGCAAGGCAATGACTAAATCTAGGTTGTCGGCCGCGTCAGGACGAACTTTAGGGGGCAGCGCGAGTTTTTTTGGCTTGGATCACTTGGCCGCGCAGCCGTCGGTGCAAACGCGGCGAGTGCTACGTGCAACTCGATCTACAAAGGGCAGAGTGTCTCAGAATCGCATAGATTCGTCTGAGCACTGATGCGCCTGCGCCGCGGAGAGAATTCTTTTCGCAGACAATCGTCGGTAGCGGTCGAGTCGTGCGGAGCCGATTGTGCGTCAAAGCAGGGGCGCCACGGGTTTTCAGCCAATACACTGTGCCAGTACTTCCACTGGCTTTATAGGCAGGTCGGCATTGACGGGGCGAGCAGCCACTCAGGCGGACGCTCGTTCATCACGAATCTGGCGAGCAAGGGTGTCGGCGTTCGCGTGCTGATGTCGCTTGCAGGGCATCGAGATATTTCGACAACGCAGCGGTACATCGACGTCAATGACGAGATGCAGCGAAAGGCTGTTGATCTTGTGTGACAAATAGGAGGAATGCAATCATGGGAAGCTGCCCCGGTCGCATCCAGAGCCACGCGGGCCAACACGGTGGGAACGTCTACCGCTGCATCAAGTGCGGTGCGGTCGGCTGCAGGGATCATCGCTGCACGAACCATAACTGGAGCAGCGGCGGCGGTTGCCTACGTTGCGGCGGTCACGGCACGATGAAGCTCGTGTAATCGAATTGAGATCGGCGGGCGGGCGACTGCTAGCGACCCGACTGGCCCTTTTTGGCAGGTTTTTCGGATGTCGCCGCTGTCTTCCATAGCGGTCCGCTGTGCCATGGCGGTCGCGCCTAACCAAAGGCCACCAATTCTTCCACCTCTTCGTCGGGCCGCCCAATCAAGTGTCTAAAGTCCTTGCTTCTGTTGCCGTTAAAGCATCCATGAACACCGAACTGCCATTCATATCCGGCGGACTTCTCCTTGAGCTGGCCGCGCTGATTACGACATGGGAAGCGATTCGCAAGGCGAAGGGAATCGGCTCGATAACGGAAGATTCTATTGAACTGCGCCATGAGGTCGCGAAGCTTCTTGCGGCATTTGACACCAGTTCGCCGTGACGGACGGCGACCAGATGTCGGCTGCTTTCAGAGCATCGGGTCGCAATCACAGCCGTGTCTTTATCCGCAAGCCGTGTACGTCGGTCGCGTCCTGGATGGGCCGCCTGCGGCTATGCGGTTGACTGACATGGCGGCACGGGGCGCGCGTCCGTGTCGTTCCGCGACCGGCGGTACATCTGCTCAAACGGAACGATCCCAAGCGGTCGCCCGAAAAGAAAGCCCTGCGCGAAAGCGACGCCGATTTCCTTTAACGTTTCATACTGTTCAACCTCTTCCACGCCTTCTGCGACGATGAATGCGCCCAGCCTGTCCACAAGGAGACTGATGCCCTCGATCAGCTGGCGGTCGCGGCTCGCGACACGATGAACGAACTGCCTGTCAATCTTGATGTAGTCGAAAGAGAAGCGCTGCAGCAGCGAGAGGTTGCTGTTCGCGGTGCCGAAATCATCGACGGCAAACTTCACCCCCTGAGCGCGGAGTCTCGCCAGACTGTCGTGAACTGCACGCGCGCCGGTGAACAGGCCGCGCTCTGTGATTTCCAGCACGACCTGCAGGCGCGTCGCGCTGCGCGCCAGTGTAGAAATGATGTCTTCGGGGAACCGGCGTAGCCCGATGTGGTGCGGTGCCAGGTTGACGCTGATCCGGAAGCCCTTCGGGAACGCAGAAAGCTCGGCTAGCGCGGTATCGAGGATGAAGTCGGTCAGCGGACCGATTACGGAAGTCTGCTCAATCTCGCTGATGAATTTTCCGGGCATCACCAGACCCAGGCGCGGATGGTTCCAGCGCAACAGCGCCTCGGCACCGATCCACTGGCCGCTCCCCACGTCAATGATAGGCTGATATTCAAGGAAGAATTCGCCGCGCCGCAGGGCCGCCCGGACCTGTCGTTCCAGTCGTTGTCGCGGGGTGAAGCCTGCGCAGTATCCTGTGACCACCACGCCGAATGCCGACAGTCCGGTCACCACCGCAATGATCTCGGTAACCAGAAGGTTGAAGCCTAACCTGGCGGGGTCGCTCTTTACCGCGACGGAAATTCCGGCCGACCCGGCTGTGGCTACAATGCGGCCCTGCACCGGACCTGCGGCTCTTAACCATCGTCCCTCGCTGGTCAGCACACCCCCCGATTCGCCAGAGACCGACGCGCCTTGTGCTCCCGATGCTCTTGCGCGCGCCAGGATGTCGGTGATATACACACCTTCGACGAAATACAGGATGCCGTTGCTGGCGTCGATCCGGTGATACATCACCATGACCGGCACCTGTGGCATCAACGCGTTGCCGCCCACGAAGGCAATCTGCTGGTCGGCGCCCGACGCAGTCAGATACGCGGAGAGCGGCGTCGCGCGCGGTCCGAGGATGGTCGAGCAGTACAGCGTGCCATTGCGGACCATCACGGCTGAGCGAAGGTAAGGAATGAACGCGTCGGTGAACGTCAGCTGTTTCTGGATCTCCGCACATGAGCGGCCGGCGAGGCCGGTGAGCTTGCGTTCGTTCGCACGGACTTCCGTCAGCACGCGCCTGATGGATTCGTCGATGTCGGCGGCAATGGCGGCTTGCTGGTGCTGCGCGCGGCTCTCAGCAATCCGGTAGCCCACGGCCAGCGAGACCAGGATCACGGCGACGAGCGAGATTGCTATAACGAGGTACGGCCGCAGCCAACCCGGCGCTACCTGCCGCCACGAGGCTTGCCCTGTTGCTGCCCGTTCGGTATTCATGCGGTCCTCCCGTTACCTGTTCTTGCAGCCCGGCGTGTGGGCACACACCGGCTGGGAGCATGGCGGTCATTTCGCGACCGCCTGGATATGACCGTCGTTGCCGAGACATGCGATGCAGCCGGACCCGCGAGCCCGTCTCCGGCAGGTATCGCGCCTGCGGTGCAAGTGGCGGCTCTCTTCACCACAACCGCGCCCTGCGCACACGGAGTGACGTTCCGCCCGCCTCAAGAAACGTGCGCAGGAGATGAATCACCATCGCCCGACCGTAAAAAAATCCTTGCCCAAACTCCGCTCCTGACTGGCTGATCACCATGTGATGGTTCGCGCTTTCCACGCCTTCCACGATGATGGTTGCGCCTGACGCGCGCACCGCATCGGTGACCGCTACCAGACGCCGTATGCGTTCGTCCGTATCGAGTGCAAGTACCTCCCGGTCGGTCTTGACCAATTCGAATCCAAACGTGGCAAGCAAGTCTGCCCGGACGGGGCTCATACCAACCCCGGAAAGACCAAAGCGGACCTTTTTGTCTCTCAATGACGCGAAGGCATTGAGGATGTTCGCCGTGGGCACCGGGCAATGTCCCTGCGGCACATGCAGGACCAGCCGGGGCAAGATCCCTTTGGCCGAACGACGCACATCTGACACAAACGTTTTGCTCTCCATATGCGGTGCGCAGATATCGATCCCGATGTACAGGGACCTGGCCTCTACCAGCGGTCCGAGCTCGCGGCTGGCCGTCGAGAGCATGAACCGGGTGAGCGGGCCCATTACCTTCGTATGCGCGAGACGACTCATGTAATGCAATGGCCCCAACGCGCCGTACTCCGTATTGTCCCAGCGGATCAGCGCCTCGACGCCCACGCATTTGCCTTCACCGAGCCGGACCACTGGCTGGTACTCCAGCCGGAACTCGCCTCGCCTCAATCCCGCCAGTGCTGAGCGAATCAGTCTCGCCTCTGGCCCGAACCGCCGCCTGTAGACGATCCAGCAGCCCCCGCCCAACAGACAAAAAAGCGCGAGCCACAGCAACAAAAACAGCCCGACCGCGGCCAGCAGATGGCCGTCGGCAGCTGCTTTCGCCGGACCGGGCGGGCGCGCTTCCGGTTCCTGCGGTGGTGGGTGCGTGCCGGTCACCGCGTCAGAAGGCGTCGGCGCTCCGCGCAGGTCGCATGCTTGATCCTCTCCGCAGTCGATCGCCTGCAGCGGTCTGGCTGAAGCATCGGCAACCGTCGGCACGCGAACATTGTTATCTCGCAAGGAGGCTGACTCTGGGACGTCACTGGCCATGCTCGCTGATACGCCAGTCGACCCGGTTGCCACCATGGCCATCGCTATTGACGGGACATGAAACACGCGGCTTTCCGGTGCAACGGCGCGGGTCCGGCGCCCAACGAGCGAGGCCCCGTCTACCGAGAGGCAATACAGTGGCCCGATCGCGGTAGCGGAGATGGCGGACGGCTGCAGCCCCCCTAATGCTGCGGGCGTGAGCAAAGAAGCAGTAGGCGGGCAGACGGCGCTGAATGGATAGGGTGGCTTTAGTAGCGGCGGGGGGATCAGATCGATGCCGGGTCGCGCCACTGCTGCCCGGTCGCCGCTGGTTGACAGTGCGTCGGCATGGACTGGCAGCAGCATCAGGATGGATAGCAAAACGGTGGAAGACTTCCGCCGCACACGACTCGACCAGAGCCCAACGCCCGTCGTTAACAGATTGTCATTACGCATCATTGATGTCTACGCCTATCGGGAGCGCGTAGTACTCAATGGAATGCCATGCAGCGGCGCTCTCTCGCTGACACGCCTCAACAGCTCGCGGCAAAAGGGCGGAATTGTAATGTTTGTAAAGAGGTAAAATGGCTACGACTTTTACAAAACACTATGCGTGAAAATGTAAAAGTGCCGCCTTTGCATACAAACTAGCTGGCCATGTTCTTCTCCCTGTGTCATTGCGCAAGGGCGATCGCGCCACGCATCGAATGCCGTTTTTCCCGGCGAGCCTGTAGGCAACAAAGGGACAATTGCACAAAAGGAAGCCGCCACCAGCCTGCATGGCCATCGAATCTGAGCCGCCGCACGCAGCACTTAGAAGGAAGCCGGCTCGACCGACGAATCGTCGATCGTCGCTTCAGCGGACGGCCACTCGTCACTCATCCGCAGGCGGTCGCCATAGAGTGGGAGAGACCGTTTATGGCCCGTCTGCGGGCAGATTATCAATGCCTAATCTGCTTCGAGTCCAAGGCAGTGAGTGCTTCCAGGAAAATCGCCTGCAAGGATGGCAACGCTTTCTCAAGCACATCGTAAAGGCCCCTATCTCGGCTGAGCTGTTCCAGCTTCGCGCGATACATCCGGGCTGCTTCGCATCGCTTGTCGATGGGAACGAGGAAGTATTCGCCGCTCCGGCTGTTCGTGGATTCGATGTGCTTGGCCAATCCCTGCTCCTGTAAGTCGAACGCGGCACCGATTGCCTGTCCGCGACTACAACCCAGCAGCAGATGCAGCTTATCGAGCGAGATTTCGCCAGTGGACAGAGCAATGTCGAGTGCTTTTGCCGAAAACACCGACGTGTTTAGCGCTTTCGCAAGGGCGGTTGCATACCGGCCTTGATATAGGGACATGAAATTGTGAAAGCGTGTGATCGCGAACATTTAACCCCGAGCTACAGCTGTTGATATAAGGAGGGTAGCGAGGGGTTGCTGGATCATCAAGAAACGATTGACGTGAGTCCGTCCGGGTAAGTCTTCCAAGACAATTTGTCGACGGCGACGGGCTAACGTGTGGGCAAGCGCTTGCGCTTAGGTACGCGCAGCTTAATGGACGACGTTTTGGCGCGTTGGCCGCCCGGGACATGCCCAACTTCATAGTCGCTCTGCGAGGCGCTTGGTGGCTCTGCTGGCAAGTTCTCGTTTAACCAACATCCTGCGTTGGCCACGGATGGGATACTGTCTCGGCGCTTCGTCGGCGGCATATCGCAACTGCGCACAGGCCAAGTCCGATAGTCGGACGTGGAGAGAAGTGCGTTGGCGTGCACGCATATGTTGATGACGGCAACGAGTAACAAAAAATACCATAGACGAAGGAATAATCGTTACTCACGAGGACTCGCCACGTAGATCGTTGGGTTTCGCATTCGGCGTCGAGGCGCGTTTGCTGCTGAAGGTGGGGCCGGTGTTGCTGCAACTGCGGGTACTGCTGCCGCAGTTGGTGCAGGCGCTGTCGAAGTAGGCCCGCTGCCGGTAATGGTTCAGGTAAGCTACATGCCCGGTTCTGGTGGCATGATGAACCCGGCAGTGTCGTCCCAAGTATTGTATTGATCTCGATTTAATTGAGTTGGGCCGCCGCATACTATTCGGTTGCACCGCCGGATGGCTGTTTTCAACGATTACTCCAGAAGTCATTCAACATTAGTCAACACGTACTCAACACCGCATGTCCGAAACAGCTGAAACGCAGAAAAGCGCTACCGGTGGTGGCTATCGCAAGACGTTCGACAAAGAGTGCAGTTCGTTTCTGCGAGCAGCCGTTCGTACTTACGTTCTCTGTTCAGGTCGGGAAGGCGCGGAGAGCGAGTTTCTGGAGTTCATATACAACCCGATGCTGACGAATTTCACGCTCGATCCAGCAGCGATGCTACGTGCATACGACAGCTTAGAAAGAGAAAAGCGAGACTATAAAGAGACGTTGCGGTTAGCTTGTGCCTATCAAATTGCAGCAGCGCAGGCATTTGATGCTGGAGGGGGCGGTCAAGCATGGATTCGGTTGTGTCGCGCTGAGTACTACCTTGGAAGAACGCACCAAAGGCTGATCACGCCAGTCATGCTCAAACGTATTGGCAAAAAGAGAGCCGGATCGGGTGGGGACGCGAAGAACGTCGCGCGAAATCTAGCCAGGGAGCGTGCGCGACAGTTGGTACTGCAGAACCCCGGCAAGTACACAAGTGCCTCGCATGCGGCAGAGCGGTTGCAGAAAGAGGTCTATGACTATGTGATTGAAATCTATGAAGACCCAGCACGGCGAGAGAAGTACGGTATCCAGTCAAAACCGCCGCATTTCGCAACCAGTACGATGCGCAGGTGGTTCGACGACATCGATTTTTCAACATGCAAAAGCTAACAATACGCTAACGTTTTACCTTGCTGGAACCTGTCTGCAAATAGTTGGCAGGTGCTAGTACTGCTCGTAGACGGCATTATCCGATGTCCATACAATTCAATTCATCGAATTAACGTAGCAACGCAATTCGATGCCGCAGTAAAAACCAGTCCGTAGTTTAGGCATCAACCAGACGTGGCTATGCGCCAACGACTGCGGATTAACTTAGCCGATTTTAAAGATGAACTAAATTTACTGACGAAGGAGCTTCCCAATATGCACATGCAAGTTAATGATGGCAGCCAAACTATTAACTCGTGCCGCGTCACTGTTTCTGGTGCGTACAATGATGAGGAACTGTGTGGGACCGAGAATAAGGAGCGTACGTTCGCTCAAGAGCCGAGTGACGACGATCATTCGCCAGTTAATATCGACGCGAATGAGGATTCGACTTCCGAGTCGGATTCTTTTGAGTCGAAGCCGGATAAGATTTCCGGTCTGGAATCGCAACCAAAAACTCCGCTCGATAAGTTTTTGGCTCAACTGGATGACGCGACTGCATCCGTCGAAAAATACCGGGACCAACTTTACGAGACGTTGACTGCTGCATACGAGCCCTGCCTGTTTTACTTCGCCCAAAATGCGGCGACGCAGAAGCAGCTGAAAGCTGAACTCGTAGCTCGCTACGAAGCGGCAGGCTTCAATGTTACGAAGAAAACGACGATCGAGCACATGGTCTTGAAGTGCGCGTTTGGTAGGTTGAGCGATGCGACCGTCTCGACCCGCGCAATCGCGCTCAAAGCGGCGCGGGAAGGGGACATTTCCGCCGCTCATTTTGCTGGCTGGGTTGGGAAGGATGGTATCCAAGCGGTAGTCAACGAGTACCGTCAGAAAAACAACGGCGGGAAGAGTGGCGCCCCCGCGCTGCCGCGCTCGGAACTGATCGAGCTGGGAAAAAAGCAAATCGCGAGCACCACCATGAAGACCTTCAAGGCGGACGACATGGGCGACTTCGAGGCTGAAACGGTCAACCAAGACACGGAAGCAGTCGCGATTGTCACGCGTCATCCAGGCGGCGGTTTCACGCTCAAGGGTTTCGTGATTTCGGATGCCGCAATCAACGAGGCCTACGCAACACTCGGCAAGAAGCAGAAGTAGGCTCACAGAGCGCAAGTTGGCACGAGTTAACGCGAGATTTCGTATGTAGTACTGACGGAATTTTTCGCGCGACCTCAATTTAATCGAGATTTTTTCAAAAAAGGAGCAATACCATGGCAGCACCGCAAAACATTCATCAGGTCGCACTCCCCAATGACAATGCAAAGGACCTGATTTTGGGCATCGCTACTGGCAAGATTCCGTTTCCTGGAACCAGTGGTATTAACGGAATTATTCTCCACGGGAATACCGGAAATGGAAAAACCGCCTGTGCGAAACTGTTGCCGCAGGCAATTCAAAACACATATAACTCGGTCCCTATCAAGGCAGCGTTTTATGATTGCACGCCTCCCAATAACGGCAAAGATCTGATGGAAACCATTAAAACGCAGATCTCGATGTGCGCGCTAAATGGGGAATACCACTACATCATTCTCGACGAATTTGATAATCTGACCGCTGGCGCAATGAAGCAGCTTAAGTCGGTGATGAATTTTGGGCAGGACCACGCGGTGTTTATCATGACGACCAATCACCTTGGCAAAATTCCCGATGCAGTCCAAGAGCGCTGCAAGATTATTGATTACAACCCGTCTTGTCCGACTGTGTGGATTCCTCCGGTTAGCCAGGCGCTTCAGGCGCGCGCGAAGACTATGTCGAACACTGACATTGTGAACAAGCTGATTCTTCCAGAAAATAATCTTCGCCGTGCGCTTGACCGCGTAAGTGCGCTTCCGTAAGACAATGTTTTAGGCAGTAAATCATCCTGACAAGGATGACTCCAGCAAACACCTCTTGGGATTTCACCATGAAAGCCCAGCACGCAGGAATCAGAAATGGCGTTTTGGCGCGTTCTCTAGCTTTGCACATGCTACGCTGCGAAGCCGTTCAGCCTGACGCTTGGCGGCTCTTCTGGCAAGCCAGCGCGCAGCTTATGTGAGGGGCTGTTGTCGATTTAATCGAGTTGTGGTGTTGTGGCGGTCGACCGATGCTTCCTGCGCTTGCGCCTCGACTGGGTCAAGTGGCGTTCGTCTCGTCCATCTATGTGTTGGCGTGGGGTTCGATTATTTCGACGGATGTGTGCTGCGGCGCTACTGGCGCACGCGAACGCTCGTAATTGCCGATGCGGTACGTCCGGTCGAAAAAAAGCCGACCGGGCTAAGGTCGGCTAAGGATTCTAGCTATTCCGAGGGCCGTGCCAGAACCTGAGAGAGCCACATTATGCGGTACTACGCCGCAAACTGGCACAACAAAGGTTGTACGCTGCCAGCACGTCAGCGTAAGGCACCCATGCAAAAAAGTTGTGGGTCAGCTGGCGGCCACGAAGGACCATTGGCTCAAGCTGTCGCCCTGACATTGGTCGGCAGGTGCTCTCAAACAACAGCCTTTCACGAACGCGCGTCCGCACCGAAATGAGGGTATCTACTTAGCGCCCCAGCATTTGGATTTAACAATTCCCGGTTAGAATGGAAACTCTAATATTTATTCGTAAGTGAATACATACATTTGAGGCGCCGCAACCGAGGGCGTCCGCACCAGCAGCGCGGCCGGACAAATCGAGTGTTACGCCTAACTGGGCTGGCGCCCGCGATGCGGTCGTCAGAATCGCGCCATGTTTCGTCTGTTGGAGGTCGGGTCAAGCGGTGCTGATCCGGGTTGGGCTGCCTTCCAGTCAATTAGTCATACTAATGATGGCCTTGAGGGCGGAAGCCCTGACCGCCCCCCAGTTAGAGAATTAATAGCAAGCGCAATTGGCGAAGCGGTGTTTCGAATATAAATCCGGGAGAGAAAATGGACCAATTTCCGTTTGAAAATCTGATGCAATTCTACAAGTCGACTGCTTCGACTTTCTTTTCGCTGGCCAACGAGGCGGTTGAGGGAGTGCAGAAGCTAGCTGAACTGAACCTGCAGGCGGGCCACACCGTGCTGGCAGAAAGCGTCACGCGTCTGCGGGAAACCCTACCCGATGCGGCGGGTGCTGCGTGGCTGGCTTCGCCATTGCACCTTGCCCAGTCTGCTGCTGGGAAGACGCTGGCATACCAGCAGCATGTCAATGCCATTGCGGTCGCGACCCAGTCAGCCTCGGCGAAGATCATCGATGCACAATACGACCAGTTCGGCCTCGACCTACAGGCCGGCATCGATAGCTGGGCAAAGCATGCGCCGGCTGGTTCAGAGACGGTTGTTATCGCCGTGAAGTCAACGTTTTCGACGGCTAGCAACACGGCGGAAACGGTGCGCAAGTCGGTCCGTAGCGTCGTAGAAGCCGCGCAGGCCAATGTCTCCGCGGTCGCCGCCGGAGTCAGCAGGAACGTTGCGCCGCAGTCGGGCGCGCGCGCCTGATTATTCGGGACATCCGGAATTTCTAGAGCAGTGCGCCGGCGCGGCATGTTGTAGCTCGCCGGCGCACCAGACTCCATTCGCGCAATACCACAAGCCTGTAAAAACCCGCGCAGTTCAATCGATGCTGAAGCCGTTCCTCCCACAACGCTGGAGGCGGCAACGCATTGTGGCAAACCAGTGGCGGGTTGTGCGAGCTGGCCATTGGGTATTCATGATCCTCGCCGATAACACGATCACGGATGGAAAGGATGACGAAACGAATCGCTTTGGTGACGGGTGGTATGGGCGGCCTTGGAGAAGCAATCAGCACGAAACTGCATGACGCCGGTTATGCAGTGGTAGTCACGCACTCGCCGAACAACACGGGCACAGCAGAATGGCTGGCTGGCATGGAAACCCAGGGCCGAACCTTTTGCGCCTACCCCGTCGATGTATCCGACTACGACTCATGCCAACACTGCGTAGCCAGAATTCAGGTCGAAGTCGGCCCCGTCGAGATTCTGGTGAACAACGCGGGCGTCACGCGGGACATGACGCTCAGGAAGATGGACAAGGTCAACTGGGACGCGGTCATCCGGACCAATCTGGATTCGGTCTTCAACATGACCAGGCCGCTATGCGAAGACATGGTTGCGCGTGGCTGGGGCCGGGTCATCAATATTTCGTCGGTCAACGGCTCGAAAGGTTCAGTCGGCCAGACCAACTACGCCGCGGCCAAGGCGGGCATGCACGGCTTCACCAAATCGCTGGCGTTGGAAGTGGCGCGCAAAGGGGTCACCGTCAATACGATCTCACCGGGCTATCTGGCGACAAAGATGGTCACCGCGATCCCGCAGGAGATCCTTGATACAAAGGTCCTGCCGCAGATCCCGATGGGGCGTCTGGGCAAGCCCGAAGAAGTGGCGGCGCTCGTGGCTTACCTGTGCTCGGACGATGCCGGCTTCGTGACCGGCTCCAATATCGCGATCAACGGCGGCCAGCACATGCAGTAACGCGAGGCGCACGCCGGCCGGTTCGTGAAGGGACACCGCACGAACCGGCGTGATCCATTCACGCAATACCCTGTGCTTCCATGAGAGGAATGTGTCATGAGTGAAACCTGGATGGGCCTGATTATCGGGGGCTCGGCCCTCAGTATCGCGATGCTCATGGTGATGGGTCACTATCGCCGGGAGCGGATGCGGGCACGAATGCTACGACATCTGAATCATCATGAATGGTGGCATCAAACACGCGGGCGGATGTAATCGAACCGCCCGAGCGGGTAGGTGCCGGCCCGCTACGCGAATGTTATAAGGCGACGGTCGGCCAACTGCAGTCGATCGACATTTTCACCATTCAGTCTTTGGAGCGGCCGCTTCTCCCGGCACACAGAGGTCTTTCACGTCCACAACGTCTCAGGTGGCAGCGTTCTCGTGCGGGGCCTTCAGCACTTGATAGACAGTCATCCGAAGCGACTCAGCGTTCGATTGAACATGTCGCTCCTAGACAAATGAGCGTTTCTTTTCGTCAAGTTTCCGGAACTGAAGGCGATAGCCTGTCAATAGTTGCGTTCTGCAGCTTTGATGTAAATCTACCGGGGGACGCGACAATGTCCAAGCAGTGGCTGGTTGGTGTGACTGCGGCAGTGTTCGCGGCGTTCTCCTGGTCCCTCAACTTCGTTGCACCATACATTCTCGGCCCGTACTCTATTTACGACCTTGCGGTCTGTAGGTTCGCGATCTCGGGGCTGATCGGTCTGGTGCTTCTTCAAAAATTGCGCGGGCGCGGCTCCCGACTTGCTCTACACGACTGGCTCGTTGCAGCGTGGCTTGGATTTGTGGGCTACGTGGGCTACTTCCTCATCATTATGGCGGCCGTCCTATTTGCTGGGCCGATTATCCCGCCCGCTTTCGTCGCGATGGTGCCCGTCGTACTTTCGATCGCCGGGAATCTTGGCCGCCAAAAGGTGCCGTGGCGCGGCCTGTGCACGCCGCTTATGCTGATGACACTGGGTTTGATACTCGTAAACCGAGCTGGTTTCGCACAAGCCTTGGATGGGTTTTCTTTGCGTATCGGGATAGGCATCGGCTTTTCGATCTGCGCCGTTGCGCTCTGGACAATCTTCGCAGTGACGAACCAAGGTTCTTTGCGTAGTCGCCCAAACATGGACGCTCGCAAGTGGACCGCCGCCATGATGGTCGGCGGTGCCGTCGAGATTGCGCTGTTTGTGCCGTTCGGCGAGTCGATGGGACTATTCAACGCGACGCGAATCGGGCTTCACTCGGGCGCTTTCGGACAGGTCCTACTCGCGTCCGTTGCGCTCGCCGCCATCGGGTCGCTCGCCGGTTCCTGGTCATGGACGATCGCATCCAAGAACATTCCCATTGGTTTGGCGGGCCAGTTGATAGTCACGGAAACCGTCTTCGCAACGTCCTTTGGTCTCCTCGCATTACGTCGCTGGCCTACGTGGGAAGAGGCAACGGGAATTGCATGCATGGTTGTCGGAGTGGTTGCCGCCCTAAGGACCTTTCGGGGTGCGGTGGGTACCGATACGTTCAGCCATCCGGGTTCGGGCGATTCCCCCGGTACCATTCGCAGCGCCGATTTTCACGGCTAAAGAGCGATGCGAGTCTGGGACGGCAATTTCGCTTGCCAGCCCGCGTGCTCATCACTTAACCCGCTGGCAAAGTCAACGTTGGTCGACCGTTGTGCTCCCCCAACGAGACCTTGGGACCGGCATGTGATGACCGGCTGAAATGGGTCGATTTCGGCTATTGGGAAAGGGCAGCGCTTGCCACGTTGAAATTCCGCGACCTTGATTTGTCGGTCGACCGACAACTTGCGTTGAGATGACGTTCGATGCTTGTTGCACTAACTTTTAATGGGGCTCTATCATTTCAATCTCAAGGTAAGCAAATGTCCGGTAGATTCAGAGGATTTCCGGGCCCATCGAAATCGCGTCGTTCGGGCACTCGGGCTCGCATACGTCGCAATTGTGTCTAAACGTCTTGCTGGTCATGGCCTGGCATGCTATCTGGACTTTGCGCGCTGCACAATTTGCAACACCTATGCAACTCAGCCGCAACACGCAAACGTGATTTTGGGCAATCATGCGCGACCGTCGATAGGCTGAAAAAGCTATAATGTATTGTTTTTTCTAAAGAAGTTGGTGGCAGTATGGCCTTGATGATTACCGACGAGTGCATCAATTGCGACGTCTGCGAGCCCGAGTGCCCGAACAACGCGATTTCGATGGGCCCGGAAATCTATGTGATCGACCCGAAGAAGTGTACCGAGTGTGTCGGGCATTTCGACGAACCGCAGTGTATTCAGGTGTGCCCGGTCGAGTGTATTCCGCGCGATCCGGAGCATCTGGAGACACCCGGTGAGTTGATGGCGAAGTACCACGCGCTACAGGCTGCGAAGGGCGAGTGAGGTGCGAAGTCTGGAAAAACGGCGAGACCTTTTGGCCTCGCCGTTTTTTTGCCGCAACGTTTCTGCGCTGCGCTGTTCGTCGTGTTAACCGACGTACGCGCTGAAGATGTCCCGCAGCGCGTCCAGAAGAATGTCGCATTCGGCGTCGGTGCCCACTGAGATCCGCAAATGCTGGTCGATTCGCGGAGCCTTGAAATGGCGCACGAAAATTTCCTTGTCCCTCAACCGCAATGCGAGCGTTGCGGCGTCGTAACCTTCGTGGCGTGCGAACAGCAGATTGGCCGCCGACGGCAGCACCTCGAAGCCCAGCGCCGTCAGTCCCGCGGCCAGTCGTTCACGGCTTGCAACGACCTTGGCGCAGGTGTCGCGAAACCATGTGTCGTCTTCGTACGCCGCCGCGGCGGCGGCCTGCGCGAGGCGGTCCAACGGATAGGAGTTGAAACTGTCCTTCACGCGGTTCAGTGCGCCGATCAGATCCGGATTGCCAAACGCGAAGCCGACGCGCATTCCCGCTAGCGAACGCGACTTCGACACGGTCTGAACGACCAGTAGATTCGGATAGCGATCGATCAAACCGATGGCCGACTGGGCACCGAAATCCACGTACGCTTCGTCGATCACCACCACGGACTCGGGACTGCTCGCCACCAGTCGCTCGATATCGGCAAGCGGCAGCGGACGGCCGGTCGGCGCATTCGGATTCGGGAACAGGATGCCGCCGTTCGGCGACATGTAATCGTCGACGTTGATCGCGAAGCTATCGTCGAGCGGGATGGTCCGGTAGTCGACTTCGAAAAGCCGCGCATACGTCGGATAGAAGCTATAGGTAACGTCCGGAAACAGCAAAGGTTTGTCGTGCTTGAGTAGTGCCTGGAACGTGAGCGCGAGCACTTCATCCGAGCCGTTGCCCGCAAAGACCTGCTCGGCGCGGATGCCGTGGTACGCGGCAACTGTTTCGCGGAGCTTCTGCGCCGTAGGATCGGGGTAGCGGCGCAGCGATTCGGCTGCGTCGCCCAATTCCTGCCGGATCGCTTCGAGCACACGGGGCGACGGCGGATACGGATTCTCGTTGGTATTCAGTTTCACCGGATGCGCAACCACGGGCTGCTCGCCAGGCACATATGGCGTCAGACGGTGAACGATGTCACTCCAATAGCGGCTCAAGCGATTCTCCCCATGCAAGAAAGTTACGGTCGATGGCGGCACAGCAACCCGGTTCCCGCAGCGGGGCGGTCTACGGATTGCGGTGCAGTTGCATCATCGCCCATTCGAGCTCGCCTTTGATGACTTGCGGCATCACGGCGAGTGCACGTTCGATCGAGGCATCGATCACGTCTTGCTCTTCCCGTCGCGGCGGTTTCAGCACGTAGTTGGCGACGTCCGGCTTGGCGCCGGCGCGCGCGCTCTCGGGAATCAGGTCACGCGGATGGCCGATGCCGATCCGCAACCGCCAGTATTGCTGTGACGACAGATGCGCGGTGATGTCCTTGAGCCCATTGTGGCCGCCGCTGCCACCGCCCAGCTTCAGCTTGACGCTGCCGGGCGGCATGTCGAGTTCGTCGTGCGCGACCAGAATTTCGTCGGGGAGAATCTTGAAGAACTGTGCAACCGCTACGACCGACTGGCCCGAGCGGTTCATGTACGTTTGCGGTTCCAGCAAGTGCACCTCCTCGCCGTGAAGCCGTGCCTTGGCGTAGAAACCGTGGAAACGCCGCTCGTCGCGCAGCGTTGTGCCGGCTTCGCGCGCCAGTTGATCGACCAGCCAGAAGCCGGCGTTGTGGCGCGTCGCGGTGTATTCGGCGCCCGGATTGCCGAGGCCAACGATCAGCTTGATCATGATTGCGTAGGTCCATCTGGCCCGGAAGCGGAACGCGGCCGAGCCGAAAAAAACCAAAAAAAACCCGCCGGGGCGAACCGCGGCGGGTCACATCGACCGTTTCATGGAAACGGATCGAGAGGATACTTGCTCAGTGCCTCGTGGCGCTCAAGCAGCCGGCGTTTCGCCTTCAGCAGCAGCGGCCTCGCCTTCGGCGATCGCACCAGCCGGGATCGTTGCAGCTGCGATCACCGGGTTTTCTGCTTCGACGTGAGCGACCAGCGTCACACCTGCCGGCAGCTTGATGTCCTTGGCGTGAACCGAGTGACCCGCTTCGATGGTCGCCAGATCGACTTCGAGGAATTCCGGCAGTGCCGACGGCAGGCACTCGATTTCGATTTCGTTGATGACGTGCGAGATCACTGCGCTCGCCAGCTTCACTGCCGGGTTCGATTCCTGGTTCAGGAAGTGCAGCGGCACCTTGGTGTGCAGCTTCTTCTTCGCGTCGACACGTTGGAAGTCCACGTGCAGCACGAGCTGACGGAACGGGTGGTATTGCACGTCGCGCAGCAGAACCTGTTGCGACTTGCCTGCCACTTCCAATTCGAGGATCGACGAATGGAAAACTTCTTTCTTCAGCGCGTGCCACAGCGCGTTGTGGTCCAGTTCGACCAATTGCGTTTCAGCACCCGCGCCATATACGATGCCCGGGGTCTTGCCCGAGTTACGCAGGCGGCGGCTCGCACCCGTACCTTGCAAAGAACGCTCGAAAGCGACTACTTTCATGTTGAATCTCCATTGCACTGCCCGCGACCAGGCAGTAAAAACGGGGCCTCCAAGCCAGATGGCTGAGGCCCCAGAGCTGCGGCACGAACCTTCGTTCGTTCATGCCGATTGTGCAAAAGCGCAGTGTGCCGCCTGAAGCGGCGCGCGCCTTCGCAAATACTTAACTTTCAGCGAACAGCGACATCACCGAATCGCCGCGGCGAATCCGCGAGAACGTTTCGGCTAGCAGACCGGCGCTCGTCAACGAACGGATCTTCGCGCACGAGCGGGCTTCTTCGCCGAGCGGGATCGTGTCCGTGACAACGAGTTCGTCGAGTGCGGAAGCCGCGATACGCTCGCCTGCGCCGCCCGACAGAACCGGGTGAGTGGCGTAAGCGAACACCTGCTTCGCGCCGCGTTCCTTCAGAACCTGAGCTGCCTTGCAGAGCGTGCCGGCGGTATCGACCATGTCGTCCATGATCACGCAGGTACGGCCTTCGACTTCACCGATGATGTTCATCACTTCGGCAACGTTGGCCTTCGGGCGGCGTTTGTCGATGATCGCGAGATCGCAATTCAGCTGCTTGGCCAACGCCCGGGCACGCACCACGCCGCCGACGTCCGGCGAAACGACCAGCAGGTTCTCGTAGTTCTGCTTGCGCAGATCGCCGAGCAGCACGGGCGTAGCATAGATGTTGTCGACCGGAATGTCGAAGAAGCCTTGAATCTGGTCGGCGTGCAGATCCATCGTGATGATCCGCTCGACGCCGGCGATTTCCAGCATGTTCGCCACGATCTTCGCCGAGATGGCGACGCGCGCGGAACGCGGGCGGCGATCTTGACGGGCATAACCGAAGTAGGGGATGGCTGCGGTGATCCGGCCGGCGGATGCGCGCTTGAGCGCATCGACCATGATCATCAGTTCCATCAGATTGTCGTTCGCCGGTGCGCACGTGGACTGCAGGACGAAGACATCCTTGCCACGCACGTTTTCCTGAATCTCGACCTGGATTTCACCGTCCGAGAAACGGCTAACCATTGCTTTGCCGAGGGGAATACCGAGGATTTTGACGACTTCCTGTGCAAGCGCGGGATTTGCGTTGCCAGTAAAAACCATCAGGCCGTCATGGCTGCTCATCGTGCACCTACTTCAGGCTGGGGGCGAGGGGAAATGCGAGAAATTTTGGCAGGGGAGAAAGGATTCGAACCTTTGCATGCCGGAATCAAAATCCGGTGCCTTAACCAGCTTGGCGACTCCCCTACACTAACTCTGAGCTCCGCCGAACGTGGAGTTTCGTTCGACGATGCAAAACTTATGACGCGAAAGTAAAGAGTGGATGCTGATCGAGACTTGGGGCCGCTGCGCTGTTCCATTCGGCTGGCAGTTTGGCTTGCACCGCTTCTGCTTCAGCTTTACTACGGAACGCTGCAAAGACACTTGCACCTGATCCAGACATCCGCGCTGGCGCGACATTTTCAAACCATCGCAGCACTTGCGCTACTTCCGCGTACTTTCCTACGACAACCTGCTGCATGTCGTTCCGGCCGAAACTTTCTGGCCATTCAGTGTTGCAGCTAAGTTCTGCAGGAAAGTCCGTAATTGTGAGGGGTTTTGAATCTCTTGTCAACGCTTTTTCAGAGAAAATCGCTGCAGTCGGAACATGAACCCTCGGCGTCACTACCAGGAAATGGCGCGGCGGCAATTGTACAGCGTCTAAAGCCTCTCCGACACCCTGGGCGAACGCATTTTTTCCAAACACAAAAAACGGTACATCCGCACCGAGTTTCAACGCCAGCGCCTGCAATTCGAGGCGAGGCAGGTCGAGCTTCCACAGACGGTTCAGCGCGAGCAGTGTCGTCGCTGCGTCGGAGCTGCCGCCGCCGAGACCGGCGCCCATCGGCAGGCGTTTGTCGATTTCGATATCGACGCCTTCCGGCGAGCCCGTATGCGTTTTGAGCAGCGTCGCGGCGCGCACGGTCAGGTCGTGTTCCGGCGGCACGTCGGCGATCTCGGTGCGGCGCGTGATGAGCCCGTCGTCGCGCCGCGTGAAGTGCAGCGTGTCGCCCCAGTCGAGCAGCTGGAACACCGTTTGCAGCGTGTGATAGCCATCCGGCCGGCGGCCGGTGATGTGCAGGAAGAGGTTGAGTTTCGCGGGCGCGAGGCAATCGCGCAGCGAATCGGTCGTTTCAATCATGAGTCGGGGCTACATGCGCCAGGTGGCGCTGAAGAAGCGGCAAGGTCGCGCGAAAAGGTGCGTGAAGCGGCGCGGGTTACTGATGATCCAGGACGAGCTTGATGTCGAGCGGCGGCTCAGAGCGCGTCAGGTTGACGCGCTTCACGCCGGTGGCCGGTGCCTCGGCATACGCCAGGTAGTCGATCGTCCAGCCGTCTTGCGTGATCTCTTTCAGCCGCGACGGTTGGTCGGGATCCTTCTCGGTCCTGGCGCGCGAAGTGGGTGCCGGCGACGGTTGCAGCCAATAGCGCAGCCCCTCGACCGGCAGTGCGAAGCCGAGCGCATTCTGCATCAGTGTGGAGACGTTATCCGCTGTGAGCGGCTGGCGATTCGGCAACTCCAGCGTGGCCGAAGCCGGCGACGACGTCACCACCGCCAGCGTCTGGCCGAGCGGATTGCGCAACTCCAAGGTCACTGTGTCACCGGTTTCCTGCCAGCTGAAATTGCCGTAGGCGTTGCGCTGCTGGCCGTTCTGATCGTCGTACTGGACCGCGAAACGGCCTTGGTAAGAACGGCTCGTCTGCGCGGTGACGGAGGTTGCGGCATTCGACGTGGACGGCCCCTGCGGTTTCACCGACGCACAACCGGCCAATGCGACAACCACCGCCGCTGCGAATCCGAGCGCCGCGCCACGCGGCGCCCGGGGAAAGGAAATCAGACGGGAAAGACGCATCAAAGATCGTTCACCTGAAGACGTTGGAGCGTTTTGACCAGCGTATCGTTGTCCGGTTCGAGCTTGCGCGCATCGCGGAACGCGGCGCGGGCCTGATCCTGATTGCCCGTTTTCCACAATACCTCGCCGAGGTGCGCGCCGATTTCGGCGTTCGGCTGCATGTCGTAGGCTCTGCGCAGCAGCTTGATCGCATCCGACGTATCGCCCATCCGGTATTTGACCCAGCCGACGCTGTCCATGATGAACGCGTCGTTCGGTGCCAACGAGGATGCCTTCTCGACCAGCTTGTCGGCTTCGGCGAGGCGCTGATTGCGATCAGCCAGCGAGTAGCCGAGCGCGTTATACGCCTGCGGATTGTCGGGCTGCGTCTGGATCAGCTTGCGCAACTGCGCTTCCATCACGTCGTAATGGCCGGTTTTTTCGGCGGACATTGCGTAGTCGTAGGTCAGATCGGGGTCGTCGGGGAACTGCGCCGTGGCTTGCTGCAGGCGCGTTTCGGCCTCGGGGTAACGCCTGGCGTCGAACAGGATCGCCGCGTCCGTGCGCGCGATCAGCGCCTGGTCGCGCGGGTCCGGCGCCGACAGATTGGCGAGCAGCTTGCGCGCGTCGTCGGCCTTGCCCTGCTTGGCGAGCAGTTGCGCGCGCGTGATCTGCGCGGGCACATATTGCTGGCTCGACGGCGAGATTTTGTTCAGCCAGTCGCTCGCGGCCGCGTCGTTCTTCTGTTCGAGCGACAGTTGTGCAAGGTAGATATACGCCTGACCGGGATCCGCGCCCGGCGTTTTTTCGGCTTGCTGTGCGTACTGGGTCAGGTACGTTTGCGCTTCGTTGAAATTCTTCTGCTGGATCTTGATCAGCGCCAGCGCCATGAGCGGCGTGAGATCGTTCGCGTTGTTCCTGTGCATGATCTCGAACTGCTTCTGCGCGTCGTCCAGACGGTCGCTCGCAAGATACATCTGGGCGAGCGCGAGACGGGCGTCATGCGATTTCGGATTCTGCTGCACGTACTTTTCGAGCGAGGCGATGCCTTCCTTGCGCTCTTCCGGGCCCATTTGCGACAGCATCAGCGCGGCCGGCAAATAGTCGGGCTTGAGCGCGAGCGCCTGTTCGAGCGACTTGCGCGCACCCGGCGCGTCGTCCGATACGAGCTGCTGGCGTGCAAGTGCCAGTTGCGCTTCCGGCCGGTTCATGTCGTTCTTGAGCAGATCCTGCAGCACGTGCAGGCCGCCGATCCGGTTTGGGCCGCGCGAGAGCAGCAACTGGAGCGCCAGAATCGCGCTGCCGCGATTGTCGGCGGGCACCCGTGCGAGTTCGCGGGCGAGGATCTGCTCCGCGTCGTCAGGCCGGCCGGACAGCACGAGCAGCGACGCGTCGAGTTGCGCGGCGCGTTCCGAGTTCGGTGCATACTGCTGCCACAATTGCGCGGCGGCCAATGCGTCAGACGGGCTCTGCGCGGCCAGCGCGATTTCGGTGGCGCGTTGCGCCATGCGCGGATCGTGCGTGTCGCGTGCAAGGGCGAGGTAGGTCTGATAGGCCGGCGCCGGCTGGTCGCGCTGCAGTGCGACTTCGGCGGCGAGCACCTGGAATACGATCTGGCTCGTCAGCGGCACACCGGGCAGCGACTTCTGATCTTCCGCCGAGGCCGGGCCGAGCGGGTCCGGCAGGGTGACGGAGGTGTCATCCGAGTCCGGCGATGAATCCTGCGCGTGCGCGGGAACGGCAGCCAGCGCCCAGACGGCGAGTGCCGCCGCGCCGAGCATCCGGCGAGCGGACACGGCGTGCGGTACGCGGAATGCGCTAGCCGGGCGCTTCAAAAACAGCTTCACGAAGGACAAGTTCATGGAAATCCGTTCAATGTTTCGGACGATTGTAACGCGCTCGCTACAATACGCGCACAACCACTCACGCAAGTTGCAGACCAGTTAGACATGCCAGAGTTGCCAGAAGTTGAGGTTACCCGACGGGGAATCGAACCGTATGTGTCCGGGCGCAAGGTTGAACGCGTCGATGTGCGTACGCCCGCGCTGCGCTGGCCGATTCCGGCGGATCTTGCGAAAACCTTGCGCGGCCGCGTGGTGCGCAAGGTCGAGCGGCGCGGCAAGTACCTGTTGTTCGAGATCGACGCGGGCTGGTTCATTGTGCATCTTGGCATGACTGGGACGCTGCGGGTGCTGCGCCATGTACCGCATCCGCCGGCCGCGGCGAAACACGATCACGTCGACTGGATCTTCGACGAGTTCATTTTGCGCTATCGCGATCCGCGGCGCTTCGGCGCAGTGCTGTGGCACCCGCGCGAAGCGGGCGACGTGCTCGAGCATCCGCTGCTCGCGGGCCTCGGCGTCGAACCGTTTTCGCCCGCGTTCTCCGGCGCGCTGATGCACCGGCTCACGCGCGGGCGCAAGGTGTCGGTGAAGCAGGCGCTGCTGGCCGGGGAAATCGTCGTGGGCGTGGGCAATATCTATGCATCGGAAAGCCTCTTTCGCGCCGGCATCCGGCCGACTACCGCGGCAGGGCGCGTTTCGCTCGTGCGCTATGATCTGCTGGCGGACGCCGTGCGCGTGACGCTCGCCGCCGCGATCGAGAAGGGCGGCAGCACGCTGCGCGATTTCGTCGGCAGCAATGGCGAGAGCGGCTACTTCCAGCTCGACTATTTCGTCTATGATCGCGCGGGGCTGCCGTGCCGCGTGTGCGGAACGCCGATCAAACAGATCGTACAGGGGCAGCGTTCAACGTATTTCTGTCCTACCTGCCAGCGCTAAACCGTCAATGCCTTCTCGCTTAACTCCGCGTTCAACCTCGTCCGGCCCACCTGCGGCGGCTGCTTTTCCGGCCATGCCCGATTTTTCCTCGCGTCTGATCGCATGGCAGCGTCAGCATGGCCGCCATGATTTGCCGTGGCAGAACACGCGGGATCCGTACCGCATCTGGCTGTCGGAAATCATGCTGCAGCAGACCCAGGTGTCGACGGTCATTCCCTACTATGCGAAGTTCCTCGCGCGTTTCCCGACCGTCGCCGCGCTCGCCGCCGCGCCGTCTGACGACGTGATGGCGTTGTGGGCCGGCCTTGGCTACTACACGCGCGCGCGCAATCTGCATCGCTGCGCGCAAGTCGTGGTCGAGCAGCATGGCGGCGCGTTTCCGGCATCGGTCGAGGAACTGGCCGAGCTGCCGGGCATCGGTCGTTCGACGGCGGCGGCGATTGCATCGTTCGCATTCGGCGCACGCGCGACGATTCTCGACGGCAATGTAAAGCGCGTGCTGGCGCGCGTGTTCGGCGTCGAAGGTTTCCCCGGCGAAAAGAAAGTCGAAAACGCAATGTGGACGCTGGCGGAGTCGCTGCTTCCGTCGAATGCATCGGATGCCGAAGTCAGCGCGTACACGCAAGGCTTGATGGACCTCGGCGCGACCCTCTGCGTGCGCGGCAAGCCCGACTGCCTGCGTTGCCCGTTCGCCGTCGACTGCGTTGCGAACGTGACGGGACGTCAGCGCCTGCTGCCCACGGCACGTCCGAAAAAGACCGTGCCGACGCGCCGAACATGGATGCTGGTGCTGCGTGACGGCAACGCGGTGATGCTTGAGAAGCGGCCGCCGTCGGGTATCTGGGGCGGCTTGTGGAGCCTGCCCGAAGCCGCCGACGAAACCTCGCTCGCCGAGCGTGCGCGCGCTTTCGGCGGCGACGGTGCGGTCTCGCCACTCGCGCCGCTCACGCATGTGTTCACGCATTTCAAACTGGATATCGAGCCGCGGCTCGCGGAACTGGATCGCGGCGTGGGCGCGCTGGGTGCGTTAGGCGATGCGGACACGGCGTGGGTCGCGCTGAGCGATCTCGATTCGTTCGGTGTGCCCGCGCCGGTGCGCAAACTGCTGGACAGTTTGCAGGGTTCGCTGATCTGAGCAATCCGGCCGGATTGCGGCCGCCGTCAGAGCAATTGATGTTGCTGCATGTAGTGGTGAACGACATCGATCCGCGCGCCGGCGTCCTGCAACTCCATCAACTTCTGGCGAGCGCGCAGCGCAATCGGCAGCACTTCGGCGAGACGGTTCGACACCCACGAGGGATCTTCGAGCCTGAACGGTTCTGCAAACGGCAGACTTTCCGGATCACGTTCGCGGATCGTTGCGATGATCCGTTCGAGCACTTCCGCGCATGCGCCGAATCTGGCCAACTGCTCGTTGCCTTCGAGCGGTCTGTCTTCGCCGAGCGGTTCCGCCATGCCGACCAGCAAGCCGCTCGATTCGACACGGTGCGAAAGCAGGCGAAATCGCCGCGTGCCGCGTGCGCGAATCAGCAGCATGCCGAACGCTTCGACATCGCACTCCTCGATTTCGGCGAGGCAGCCGATTGCTTCGGGCACCGAAGGCTCTTCTTCGCGCGCCACTTCCGCGCCGCTTTTCAGCAGACACACGCCGAACGGAGTTTTTTCACGCAGACAGTCGCGCGCCATGTCGAGGTAGCGCGCTTCGAAAATCTTCAGCGGCAGCAGTCCGCCGGGAAACAGCACCGTATGCAGCGGAAACAGCGGCACATCGGCAAGCACAGTAGAAGAAGACATGGCGCAACGCTTCGAGTTGAGGCCGCGCGGTGCGGCCGGTTAAGCCACTAACTTCGATGATTCGCCGGCTTCGACCGGCGCATCGCGGTGTCGCACAATGACATTCGCCGACGCCGCGAGACGCGCGGCGAGCGTCTCCGCAATGAATACCGAGCGGTGCTGGCCGCCCGTGCAACCGATCGCGACGGTGAGATAGCTGCGGTTGTCTTCGCGGAAATGCGGAAGCCATTTGGCGAGAAATTTCTCGATGTCGTCGATCATTTCATGCACCACCGGCAGCGCATCGAGAAAATCTATCACCGGTTTGTCGAGGCCCGTGAGCGGCCGCAACTCATGATCGTAGTACGGGTTCGGCAAGGTGCGCACGTCGAAGACGAAATCCGCGTCGAGCGGCACGCCGCGCTTGAAGCCGAACGACTCGAACATCAGCACGAGCCCGGAATCCTTCTGCTCGATGAAGCGTTTGACCCAGGCGCGCAGCACGTTCGCGCGCAGATTGCTGGTGTCGATCTGATGGCCGAATTCGGCCAGCCCCGCCACGAGTTCGCGTTCGCGTTCGATCGCCTCGGCAAGCGAGTTGAGCAACCCGACATCCGCGTCGTGCGAGGTGGAACCGGACAGCGGATGGCGGCGGCGTGTTTCGGAAAAGCGTTGAATCAGCGACTGTGTGCTCGCGTTCAGGAACAGCACCCGCACGTCGTGGGCACGCGACAGGTCGCGAATCATGGCAGGCATTTCGTCGAGCGAGGCGCTCGAGCGCGCGTCGATCGCGACGGCAAGGCGATCTTGCCCGTCCTCGGCGAGATAGGAAGCCAGCTGCGGCAGGAAACGCGGCGGCAGGTTGTCGACGCAGTAGTAGCCTGCGTCTTCAAGCGCGTTCAGGGCAACTGATTTGCCGGAGCCGGATATACCGGTGATCAGGATTATGCGCATGGAGTCGTCGAAACCGTAGATTTCATCATAGCATCTGGTCCCCATGCGCGTACCCGCACCCGCCGCTGGCCGCAGTCACGGCATGGTCTTATCGACTCAGATCAGTTTGCCCGGAAACTGGCTGTCGGGGTCTTGCATCGCGAGGCGCTGGCGATCCATGAAGTCGCGCAGCGTGTCGATGCCGCGCAGTTGCAGGATCGTATTGCGCACGGCGGCTTCGACCAGCACGGCGAGGTTTCGGCCGGCAGCCACCTGAATCGTGACTTTGCTGATGGGCAAGCCGAGCACGTCCACAGTCTGGCTCTCCAGCGGCAGCCGCTGGAATTCGCCATCGGGACGGCGGACCAGTTGCACGATCAGCTTGAGCTTCATTTTCCGGCGTACCGCGGTTTCGCCGAAAATCGTCTTGATGTCCAGCAGGCCGAGGCCGCGCACTTCCAGCAGGTTTTGCAGCAGCGGCGGGCAACGCCCTTCGACGAAGTCGGGACCGAGGCGCACGAAGTCCACTGCGTCGTCGGCCACGAGACCGTGGCCGCGGCTGATCAGCTCCAGCCCGAGTTCGCTCTTGCCGAGGCCCGAGTCCCCGGTGAGCAGCACGCCCATGCCGAGGATGTCGAGAAACACGCCGTGCAACGTGGCGCGCGGCGCGAGAATGCGCGACATGTAGAGGCGCAGGCTGTCGATCACCGCGGCGGCGGACATCGGCGTGGTGAATAGCGGCGTGGACGAGCGCGTGCAGCGCAGCACCAGCTCCGGCGGCGCGGCAACGCCGCCCGCCACCACCAGAAACGGCGGTTCCAACGCGATCAGCTCGGCCATGTGGCGCGAGCGGTCTTCGTCGGTTTGGCGCTTGTAGTAGTCGATTTCGGCGTCGCCGAGCACCTGGATCCGGTTCGGGTGGATCAGGTTCAGGTGGCCGACGAGGTCGGCGCTCGACGTGGCATTGGCGACCGATTCCGAGGAAAAGCCGCGCTCCCAGCCTTCATGCCCCGTCAACCAGCTGAGCTTCAGCGTGGCGGCGTTATCGTCGAAAATGCTCTGGGCGTTGATGCTGGACGTATCCATGAGTCAGTGACTCCAGTGTGGGCCGCTTGCCGGGCAACATGACGGCCGCGCTAGCGCGGGCCGTTTGCGTTGCCGGACTGTATCCGCATGCGGGTTGATGACCGGGCGGATAACCGGCGTGCGGATAACCGCCGATGCATCAAGGTTGCCACTGAGTGAGCAGGCGATGCAACGTTTCGCGGTCCTGTTCCGTGTGCAGGCGCTCGCGGGTTTCGCGATCGGACAGCAACTGGGCGATTTCCGAAAGGATTTCGAGGTGTTGCTGAGTGGCCTGTTCAGGCACGAGCAGGAAGATGAGCAGCGAGACCGGCTGACCGTCGGGCGATTCGAAGGGAATGGGTTCGGCAAGGCGGACGAATGCGGCGAGCGGCTGCTTCAAGCCTTTGATCCGGCCATGCGGAATCGCCACGCCTTCGCCAAGGCCCGTCGATCCGAGGCGCTCACGCGCGAACAGATTGTCAGTGACCGTGCTACGGGCGATGCCGTTCTGGTTCTCGAAGATCAGGCCCGCTTGCTCGAACACGCGTTTCTTGCTGGTGACCGATAGACCGACGACGACGTTCTCGAGGGGAAGAAATTTGGCTAAACGATTCATGTTGACAGGCGAAAACGTGGCCTGGGTTCTCCTCGCAGGGGCATTTGAGTGGCGTTCCATTCGTTTGATGCTCACGACGGCGAGCGTGTAAGTCCAAAAACACAGGACTCCGGCCGACCGATTTTCCGCTTGAGCTAACTTTGACCCCGATGGTAACCGGAACATTATAGAACAGGGCAGCCACGGATGGTGCGACGCGCCATCAATGCGCAGTGAGTTCGTTCAGGCATGGGCATATGCTGCGCCGCCGTGGGGGCAACGGCGCCCGGAAACAAAAAACCGCCCGGTTTCGGGCGGTTTCGCTGGCTAAGGGAAAACGAAGATCTGCGGAAGAGAACCTTCTGATTTCCCTTATTGCGGCGGCACGTCGAGTTGCGGCGCCGGTTGATACTTGATCGCCTCATGCGCATGGCCTTGCAGGCGATCCTTGTGGCGAATGACTTGCCGGTCGAGCTTGTCGATCATCAGATCGATCGCAGCGTACAGGTCGCTGTCACAGCTCTCGACAAAGAGATCCTTGCCCTTGAGATGCAGGTTGATTTCAACCTTTTGACGCTTTTCCTTTTCCTTGTGGTTGTTGTCGACCGAGAGGACCACACTGCCGTCGATGACCTGATCGAAATGTCTTAGCACCCTATCCAGTTTGGTGATCACGTATTCGCGCAACGCAGGCGTTACTTCGAGGTGGTGTCCACTGATCTGCAGATTCATAGTGCTTCTCCAAGCTAATGGCCGCTTGTTCCGCACGATGACGAAGGTCCGGTCGATCTGTCGGCTTGCCTGAGTCGCCCCCCGGTGACTGACTTCTGGCAGGTCGCATCGGCCGGCCTGTCCGCCAACTGCGGAGCGGCCGGTAAATGCCCGCCACGGAAGGCGACGGGCTCAAGACAAACGCCGGGCCGCCCCAAGTTGTCTTGCCCCTTGAGGGGCTGGCGCGAAGCAACAGCTTTGGGGGCGCGCTATAAAGACTTGCGCAGGTTGACTGCCGGAATCTTGAGCGCTTCACGATATTTCGCGACGGTACGCCGTGCGACCACGAAGCCCTGTTCCGCCAGCAGTTCGGCTATGCGGCTGTCTGAAAGAGGAGATTTCGGGTTTTCCGCTCCTATCAGTTGCTTGATGAGCGCACGGATCGCCGTTGAAGACGCCGCGCCGCCCGTGTCAGTCGAAACGTGTGATCCGAAGAAGTACTTAAATTCAAGCGTCCCGAATGGGGTCAGCATGTATTTACCGGTTGTCACACGCGAGACAGTTGACTCGTGTAGGCCCAGCGTATCAGCAATTTCCCGCAAAACCAAGGGGCGCATGGCAATTTCGCCGTGCACAAAAAAGCTCTTTTGACGCTCCACAATAGCTTGCGCCACTCTGAGGATCGTCTCGAAACGCTGCTGGATATTTTTGATCAGCCAGCGCGCTTCCTGCAGTTGCTGGCGCAACGAACCGCTGCCCGGGTCGCCCCGGTTATTGCGCAGAATATTCGCGTAAAGATGGTTGATACGCAGCTTCGGCACGACTTCGGGGTTCAGCTCGGCCTGCCAGCCCTGTGCCGTTTTACGCACCATGATGTCCGGCACGACATAGTCCGCTTCGGCCTTGCCGTAGGCGGCGCCGGGGAACGGTTCGAGCGAGCGGATCAGCACGTGTGCGTCGCGCAGATCGTCGTCGTTGGCCTTCAGATGCTTGCGCAGACGCGTGAAGTCGCGCGCCGCGAGCAATTCCAGGTGGTGCGCAACGATTTCGAGCGCGAGCGTGCGGGTAGGTGAGGCATCGAGCCGCAGCAATTGCAGCTTGAGACATTCCGACGCGGAGCGCGCGCCGACCCCGGCCGGGTCGAAGCTATGCAGCAGCGCAAGCGCGGCATTCAGTTCGTCGAGATCCACTTCGAGCTCTTCGGGCAGGTCGGCCAGCACTTCTTCGAGTGTGGCGGCAAGGTAGCCGTCGTCGTCGAGCGATTCGATCAGGAAGGTGACCAGCGCGCGGTCGCGCGGACTCGCCTGGGTGACGCGCAATTGCGCCATCAGGTGATCGCGCAGCGAGGTGCTCGATTCGTGGATTTGCAGCGGCGGCAGGTCGTCGTCGTCCGAGGCGTTGCCCGAGCGGCCGTAGTCGTCGAGATTCCATTGCGACGCGTCGCCGTTACTGTCGCCCGCGAGGCCGTTGTATTCGTCCACGCCCTGCGGCTCGCCGTTCTCGGCGCGCTCGCTGCTGCTGCTGGACGATGACGACGTGCTGCCGCCCATCTGGTCGGGCGGAGCGGAAGAATTGGGCGCCTGGGCGATCAGCGAGCCGTCGGCCGCCACGCGCAGCGGGCTCGCGATCCAATCGTCCTCGTTCTCGAGGAGCGGATTCTGCGAGATCGCCATTGCGACTTCCTGCTGCAATTCGAGCGTAGACAACTGAAGCAGCCGGATGGACTGCTGCAGTTGCGGCGTCAGCGCAAGATGCTGCGATAGGCGGAGTTGGAGGCTGGCTTTCATGGCAAGTTGAGATTCATTGTAGAGAGTTTGCCACGACCGCGATACATTGCGACATTCGCAATTACACGTGCGCCTCTCGCGTGCGCCCTGCATGAGTTCCTTCAGGCGGCGCTGGGCGCGAAGCGGCCCGGGTCAAAACGGGGTGTGCGGTTGCCGCACAAGGAGCCGGCGGGTGCGCGCTCGCACAGCCGGCAATCCTTTGTGCGCTTACATGCGGAAGTGCTCGCCCAGATAGACGCGCCGCACGCTTTCGTTTTCGATGATTTCGCCCGGTGCGCCGGCCGCCAGCACACTGCCGTCGCTGATGATATACGCGTGATCGCAGATGCCGAGCGTTTCGCGCACGTTGTGGTCGGTAATCAGCACGCCGATATTGCGCTGCTTCAGAAACTTGACGATCTTCTGGATTTCCAGCACGGCGATCGGGTCGACGCCGGCGAACGGTTCGTCGAGCAGAATAAAGCTCGGATTGGTGGCCAGTGCCCGGGCAATTTCGACCCGGCGGCGCTCGCCGCCCGAGAGCGACAGCGCCGGATTCGCGCGCAAGTGCGCAATCTGCAATTCGTCGAGCAAGGCTTCCGTGCGGCTCGTGATGGTGTCCTTGCTGAGCCGCTTGCCGTTGTCTTCGTGCTGCAATTCCAGCACCGCGCGAATGTTTTCTTCGACGCTGAGCTTGCGGAACACCGAAGCTTCCTGCGGCAGATACGAGAGCCCAAGCGAAGCGCGCTTGTGGATAGGCAGCAGGCTGATCGACTTACCGTCCAGATCGATTTCACCGGCGTCGAGCGGCACGAGGCCGACGATCATATAGAACGAGGTGGTCTTGCCCGCGCCGTTGGGGCCGAGCAGACCGACCACTTCGCCGCTTTTCACGTCGAGCGACACGTCTTTGACGACCGTGCGCGAACCGTAACGCTTTTTCAGGTTGCGCACCACCAGTGAACTACTGGTGCCGGCGGGCTTGCGATTGGGGAGAGACGCAGAGGTGCTCACTGGTTCGGCGCTCCCTGGATCGTCGTGGACGGCGCGAGCGTGGCCGATGCGCCGTTCAGCGGCGCAGCGCCGCCGTTGCGCGGCGCCAGCATGGCGCGTACTCGACCGGTGGGGTTGCCGGGGCCGGCGACGTCCTTGCCTGCCTTCGCGGTATAGAAGTCGCTCTGGCCGTCATACGTAATGACGCTGCCGTGCACCTGGTCCATCACCGTGGAGAGGCCTTGCAGGCGTTTCACCGTGGCGTTGGTGGTGAGCGTGGTCAGATCCTGCTTGCCGTCGTAGTCGATACGAATGGCCGTGCCTTCGATGTATTCGTCGAGGCCTTCGCGCTTCTGGCGGAAATACGACAGATTGCCGCCGCTCGACGTGCCGGTGGCGTACTGATAGCCCTGCGGGTCTTGCGTCACTTCGACGCGGTCGGCCTTGATCACGATCGTGCCTTTGGTCGCAACCACATGGCCCGTGAAGATGTTGACCTGCTTGAGGTCGTCGTAAGTCATGTTGTCCGCTTCGATGTTCAGCGGCTTGTCCTTGTCGGCGCGGTCCGCGTGCGCGAGCGGCGCGAAGCCGGCGAGAGGCAGCGCGACGATCAGCGCGGCGAGTCCGGCGCGGCACGCGGACAGGGAGCGCGAGCGGCCGGTGTCAAAACGGGGGAACGATTCGTTCATGCAGTCACGCCTGGAATGGATTACCCGGGTTGCTTGGGCGAGCTGCCGCCTGCTTCGGACGGGGCGATCGAGCCTTTTACGTTGCCGAACAGCTGCATCACCCGGGTGACGTTGTTGTAGTTCATGCCGCTGGCAGTCATCACCGACATGCCGCGCTGAAGTTTAACCGGCTTTTCGGTCTCGATCACATCGTCGTTGACCAGCACCCTAAAATGCTGGGAATCCGCCTGCATCTGCGGATCTCCGTAGCCGGGCGCCCGCAGGATGCGCGCGTTGTCGTACAGATCGACGATGGACGCGTCGCCGTTCACCTTGCCGGTGTCGCCGGTTGCGGTGACGATCGGCTTGCCGGGCTGGAACGCGCGCATGGCCGGCTTGACGAGGTCGCTCAGTTCGTCGTCTTCGTAGTGGATCAGCGACTGGGCGGTCAGCCGGTATTGCGTCGAGCCCGACTGGTCGAGTTCGGAAATCGAGAAGTTGTCGGCGAAGTAGTCCGGCGTATGTTCCTTGGGACGCACCACGCCTTCGTTCTGCCGGGGCAAGGTAGCTTGCAGCAGCCACCACGTGATACCGGCGAGCGCGGCCATCGCGACCAGCGGAATCAGCGAAGTCAGGCGAAACTGGTTCATCCGACGAGGCCCCGCTGTTCGCCGCTACAGGCGGCCGCCAGCAACGCCTCATACTTATGTTGTGCACGCAGCAGCGTGTCGCAGACTTCGCGCGCCGCGCCGTGGCCGCCGCGCGCTTCGCTGACCCAATGGGCCCGCGCGATCACTTCAGGATGCGAGTTGGCCGGCGCCGCCGCAAAGCCGACCTTCAGCATCACGCCGAGATCGACCCAGTCGTCGCCCATATAGCCGCATTCTCCCGCCGTCATGCCGGTTTGCTGCAGCAGGTCCGCGAACGCCTGGGGTTTGTCCTGCACGCCCTGATAGACGTGCGTGATGTTCATTTCCTTCGCCCGTGCCGCCACGATGCCCGACTTGCGCCCGGTGATGATCGCCGTTTCGATGCCGGCCTGGCGCAGCAGCTTCATGCCGTGGCCGTCCATCGAATTGAAGCCCTTCATCGTGTCGCCTTCCGCCGTGAACAGCAGGCCGCCGTCGGTCAGCACGCCGTCGACGTCGAAAATCATCAGCTTGACGCGGCTTGCGCGCTCGGTCGCGGTAGCAGGGGCGAGGGCCATCAGATCACCTTCTTCGAGAACAGGTCGTGCATGTTGAGTGCGCCGATCAGCTTGCCTGCTTCGTCGACGACCAGCATCTGATTGATGCGGTGGCGCTCCATCAGTTCCACGGCTTCGACCGCCAGTTGATCCGGGCCGATGGTGCGCGGGCCGGCGGTCATCACGGAGGAGATCGGCAACTGACGGAAATCGCCGTCGCGTTCGAGCACGCGGCGCAGGTCGCCGTCGGTGAAAATGCCGGCCACGTGGTCGTCGTGATCGACGATCGCGGTCATGCCCATGCGCTTGGCGGTCAACTGGAACAGCGCGTCGCGCACGGTGGCCTCAGGTGTGACCTTCGGCAGATCGTCGCCGGTGCGCATCACGTCGCGTACATAAGTGAGCAGACGCCGGCCGAGCGCGCCGCCCGGATGCGAGCGGGCAAAGTCGTCGCGGCCGAAGCCACGCGCGTCGAGCACCGCGAGCGCGAGCGCGTCGCCGAGCGCGAGCGCGGCGGTCGTGCTGGCGGTGGGCGCGAGGTTCATCGGGCAGGCCTCTTTCGCCACGCCGGAATTCAGGTGCACGTCGGCCAGTTGTGCGAGACTCGAAGACGGACGGCCTGTCATTGCAATCAGCTTCGCGCCGAGCCGCTTGATGAGCGGCAGGATCGCCATCAGTTCTTCGGTTTCACCGGAGTTGGACAGCGCGATGAACACGTCTTCGGCGGTGACCATGCCGAGGTCGCCATGACTGGCTTCTGCGGGGTGCACGAAGAACGCCGGCGTGCCGGTGCTGGCGAGCGTGGCCGCGAGCTTGCGGGCCACGTGGCCGGATTTGCCGATGCCGGAAACGACTACGCGCCCGCGGCAACCCAGGATGAAGTCGACCGCCCCGACGAAGCCGTCGTCGAGTTGATCGCGAAGCGCGCGCACGGCGTCCGCTTCGATGTCGAGCACGTCGCGAGCGAGCGCGAGTGCCCGGTCGCCATTGATTTTCGCTATCATTCGCGAAGTATAGCAAAGGCGCCTGTTCGCCGCGCCGGGCCTGCTGTGCCAAGCCGCTGTCTTTATTGCTGACTTTAACGGCCCCTCAACCTTGTCGCACGGCGTTTGGCGTGCGCGGTTCCGCTGACGAACGAGGACGCTTTACCCATGCGTTTTTGCCGATGATTTCCCCGCTCGAAATGACGCTGTTCCTGCTGCTGGCATCGGTAGCGGGCGTGGTGACCTTTCGCTTTCTGAATCTTCCGCCAATGCTCGGCTATCTGACGGTGGGCATCGTCGTCGGGCCGCATGCGTTCGGTTTGATTCCCGACTCGGCGGGCGCGCAGAACCTGGCGGAATTCGGCGTCGTGTTCCTGATGTTTTCGATCGGGCTGGAGTTCTCGCTCGCCAAGCTGCGTTCCATGCGCCGCCTCGTGTTCGGTCTCGGCCTGCTGCAGGTGCTCGGCACGATCGCGGTGGCGGTCACGCTCGGCTTCGTGCTGGAGCGCTGGGTGCATATCACGTGGCAGGCGAGCGTGGCGCTGGGCGGCGCGCTCGCCATGTCGTCGACGGCGATCGTCAGCAAGATGCTGGCGGAGCGGCTCGAGATCGAGACCGAGCACGGCCGCAATATCTTCGGTGTGCTGCTGTTCCAGGATCTGGCGGTGGTGCCGCTGCTGATCATCATCGCGGCGCTGGGCGGCAGTTCCAGGGATCTCGTGAGCTCGCTCGGCGTGGCGGCCATCAAGATCGTCGTGGCGCTGTCGCTGCTGCTGATCGTCGGGCAGCGCTTCATGACGCGCTGGTTCAACGTGGTGGCACGGCGCCGTTCGCAGGAATTGTTCATTCTGAACCTGTTGCTGGTGACGCTCGGTTGCGCGTTCATCACCGACAAGTTCGGGTTGTCGCTCGCGCTCGGCGCGTTCATCGCCGGCATGTTGATCGCCGAGACGCCTTACCGGCATCAGGTGGAAGAAGATATCAAGCCGTTTCGCGACGTGCTGCTCGGGCTCTTCTTCATCACCACCGGCATGCTGCTCAATCCGCGTGTGATCTGGGAGCATCCGCTGATCGTGCTCGGCTTCCTGGTTGGGCCGATCCTGCTGAAAGCAGTCATGGTGACGGGCCTCTCGCGGCTCTTCGGCGCGTCGCCGGGCGTCGCGATGCGCACCGGCATCGGCCTCGCGCAAGCGGGCGAGTTCGGCTTCGTGCTGCTGAATCTGATTCTCGACAAGCATCTCGTCGACGCCACCCTGCTGCAGGCGATTCTCGCCGCCATGCTGCTGTCCATGCTGGCCGCGCCGTTCCTGATCCAGAACGCGGACCGCATCGTGCTGCGCCTGTCGTCGACTGAATGGATGATGCAGTCGTTGCAGATGACGCGCATCGCCACGCAGAGCCTGAAACAGAGCGGCCACGTGATCATTTGCGGCTATGGCCGGGCCGGGCAGAATCTGGCGCGCATGCTGGAGCACGAAGGGTTGTCGTACGTCGCGCTGGACCTGGATCCCGACCGCGTCGCGGCGGCGGCGGCGGCGGGCGAGTCGGTCGTATTCGGCGACGCCGGGCGCCGCGAGTCGCTGCTCGCCGCCGGTATCCACCGCGCGGCCGCCATTGCGATCACCTACGCGAACACGCCGTCGGCACTGCGCGTGCTGCACAACATTCACGAACTGGAACCCACGCTGCCGGTCATCGTCCGTACCGTCGACGACTCCGATCTGGAAAAGCTGCTGGCCGCGGGAGCGACCGAAGTGATTCCGGAAATCGTCGAAGGCAGTCTGATGCTCGCCTCGCACACGCTCGTGGTGATGGGCGTGCCGATGCGGCGGGTGGTGCGCCGGGTCGAGGAAATGCGCGATGAGCGCTACGCGCTGCTGCGCGGCTATTTCCATGGCGCCGACGACGTGGACGACGACGACGGTCACGAACAGGTGCGGCTACAATCGGTGCCGGTCGACGAAAACTCGGACGCCGTGGGCCGCACGCTCGCGGAACTAGGCCTTTTCGAGGTGGGCGTCGAAGTGACGGCGATTCGCCGGCACGGCATTCGCGGCGTCGAGCCGGATCCGTCCACCAAGCTGCGCTCGAGCGATATCGTGGTGTTGCGCGGTTTGCCCGAACAGCTGGCGGAGGCCGAGGAACGGCTCTCGAAGCATCGGCGCGCGGGCGCCGCCGCCTAGCGCCTGTACCCCGGCGGGGCGCGTTCCTGCCGTGGCGTCCTGGTTTGGTTTTTCATCGGACCTGTCGAGGTCCATCCGGAGACATCATGTCCAACGCGCTTCCGAGCGCGCCGCTCGATGCGGCCGATTACATCAAAAGCCACATTCGCACCGTGCCTGACTGGCCGGAGCCGGGCGTGCAGTTCCGCGATATCACACCGCTCCTGCAGGAGCCGAAGTCGCTGCGCGTGCTGATCGATCTGTTCGTACAGCGCTATATCGAGGCGAAGCTCGACTACATTGCCGGGCTGGATGCGCGCGGTTTCATTATCGGGCCGATTCTCGCGTATGAACTGAACCTCGGCTTCATTCCGATCCGCAAGGCGGGCAAGCTGCCCTACAACCGGCTCGCGCAATCCTATGAGCTCGAATACGGCTGCGCAACCGTCGAGATTCACGAAGACGCCTGCAAGCCGGGCGACCGCGTGGTCATCATCGACGACCTGATCGCCACGGGCGGCACGATGATGGCCGGCAAGATCCTGCTCGAACGGCTCGGCGCGGTCGTGGTGGAAGGCGCGGCGATTATCGATCTGCCCGAACTCGGCGGCTCGAAGCTGCTGCGTGACGGTGGCCTGGCGCTCTATACGGTGACCGGATTCGAAGGGCATTGATCATTGGCGGTCAATCCGCTGTGAACTCGTTCTTTATGCCCACCGAGCAGTGCTCACCCGCCAGGACCGCGAACAGTTTGGAGCTTTACATGACTTTGCCTTGCATCACCGCCGCGCGCCGCTTCGACGTGCAGGCCCACGTGCCGTTCTGGATCGACACCGGACAGGTCGGCTGGATCCGCGCGAGCGACGTGCCGTCACTCGCGCGCTGGCCCGACGTGTTCGACCTGGACAATGCCCGTGTGACGCTGACGCCCACGTTCAATACGGTGGATTTGCGCAGCGCCGCGCTCGGTTCCGTGATCGGCGCGCTCGCCGCCGAAGGCCGCATTCCGGGCTGGCGCAACGAAACCTACGCGATCCGCAATGCGTTCGATGCGCCGCCGCTCGCGTATATCGAACGCGCGGCTTCGCGCTTCTTCGGCACGATGACCTACGCGGTGCATCTGAACGGCGTCGTAGAATACGTAGATGGCGCACCGCAATTGTGGATCGCGCGCCGCAGCGACACCAAGGCGACCGACCCGGGCATGCTCGACAATGTCGTGGCAGGGGGGATTGGCTGGGGCTTTGGTGTCGAGGCGACGATCATCAAGGAGTGCTGGGAAGAAGCCGGCATTCCCGAGGAGATCGCCGCCCGCGCCGTGGCCGGCCGCACCGCGCATGTGCTGCAGTCGTTGCCGGAAGGCACGCAGGCCGAGCAGATTTTCATCTACGACCTCGCGCTGCCGGCGGATTTCGCGCCGCGCAATCAGGACGGCGAAGTGGGCGAGCACCGGCTCGCGCGCATCGACGAAGTGGCGCGCTGGATCGAGGAGGGCGCGATGACGGTCGACGCGAGCCTGGCCACGCTGGATTGCCTGTTGCGCCGCCGCTGGATCGATGAAGACGCATGCGCCGGGATAGAGGTTCTGTTCGTGCCGCCGGTGTTCGCCTGACCGCCGTAAAGGTGCGCATGCAACGAACTTGCCGAAACGCGCTGCATCGAACCATGCACACTGAACAAACCACGCATTGAAGAAGGGAGTCACCCAGGTCATGTCGACCGATCACAGCTTTATCCTCAAACTGTCGTGCGCCGACCGGCCCGGCATCGTTCACGCCGTGTCGGGCTTTCTGTTCGAGCGGGGCAGCAACATTCTCGACTCCGCGCAGTTCGGCGACAGCCGCACGGGCGAGTTCTTCATGCGCGTGCATTTTCAGCAGGTGGGCGGCGATCCGGGTCTGGAGGCGTTGCGCACGTCGTTCGCGACGCTCGCAGAACAGTTCGGCATGCGCTGGGAGTTGCACGACGCGTCGGTCAAGCCGCGCGTGGTGATCATGGTGTCAAAGATCGGCCATTGTCTGAACGATCTGCTGTTCCGTTACCGCACCGGCCAGCTGGGTATCGAGATTGCGGCGATCATCTCGAACCACAAGGAGTTCTATCAACTCGCCGCCAGCTACGACATTCCGTTCCATCACTTCCCGCTGATGGGCGCCACGCCCGACGCGAAAGCCGCACAGGAAGCGCGCGTGCTCGAAGTGATCGACGAGCATCAAGCCGACCTCGTGGTGCTCGCGCGCTACATGCAGATTCTGTCGCCGAAGCTGTGCGAAGCGCTGGCCGGCCGCGCGATCAACATTCATCACTCGTTCCTGCCGAGCTTCAAGGGTGCGAAGCCGTATTACCAGGCGTTCGACCGCGGTGTGAAGCTGATCGGCGCGACGGCCCATTACGTGACGACGGATCTCGACGAAGGTCCGATCATCGAGCAGGAAGTGGAGCGCGTCGACCACAGCATGACGCCGGAGCAATTGACGGCGATCGGCCGCGACGTCGAATGCGTGACGCTCGCGCGCGCGGTGAAGTGGCACGTGGAGCATCGCGTCGTATTGAACGGCAGCAAGACGGTGGTGTTTCGCTAAAGCGGTTGATCGCTTTGCAGTAGAGGGTTGAGGGCAAATGGCGGCGGCCGGATCACTCCGGCGCCGCCATTTTGCCAACTAGGGTCGCGCCGCGGACCGGCCCGCATCCCGCGCGGCACCCGCGTTTTGCGCGGAACGGCGGCGCGCGTTCAGCTTCTTTAGCCAGATCAGCAGTCCGGTCGCGCTCAGCACGGCGACCGCAACGCCGACTGCACTAATCAGAATCCGTCCGCCGAGACCGAGGATACGTCCCGAGTGCAGCGGGAATTGCACCTGCAGGAAGACGTCGCCCGCCGTGCCCTTGCCGGGGATCTGCGCGGCGAGCTGCCTGCCGGTGGCCGCGTCCCAATACATCCACGGATTGCCGAGACCGATGTCGCCGTGGTCATTGCCGGTCGCGTAGAAACCGACGCCATACGCATGCATGAATTCAGCGTAGTAGATGCCGCCCGGCGCGACGCCGAGGTTCCGCGCTTTGCCGGCCTGCTCGGCCAATTGCACGATGCGCTCGCGGCTCAACACCGTGTCGCCGGGTTGCGGCGCGCGGCGGATTTCAGGGTTGTTGACCGGATCCGGCGTGAGCTTCGAGAACAGCGACACGATGGGGCGCACCACCGGCGCTGAAAGATTCATCGATATCGATGTCAGCGCAACGATCATCAGCAGGCCCCAGATCCATACGCCGCCTGAGCGGTGCAGATCGAAAGTGAGCGCATAGCCGCCGCGCCCAAAGCGGAACGCGAACGACTTGCGCCACACCTTGGCGCTCGGAAACGACAGCCACAGCGCGATCACGCTGTCGAACAGCCAGACGATGCCGACGATCCCCATCAGCCACGTACCGATATCGACGCCGCTCGTGAACGGCAGTTGCAGTGTGTAGTGGAGCTTGTAGATGAACGGGATCAGATTGAGCCGCGCGAGCGAGACGGCGCCCCATTCGCGGCGCCCCTGGATTTCGCCGGTGGCGGGGTCGACGGCGATCTGATTGAAGTCGAGCGGATAGGGTTGCCGCGTGGCCGGGTCGGTACGCGGCAGCACCATCATTTGCAGCGTGTGGCCCGGTTCGGCCGCGAGCGGCAGATAGGTCACCTGCAGACGCGGATCGGCGGCTTCCACGCGGCGCGCCAGTTCCAGGCCCGACAGCGCCGTGCCGGCGGTGCGCGCCTTGAAGAACGACGGGTTCAGCGCCGCATCGAGCTCATGGTCCCACGCGATGACCGCGCCGGTGAGGCCGGCGATGAACAGAAATAGCGCTGTGGCAACACCGAACCAGCGATGCAGGCGGACGAGCTGCCGCCTCATGGGCGAGCCGACGGAGCGGAATTCGAATGGCGTGTCACGATAGAGGCTTGATGTAAATGGGAATTGTTCGCATCTTATGGAATCATGCCACGCGCTGCAAGTTTGTCGTAAGTGCGGCGTAGCGACGCAACACTCCCCAAGCCTTGCGTTTTTCCAGGAGGTCCGGCCAGCAAGGCTTTCCTCACAGATAGGGCAAGCACATGCGACAAAATGTCGCATATCAAAGTTTACAATTCGCATAAATCTTCGGCATCATCGCGGCTCGGTGAATGGGAATTATTCTCATTTGATTGGGGATTCAGGGACTGCGGGGATCAGCGATGAACGTAGAAAACGGCCTGCGAGCGCCGAAGAAAAGAATGACAGTGCGACCATTGCAATGGGCGGCGTGTCTGGCATTTGCCGCGAGTCATGCGGCGTGGGCACAGCAGGCGTCGGGTACGCCGGTGTCGGAGCCGGCCGGCGAAGAAGCGCTGCCGGCCGTCAAGGTCACGGCGGCGCAAGACACCGCGCAGCATCTGAAGGAAGACGTCAGCAGCGGTGCGCTCGGCACGCGTTCCCAACTCGACACGCCGTTCTCGACCACTGTGGTTACGAGTGAAGACCTGCAGGATCGCCAGCCGTCCAAACTCGGCGACGTGTTCGCCACCGACGCTTCCGTCTCCGACAACGGCAACGCCTACAACGCATGGGCCACCTATCTGACGGTGCGCGGCATGCAGCTCGACTGGCAGTCGGGCTTCAAGATCGACGGCATGCCGTTCAACAGTTACGGCATCACGATGCCGTACGAACAGCTCGAGAAAGTGGAACTGCTCAAGGGGCTGACCGGATTCATGTACGGCTTCGGCGCCCCGGGCGGCGTGGTCAACTACGTGACGAAAAAGCCGCCGGTCTCGACGACGCCGGTGCGCAGCGTCGACATCGGCTATTTCACCGACGGCGTGTGGACCGAACATGCGGATCTCGGCGGCCGCGTCGGTCCGGCCGGCATGTTCGGCTACCGTCTGAACGCGACGCACGAAGAAGGCAAGACGTATAACGACGGCAACGTGCGGCGCGACTCGGTGTCGGTCGCGCTCGACGCGCGTATCACCCGCGACCTCACGGCCACATTCGGCGCGCTGTATCAGGAGCGTCATTCGAGCGGCATTACCGGCGCGATCTCGACGGCGCAATATCCGGGCACAGTCCTGCCGCATACGATGAGCGGCGGCACCGGCGACCTCTCCGGTCCCGACCAGCATCTGAACACGAACGTCCAGCTCTATACCGCGGGCTTCCAGTACAACCTGGGCCCGGACTGGACGCTGAATGCGAACTACAGCTACAGCAAAAGCTCACGTGATCGCAACGAGAGCACCTATTACCTTCAGAACAGCGCCGGCGATTACACCGACAGCCGCTTCGCCGGCAAGGAAGGGCATCAGTTGAGCTTGTGGCAAGTGTCGGCGCAAGGCAGCGTGAAGACGGGACCGTTCCAGCACCAGCTCGTGATCGGCGCGGCGTATCAGCGTCAAACGAACGACTACGGCGCGAACAGTTTCTTTGGTGACATCGGTAGCGGCAACCTCTATCAGCCGAACACCAATACCTTCTACAGCGTGCCGAACTACTACACCTATCGCGACAGCGACATCACGCAAAAAGCGCTGTTCGCGAACGATACGATCCAGTTGACGCAACGCTGGTCGGTACTCGGCGGCGTGCGTTACACGAACTACGAGCAGCACGGCTATTCCACCACTGGGGCGACCACGTCGACTTATAGCCAGAACGGCGTCGTGACGCCGACGGTGGCACTGATGTTCAAGCTCGCGCCGACCACGACGCTGTACACGAGCTACGTCGAGTCGCTGGAAGCGGGCACCGTGGTGGGCGACACGTACGCGAACCGCGGTGAACTGCTCAAGCCGTTGCGCAGCAAGCAGTACGAAGTCGGCATCAAGAGCGAGCATGAGCACTGGAGCGCGACGGCCGCGCTATTCCGGATCGAACGCGGCTCGGCTTACGCGAACAGCGCCAACGTCTATACGCAGGACGGCGAGTCGATTTTCCAGGGCGTGGAGCTCGGCGGCGACGTGCGCCTCGGCGCGAGCTGGAACGTCGGCGGCGATCTCATGTGGATCAACACCAGGTACGAGAAGGGCGCGGCCAATAACGGTAACCGTGTGGCCGGCGCGCCGCAGTTCGTGGTGGCGGGTCACGCAACCTACTCGGTGCCGTATGTGCCGGGGCTGCGCATCGGCGCCGACGCGAAGTTCACCGGCAACACCGGCATACGTCCGGCAGGCAATCTGGATGCGCCCGGCTACATGCTCGTCAATCTCGGTGCGAGCTACGCCACGCGTATAGGCGGCTACGATGTGACGTTCCGCGCGGCGATCGACAACCTGCTCAATCGCCGCTATTGGGAGTATCAATACGCGGATTATGTGACGCCGGGCGATCCGCGCACGTTGTCGCTGAATGCGCGCATCGACTTCTGAGCATGAAAAAAGCGGCACCGAAGTGCCGCTCTGGTTCGCCTGGCCGCTCCGCCTGCCGGCTCAAACCAGCCGCAAGTAGATCAATTCCCGCTTGATGTACGCATAGAAGATCGGCGCCGCGACCACGCCGGGAATGCCGAACGCCGCTTCCATGATGAGCATGGCGATCAGCAGTTCCCAGGCGCGCGCCTCGATCTGTCCGCCGACAATGCGCGCGTTCAGGAAGTATTCGAGCTTGTGAATCAGGATCAGGAACACGAGCGACATGACCGCCGCCGGAAAGCTCACCGAGAGCGCCACCGCGACGATGATCGTGTTCGAGATCAGATTGCCGACCACCGGCAGCAGGCCGACGATGAACGTGACCAGCACCAGTGTCTTCGACAACGGCAGCGTGTCGTGGAAGATCGGCAGGATCACCAGCAGGAAGATGCCCGTGAAGACCGCATTGATCGCGGAAATCTTCACCTGGGCGAACACGATACGGCGGAATGCATCGGCGAAACGTGTCACGCGCGTGACGAAGGCCGTGGACAGCGGCAGCCGCTGCATATGCTTTTGCGCGCCGACCGCAATGATCGCGCCGATGATCATGCCGATCAGGATATGCGTGAACGCGCGCGCCGCGGTCTTGCCGCTTTGCTGCAGCATGTTGGCGTGCGTCTGCATCAGCTCCGCCGCCTTGGCCTTCATCTGCTCGGTATCGACTGGCAGATAGTTGGCGACGAATTGCGGAATCCGGCCGCGCGCCTGGTCGATCAGCTGCATGGCCTGATCGAGCAGCTTCTGCACGCTCGGCACGTCGTTCTCGAAATGCTCGATGATGCCGAGCGTGAGCCCCGTCAGCGCGCCCACGATCACCGTGGCGAGAATGACCACTGCGAGCCAGCGTGCCCGCCTGCTCGACATGTGACGCTCGATGCGCGGCGCGATGGTGTGGACCAGCTGGAACACCAGCAGCCCGGCGAGCAACGCGCCGAGCAGTTTGAGTTCGATGACCGCCCACATGCCGAACAACATCACGACGTAACTGCCGATTTCGACTGCCGACAACCTCGGCAGGCTCATGTCGCTAGTCAGCCTGACCGGGCGTGGGCGCAGATCCTGCACTTGCCCGTCTTCGCTCGCCTGATTCCGCTTGGTCATGGCTTATTCCGTCCCCAACCCGAGTTGTGCCGCGTTACTTTTTGCTGGCCGCGCGTTTCAGCAGAGGCGCCAGGTATTTACCGGTAAAACTTGCTTTCGACTTCGCCACCTGTTCCGGCGTGCCTTGGGCAATGATCTGTCCGCCGCCCGCTCCGCCTTCCGGTCCGAGGTCGATGACCCAGTCCGCGGTTTTTATTACATCGAGATTATGCTCGATGATCACGACGGTATTACCCTGGTCCCGCAACCTGTGAATCACTTCGAGCAGCAGCGCGATGTCGTGAAAGTGCAGGCCGGTAGTCGGTTCGTCAAGTATGTATAGAGTGCGACCGGTATCACGCTTGCTCAGTTCCAACGATAGTTTGACGCGCTGCGCTTCGCCGCCGGAGAGCGTGGTGGCCGACTGGCCCAGCCGGATATAGCCCAGACCGACGTCCAGCAACGTTTTCAGCTTGCGCGCGACGACCGGCACCGGCTTGAAGAACTCATAGGCGTTCTCCACCGTCATGTCGAGCACTTCGCTGATGTTCTTGCCTTTGTACTGAACGTCCAGCGTTTCGCGGTTGTAGCGCTTGCCGTGACAGACGTCGCACGGCACGTACACGTCCGGCAGGAAGTGCATCTCGACCTTCAGCACGCCGTCGCCCTGGCAGGATTCGCAGCGGCCGCCCTTCACGTTGAACGAGAAGCGGCCGGCTTCGTAGCCGCGCTCCTTCGCCGCCGGCACACCCGCGAACAGTTCGCGGATCGGCGTGAAGAGTCCGGTGTAGGTGGCCGGATTCGAGCGCGGCGTGCGGCCGATCGGCGACTGGTCGACGTTGATCACCTTGTCGAAGTGCTCGAGACCCTCGATCGACTCGTACGGTGCCGGCTCCGTGGCCGAACCGTACAGGTGATGCGCGACCGCGTGATACAGCGTGTCGTTGATGAGCGTGGACTTGCCCGAACCGGACACGCCGGTCACGCAGGTCAGCAAGCCGACCGGCAGATCCAGCGACACATGCTTCAGATTGTTGCCATATGCCTCGACGATACGCAGACGCCGCTCGTCCGGCGCCTTGCGTTCGTCCGGGAACTCGATGTTGCGCGCGCCGGACATGTACTGCCCGGTCATCGACGCTGCGTTCGCCTGCACCTGTTTGGGCGTGCCTTCGGCGATCACCATGCCGCCGTGTTCGCCCGCGCCCGGTCCCATGTCGACCACGTAGTCGGCCATGCGGATCATGTCTTCGTCGTGTTCGACGACGATCACCGAATTGCCCAGGTCGCGCAGATGCTTGAGCGTGGCGATCAGCCGGTCGTTATCGCGCTGATGCAAGCCGATGGACGGTTCGTCCAGCACGTACATCACGCCGGTCAGGCCCGAGCCGATCTGCGAGGCGAGGCGAATCCGCTGCGCCTCGCCGCCCGACAGCGTTTCCGCGCTGCGCTCCAGCGACAGATAGTCCAGCCCGACATTGTTCAGGAACATTAGCCGCGCGACGATTTCCTTGACCACCTTGTCGGCGATCTCGCGCTTCGAGCCTTCCAGACGCAGCGTCTGGAAATAGCCGAGCGCGTCGCGCAACGGCCAGCCGCTGATTTCGAAGATGCCGCGCGCGTCGCCGTCCGTGCCGATCCGCACGAAGCGCGCTTCGCGGCGCAGCCGCGTGCCGGCGCAGGCCGGGCAGGGCTGGTTGTTCTGATACTTGGCGAGCTCTTCGCGCACCGCGACCGAATCGGTCTCGCGATAACGCCGCTCCAGATTCGGGATGATCCCTTCGAATACATGCTCGCGCACCGAAGTGCGGCCGCGTTCGTTGATATACGAGAACGGGATCTCCTGCTTGCCCGAGCCGAACAGCAGGATCTTGCGGACCTTCTCCGGCAGGTCTTCGACGGCGGTGTCGATATCGAACTCGTAAAACGCCGCGAGACTTTGCAGCATCTGGAAGTAGAACTGGTTGCGCCGGTCCCAGCCTTTCACCGCGCCCGCCGCGAGCGACAGCGACGGATGCGCGACCACCCGCTTCGGATCGAAGAAGGTGATCTGGCCGAGGCCGTCGCATTCCGGGCACGCGCCCATCGGATTGTTGAACGAGAAGAGGCGCGGCTCCAGTTCCTGCAGCGAGTACGAGCAGATCGGGCAGGCGAACTTCGAGCTGAACAGATGCTCCTTGTCCGTATCCATTTCGAGCGCGATCGCGCGGCCGTCGGCGAGACGCAGTGCGGTTTCGAACGATTCGGCGAGGCGCTGCTTCATGTCGGGGCGCACTTTCAGGCGGTCCACGACCACGTCGATGGTGTGCTTGTCGTTCTTCTTCAGCTTGGGCAGCGAGTCGACTTCATAGATTTTCGCGACGCCTTCATTGGCGGTGCCACCGCCCGAGCGCACACGGAAACGGATAAAGCCTTGCGCCTGCATTTCCTCGAACAGTTCGACGTGCTCGCCTTTGCGGTTCGCCACCACTGGCGCGAGGATCATCAGCTTCGTTTCATCCGGCAGGGCGAGCGCCGCGTCGACCATTTGCGAGACGCTTTGCGCTTCCAGCGGAATTTCGTGGTCCGGACAGTAGGGCGTGCCGACCCGTGCGAACAGCAGACGCAGATAGTCGTGAATTTCGGTGACGGTGCCGACCGTGGAACGCGGATTGTGCGAGGTCGCTTTCTGTTCGATCGAGATGGCCGGCGACAGGCCTTCGATCAGATCGACGTCCGGCTTCTCCATCAATTGCAGGAACTGGCGCGCATAGGCGGAGAGACTTTCGACGTAGCGCCGTTGTCCTTCCGCATAGAGCGTGTCGAACGCCAGCGACGATTTGCCCGAGCCTGAAAGGCCCGTGATGACGACGAGCTTGTGACGGGGTAGGTCGAGGTTGACGTTCTTCAGGTTGTGGGTGCGAGCCCCACGAATACGGATTTGTTCCACGGATTTATTCCATGAACTGGCGGAAAGAGGAAGAGGCTAAACCTGCTACTATAACGACTTTTCAAGACCGCCGTTACGGCTTCCTGACAGCCTGAAGAGGCGTCGAAGCGAGCTGTAAGGCAGCGATCCAGCGTCGCGGGCAAGGGGTCTAACTGGGGCCGTTTTCCGCGAGTACAAGGCACCGTGAGGCGTCAGCGGGAATGCCGGTCCGCCCGCCCAACGCCGCGCCGCATGCTGGCCCGCCGTCCTGCGGCAAGCCGCGCGGTCGTGGCCGCCTTGCCGCTGTGCCCGCCCGCGGTGTGCCGCCCAGCTCATTCAAAGAACGCTCCCGATGTCCAATCCGTCCGCCACTTCCTCACGCATGAGCGCGCCTGAACTGCGCGCGACCGTGTCGCTTGCCGCGATCTTCGCGCTGCGCATGCTGGGTCTGTTCATGATCATGCCGGTGTTCTCGATCTACGCGAAGACCATTCCCGGCGGCGACAACGTGCTGCTGGTGGGTATCGCGCTGGGCGCGTACGGCGTGACGCAGTCCATGCTGTACATCTTCTACGGCTGGGTCTCCGACAAGGTCGGCCGCAAACCGGTCATTGCGACCGGCCTCCTGATCTTCGCGCTCGGCAGCTTCGTGGCGGCGGGCGCGCACGATATGACGTGGATCATCGTCGGCCGGGTGATTCAGGGCATGGGTGCGGTGTCTTCCGCGGTGATCGCATTTATCGCCGACCTGACCGCCGAAGAAAATCGCACCAAGGCGATGGCGATGGTGGGCGGCAGTATCGGCGTGTCGTTCGCGGTGGCGATTGTCGGCGCGCCGATCGTGTTCCAGTGGGTCGGCATGAGCGGCCTGTTCACGCTGGTCGGCATCTTCTCGATTCTGGCCGTCGGCGTGGTGCTATGGATCGTGCCCGATGCGCCGAAACCGGTGCACGTGCGCGCGCCGTTCGCCGAAGTGCTTCACAACGTCGAGTTGCTGCGTCTGAATTTTGGCGTGCTCGTGCTGCACGCGACGCAAACCGCATTGTTCCTCGTCGTGCCGCGCATTCTCGAAGCCGGCGGCCTGCCGGTAGCATCGCACTGGAAAGTGTATTTGCCGGTGATGGGCCTCTCGTTCGTGATGATGGTGCCAGCGATCATCGCCGCGGAAAAGCGCGGCAAAATGAAAATCGTGCTGCTGTCGGCGATCGCTCTTATCCTGATCGGACAGTTGTTATTGGGCGTCGCTCCGCATACGATTCTGAGTGTGGCGGCGATCCTTTTTGTGTACTTTCTCGGCTTCAATATTCTCGAGGCTTCGCAGCCTTCGCTGGTGTCGAAGCTGGCGCCCGGAACCCGCAAGGGCGCGGCCGCCGGTGTGTACAACACCACGCAGTCGATCGGTCTTGCGCTGGGCGGGGTGGTCGGCGGCTGGTTGCTGAAAGCGGACGGTCAGAGCGCTGTGTTCTTCACTTGTTCGGGGCTCGTCTTTTGCTGGCTTATAATCGCCGCAAAGATGAAACAGCCGCCGCGCAAAGCGTAATACGGCGCATCCCGAACTCATCCAGAACTCACCCGGCGGCGGGCAGAGGCGCAGTTCCGGTCTCGGGCCCGCCGGCCCTGAAACGCGAACCGTGTATTGCCGCGCCGCCCGTAACGGAATCAACAGGAGAAACTCATGGCATCCGTGAACAAGGTCATTCTCGTCGGCAATCTCGGAGCCGATCCGGAAGTCCGTTATCTTCCGAGCGGCGACGCAGTGGCGAACATCCGCCTTGCAACGACGGATCGGTACAAGGACAAGGCGTCCGGCGAAATGAAGGAAGCGACTGAATGGCACCGTGTGTCGTTCTTCGGTCGCCTCGCGGAAATCGTGTCCGAATATCTGAAGAAGGGCTCGTCGGTGTACCTGGAAGGGCGCATCCGTACCCGCAAGTGGCAGGCGCAAGACGGCACCGACCGTTATTCGACCGAAATCGTCGCTGAGCAGATGCAAATGCTGGGTGGCCGCGGCGGCTCGATGGGCGGTGGCGGCGACGAAGGCGGTTACAGCCGGGGTGAGCCGTCGGAGCGTAGCGGCGGTGGTGGTGGCGGTCGCGCGGCGTCGGGCGGTGGCTCGCGTGGCGGCAGCGGTGGTGGTGCCGGCGGCGGCGCGAGCCGTCCGAGCGCGCCGGCTGGCGGCGGGTTTGATGAGATGGATGACGATATTCCGTTCTAAGCCTTTGCAGCCGAAGAACGTGAACATCAACCCCGCCTTCGTGCGGGGTTTTTTTTCTATCCGCTCAACACTCGCGGCAAGCGGGCTCGAACACCCCATCCAGCCATCGAACGCGTCGTCCTAACCGGTGTGCCTTCAATAAGCGTCCATCGGCGCCGCAAAACCACCCGCTTCTTCCGTCTCCGCCTCAGGCTCGCCGAGATAAGGACGGTCAGGGCGAATCCAGTGCGCGGCAATCGGTCCGAGCACGAGAAAGAACATCGACAGCGCAAACACCGGCTCCCATGAATGCATCGTATCGACCAGCCAGCCGACGAGCGGCGGCGAAACCGATGCCGCAATCCCAAGCCCGGTGTTCATGATGCTGCTCGACGTTGCCGCGTGATTGGGTGCGAGGTCCATCGCGACGGCCCACAGCGGCGCGGTCACGAGTTCGGAGAGAAACAGCGCGGCAGCCAGCGAGAACGCAGCGAGCGTCGACGACGGGTGCAGGAACATCGGCACGAAGAACACGATCGGTGCGAGAAACCCGATGGTGATCAGCGTCTGGCGCGATCGGCGGATGTTGCCGGTCTTCCTGAACATCAGATCGCTGAGCCAGCCACCCAGCGTGGTGCCGACAACGCCGCTCAGGAAAATTCCCGAACTGAAGACGGCCGAATGCCGGATATCCAGGTGATACGCCTGCGCAAAGAACGACGGCATCCAGTTCAGAAAGAACCACAGAATCCAGCCGTGACAGAAGCTCACCACAGTAGCCGGCCAAAGCGCGCGCAATAGCGGCGCCCAACGCATCGGCACGCGCGTCTTGCCGACCTTCGCGGGCAGCCGCGCAATATCTTCGGGCGTGATACCCGGATGATCGGCGGGATTGTCGCGGTAATACCAGACCCATAGGACGACCCACGCAAGACTCGCCGCACCGAGCAGGATGAACGCGATGTGCCACGAAAACGCGGTGATCAGGCCGGCGACGAGAATCGGCGTGGATGCGTTGCCGAGCCGGGCGCACGCATGCGTGATGCCTTGCGAAAATCCACGGCGCTCGGGCTCCATCCACGCGGTCAGCGCGCGGGCCGATGCCGGCACGATCGGGCTTTCACCCAGCCCGACGACGAAGCGCGCGAGCAGCAGCGTCGCCAGGCCGCCGGCGAAGCCGGTCAGGAGCGTGCCCAGACCCCACAGCACGCCGCACACCGCAAGCATCTTGCGGGCGCCGAGGCGATCGCCGATAAAGCCGCCCGGAATCATCGCGAGCGCGTAGGTCAGCGCAAAAGCGGAAAACACGACGCCAAGCTGCGAGTTGCTCAGATGCAGATCGCGACGGATCGCGAGTGCGGCAGTAGAGATATTCGTACGGTCCACGTACATCAGGAACGACATGATGCACAGGACAACCAGTACGCCTGTGGTCGCGGAAAAGCGGCTGCGCCGGCGGATCGATTCCATCGTGTCTCCTTCTTGCGACTACGCAACGACACGTGCCGTTGCGTCTTGTGTCGCGGCGTCGCGGGAATGGCGTCCGCGCCGCCGTACGTCGAACAGCTCGCTATGAATTGGTTTAATGCGAGCCGGAACGTCTTACTCGAGTACTTCGCCGTGCACGCCGGCCGCGAGCGTCTTCTTTTCCCAGCGCTGCATCGGCACGACTTCGGCAACCGGGCCGTTCGGCGAGCGGAACTTGACCGGCAGATGACCCGGCGCCGTGAGGATCTCGCCGCCGTTTTCCTTGATCTGCTCGATGAACGCGTCGAGGTCTTCCACTTCCATGCCGATGTGATGAATGCACGGCGCCGGACCGGCGAAATCGGCTTCATCGGAATCCGACGACTCATAGTGAATCAGCGTCAGATCCATATAGCCGTCGGTCAGGTGATGCGAAATGTGATCGCCGCTCTTGCCCTTGCGGCGCACCGTATTCACATGCTTGTAGCCAAACACGTTCTCATAAAACGCGCGCTCTTTCTCGACGTCTTCGACCTTGAATGCGATGTGCTTGATGAAATTCGGCATGGTCCATCTCCTTTGATGTAAGCGCGCGAGCCTGCGCGATGAAGATCAGTCTAGGACGACCCGCGTTTTCAGTCAATCGAATCATTCGAATGATTCGAATTAATGGATAGGTTCGGGTTGATCCCGATTGATTCCGATTGCCGCCGGGCGCCGCTTCCGATGGCGTCCCGGCACGGTCGCGGTGACGCATATAGGTGTCGATCCTGTATCCTTCGGAGAATTCGCCGTGCGGGCTGCGAATCGGGGCGGGGCGGCGCATGTCGTACGTGCGCTCGCGGCCATTTCATCGCGGTTCGAGCGGCTCGTTCCGACTTCTTTCTCTTCACTCTGACACTGACCTGAATGCCAGGATTTCGTACTCCGGGAGAGCAACCGCTCTATGAAATCGTCCGCGCCCGTATTCTCGAGCGCCTGCGTACCGGCCAATGGACGGCCGGCGACAAGATCCCCGCGGAGCCGCAACTGGCCGAAGAATTCGGCGTGGGCATCGGCACGATCCGCCGCGCCGTCGAAGAACTGGTGGCCGAGCGCCTGCTGATTCGCCGCGCGGGGCGCGGCACGATCGTCGCGAAGTTCGCCGACGAACACGCGTTCGACCAATACTTCAGCTTTGTCGATACGACCGGCGAGTTGATGAAGGTGACCGCGCGCCTGCTGCGCTTCGGCAAGGAGCGCGCGAGCCCGGCGCTCGCCTCGACGCTCAGGCTCGAGCGCGGCGCACGGCTTGCCACTGCGGATAATCTTCGGCTGCATGACGACGTTCCGGTCATGCTCGATCGCTTGTGGATGCCGCTCGACGTGTTTCCGGACCTCGACGCAGGAAAGTTCGAAGCGCGGCGCGGCTCCATCTACGGTTTTTACCAGGAGCACTTCGGGATTTCAGTCGTGCGCGTGGTGGAAGACCTGGGCGGCGCGGCCGCCGACGAAGAAGCGGCGCGCGCGCTCAACATCGAAGTGGGCGCGCCGGTGCTGCGCATCGAGCGCACGGCTTACACGTTCAAGGACCAGCCGGTCGAATTTCGCGTGCGCCTTGTCGATTCGAGCCGCTGTTCTTATCGGAACGTGCGCGGCTTGCAGGATTGATCGCATACGCGGCCCAGCCGCGTCGCGCGCATACAGGAACCGTCGCGCCTGGCAATCCGCGCGCGTCTCCACGCGCCTACTTCAGCGCGTCCGCGCCCGCCTTGCAGATATCCGCATCCTGATCGCCGCTGCCGCCGCTGCATCCGATCGCGCCGACGATCTTGCCGCCGATCACGAGCGGATAGCCGCCGGGCGAGGCGACCACCGAAGGATCGAGCGTCGCCGAATAGGTGTGGCCGGTTTCGAAGCCGTTATAGAACGTGCGTGTATCGCGGCGGAAGCGCGCGGCGGTCGCGGCTTTGCGCAACGCGATGTTCGGCGACGAGTTCTGCGTGTCGTCCATCTTCGCGAACGCGACGAGCTCTCCACTGGGATCGGTCACCGCGATGGCTTCGGGCCAGCCGTGCCGGGCGGCTTCGGTTTCGGCGGCTTCGAGCGCCTGGTTGGCGTTTTGCAGGCTGATCGGCATGCCGTATGGAATGTCGAACGGCGAGCGCGCCGGCAGGCCGCCGGCCGAAGGCTGCGAGGCGGGCGTCTGCGCGTTGGCTTCGCTGAGTGCCCCGCTCAGTGCCGCGCTCAGCGAGAACAGCGCGAGCAGCGAGGCTTTGATCATTCGCTTGGTGGTCATATCGGGTTTTCCATGTTGTGGCCGATCAGGCGTCGAGCGCATTCAGCAAGACGGCGGGTAACAACTTCGCCCGCTGTGTCCGGCACACCGGGCGAAGCGCGTCGCTCAGTCGAGCGAAGTCCAGCGCGTGCCCAGCGCGTCGGTAATGGCGGAGGCGTCGAAACGATACGCCATCAGCGCGGCAAAGCCACGCCGTCCGTCGATCGACGCGGCCGCGCTCGTGAACCCGTGCTTCGCGATCATCGCGGCTTCGAGCGCGTCCGCTGCGGCCTTGCCGATCTCGATCGCCTCCATCGCGTGGTCCGCATTGCGCGCGAGTCCCGCTGCCTGGGTTGCCGCGATGCCGAGCGCGTGACGCGTATGCGCTTCGTCGAGTCGCAGCAGGCGCGATACCGCCAGCACCGCACCCAGCAAGCCCACCGACGACGCCACGTTCCAGCGCGCGCGGAACTCGTCGCTATCGACCGCGGCGAGAATGCGCGTGGCGGCTTCGGTACCGATCGCGACGGCGGCGATCGCATCGCTTTCGGACGAACCGAGCTTGTCGCCGGTGGCGATCACGGCGGCGAGCACCGGCATTACCGGCGACGCGGCGGCCTGCGTCGCGAGCGATGTGCCGAGAATCCATGCGCGGGTGCGCGAGTCGGTCGCCGCGCTGCCCTGCGATTGCAGCAGCGCGGTGATCTGCGCGGTGGAGCGCGTCGCCGGATCGGTGAGCAGGCGGGCGTGCGTGAGCGCGTCGCGCGCGGCGCCGAGTGCAGACTCGGCCGAAGCGGGCAGCGCGGCGACGGCGAAGCCGGCGAGCGCGTCGGAGACGACGGAATGTTGAGCGGCGTTATGCATGATCAGTTTCCATTGCGAGAGCGTGTCGGCGCGCACAGGGCAAAGAGCGTGTCGAGATTGGCGGCGGTGTCCAGCGTCGCCACGGCGGCGGCAAGCTGCGCGGCGGTGCCGTCGCCCAATTGCGAATCCACCAGCAGACGGACCTTGTGCATCAGTTCGTCGTTGGTCAACGGGCGCGCAAGGCTGCCGCGCGCATGTTCGACGTGATGTTCGACGACCGTGCCGTCTTTCAGCGTCGCCGTGATAAAGACTTCGTCGCGGTTGACCGCTACGTCGGGCGCCAGCTTCGTCAGCGCGCGCACTGCGGTGACGTCGTCCCGCACCACGCGCGCGTCTTCGTATTGCGCGAGACCCACCTGGCCGTCGCACAGCGCGGCCGCCACGCCGTGAATCGCGCTGAAGCGCGCCTGCAGCCCGTCTTTCGGCTGCGGGTTGCCCATCAGCTCGGGCACGAGCGGATGGCAGCGCAGCGTGATCGACTGGATCGACTGCGCGTCGGCGATCCGCGGCGCGAGCGCGAGGCCCGCATCGATCGCCGGATGCGCGACGATCCCGCACGGATACGGCTTGTACGTGTTGAAAAGCAGTTCCCAGCGCTCACCGAACGCGCCGTTCATCAGATCGAAATCGACCTTGGTCGACAGCGAATGCGAATAGCCGCCGGCGGCTTCGAAAATGTCGGCGGCGGCGCGCTGGCCCTGCTGTGCGAGACGCGCGGCCGCAATGCCGTTCGCCGCCGCCTTGCCGGGGTGATAGGGCTTGGTCATCGTGCCGAACGCTTCGCGCTGGCCGACGAACATCGAGGCGGCGATCGACACCGCTTGCGCCAACTCCGCTTCGTCGAGACCGAGCAGCAGCGCGGCCGTCACCGAGCAACCGATCACGCCGCACGTGCCGGTGATGTGCCAGCCACGGTCGTAGTGTTCCGGCGAGATCGATACGCCGACCCGCAACTGCGCTTCGCAGCCGAGCGTGAACGCCGTCAACGCGGCCGCGCCGGTGGGCCGTGTTGACGGCGCGAGAGCAGTCAGCACGGCGAGCACCGAGGCGGCCGGATGGATGACGGTCGCGAGATGCGTGTCGTCGAAATCGTCGAGGTGGCCGGCAAAGCCGGTCGCGAGTGCCGAAAAATGCAGGTCGACCTTTTCGCTGCGGCCCGGCACCGGCGCGACCGGGGCCACGCCCAGTTCCGCGGCTGCGGCGAGGATCGCGTCGACCCCCGGATGCCGCGACGCACCGATCGAGGTGCCGATGACATTGATCAGCGAACGCCTGGCTTCCTCTGCGACCGGAACCGGCAGCGGACGCTGCGCCAGTGCGAAAAGGCCGTGCGCGAATGCGGCGGCGATGGAACTCATTGAGACAACTCCTCCAGACGAATGCCGTTGGTCTTCGGCCCTAGCAGCCCGACCATCACGACGATCACGAACATGGCTGACGAAATCAGCACGAACACGGCGGGCACGCCCGAATGCTTGAGCAATGCCGCCACCCAGAAACCGACGAAGATCGAACTCAGACGGCTCCAGCTAAACACGAAACCGACGGCGCGAGCGCGAATCCGGGTCGGATACAGCTCGGCCTGATAGGTGTGAAAGATGCCGATCAGCCAGTTGTTCGCGATGGTCACGGCGCTGCCGAACAGCAGGATCAACACCGGCTCGCGCACCATGCCGAACAGTACGCCGGCCACCGCCACGACGATCGCGCAGCCGACCAGTTGCCACTTGCGCTGGATGCGCTCGGCGCACGCCATCGCGCCGAGCGCGCCAAGCGGTGTCGCGAACGCGATCACCATCGTGTAGAGCAGCGAATGCGTGATCGTGATGCCCTTCGTGTACAGCAGCACCGGCACCCACGCGCCGAAGCCGTACACGCCGAAGGTCTGGAAGAAGTTGAAGAACGACAACATGATCGTGCGGCTCAGATAGCGGCCTTTCCACATCTCCGACCAGGAACCGCCGTGCTCTCCGGCCGGCGGTTGCGGCGCACGTTGCGCCGGGGCCTGTAACGCGCGGCCGGTTTCCGCGACCACGCGGGCTTCGATCGCATCGACGATCGAGCGCGCTTCGTCGAGCCGGCCTTTGCTTTCGAGCCAGCGCGGCGACTCCGGCAGGCCGCGCCGCATGAACCAGATCAGCACGGCGCCCGCCGAGCCGATGATCATCACCCAGCGCCAACCCTCGAGCCCGAGGATGGTGTGCGGCACGAGCAGAAACGACAGCACGGCGACGGTCGGCACGGAAGTCAGGATCACGAGGATGCTGAACGCGCTATATCGGCCGCGGGTGTGATGCGGCGTGAGCTCGGAAATATAAGTGTCGACAGTAATGAGCTGCACGCCGATGCCGAGGCCCGCGACGAAGCGCCAGAGATCCATCGCTTGAGGCGAATGCTGGAACGCGGCGGCGAAGGTCGCGACCGAATAGATCAGCATCGCGCAGGTGAACACGGCGCGGCGTCCGAGGCGGTCGGTGAAGCCGCCGAGCGCCACCGTGCCCACGAACATCCCCGCAAAAAACGAGCCGAGAAAACTGGCGAACCCGTCGACGTCGAACAGGCCGGCCGTGGTGGCGCGATACAGGCCGCTGCTGATGAGTCCCAGTGAGATATAGGCCGCCATGAACATTTCATAAAACTCGAACCAGCCGCCGATCGCAATGCGTGCGACGAGGCCGCTGAAATAGCGCGTCGGGGGCAGGCGGTCGAGCCGCGCCGAAACGCTCGCTTCCACGCCGGCGGTGCCGGCGATCTCCTTTTCCATATACATGCCGTCTCCTGGCTGGACTGATGTCCTATATTGATAGTGTCGACACTTTATGTAAGTGTAGGGCGAATGATCGATATATTTCAAGAGAAATTCAATTAACTGTACACACTTAGTGGAATTGAGCGGGGAGCTGGACGGATCTGGCTGGGCGGCGGTTTGCTAGAATCCGTCCACGCAGCGAGGCGGCACGCCAACGGATATCGAGGAATAACGGGATGGACGAAACTGTCGACACACGCGACGACGAGGAGCAGGGCGACGCATCGCCGGTCGGGGAGATCGTCGACTGGGTGGCGCGCGGCATTATCGAAGGCCGGCTGCAGCCGGGCGACGACCTGAATTCGGTCGATCTGGCAAAACGCTTCAACGTCAGCCGCACGCCGGTACGCGAAGCGCTGTTCGTGCTGAACCGCGAACGTCTGGTCGACTGGTCGCCGCGACGGCGACCGCGCGTGTCGTCCATGAGCCTCACGGAAGTGCGCGAGATCTATCAGCTGCGTGTCCTGCTATACGGCCAGGTGTCGCTTGCGATCGCCGAGCATGCCACCGCCGAGGACATCGATTCGTTATGGCGCGCTCACGCGCGTCTCGCCGACGCGGCCGCGCGCGCTGACGTGGACGGCTATTTCTGGGCCAACGTCGCATTTCGCGATGAAGAGCTGCGAGTAAGCCGCAACGGCATCTTCAAGGAAGTGCTCGATTCGATGCGCATGCGCACCAACCGGCTGCGGCACCTCAGCACGTCGCTGCCCGGCCGGATGCAGCGCTCGTGCTCCGATCATCAACGGCTGTGCGAAGCGTATGCGGAGCGCGACGGCACGCTCGCGGCGGCGCTGAACCGCTCGATCGTGCTGACTGCGTTACAGGCGATCGAGCAGGTGTGGGAGTCGGAATCCGGCAACGGTTGATGCACTTGCGGCGGCGCCGCGCGCATCGCTTCTTCTGCACCCGAAACGTCTGCCAGGGATAAACCTGGTCATCAGTCCTGGCGTGCCTCAGCGGCACGTTTGACCGCCCTCACCAATCGGTTCGACGAATGTCGTCTTGACATTCGTCCGCTCGCCGACAATACTCGCATCACAGTTTGTACGGACAAAGTAACAAATAGAGATAAAGTTGGTCGATACAGGAGACAGGCATGGAATCTGACGTCGCAGTCAAAACCCGCATTCGCGCCAGTTACGGGCGCTATCTCGAAGATTTCCAGGTGGGCGATATCTACGAACACCGCCCCGGGCGCACTATTACCGAAGCCGACAACATCCACTTCTCGCTGCTCACGATGAATTTCCATCCGATGCATTGCGATGCCGCCTACGCCGCCAAAAGCGAGTTCGGCCGTCTGCTCGTGAATAGCGGTCTGACGGTTGCCGTGGTGCTCGGACTCTCGGTGAACGACGTCAGCGGCAAGGCGATCGCCAACCTCGGCTGGAAAGAAATCCGCCTGACCGGCCCGGTGTTCTGCGGCGACACGATCTATGCGGAGTCCGAAGTACTCGACAAGCGCGAATCGAAGTCGCGTCCGGGGCAGGGCATCGTCACCGTGCAGACCCGCGCGTTCAAGCAGGACGGCACGCCGATCATGGACTTCGTGCGTAGCGCGCTGGTGCCGGCACGCGGGCATGGCGTCGGCGATTGATTGAAGCCTGGACGCTGCATCGTGCCGATCGCCGCATGAGCGGGCTGAGCGCTCGGGCAGTGTGAAAACGACAAGCAGCACATAGCGCGCAGCTGCCGGCAAGAGCAGTCCGCGCGCGGATTCCGGCGGCGCCCGAACAGGCGCCGCGATGCGGCAAGCGCCTACGCGCACCGCATGCACACCAAGGAGACAAAGGTGGCTATCGGTATCGTCAACTCGGGCGCGCGACTCGATCGCCTGCCCATCGCGTCCTTTCACTGGAAGATTCTCGGGCTCATCAGCGCGGGCGCCTTTCTCGACGCCTTCGACATCTATCTCGCGGCCGGCGCGCTCGGCGCGATGGTGAAAGCGGGCTTTTCGGATCTGAAGCTGAACGCGCTGTTCATCTCGGTGACGTTTCTCGGCATGCTGATCGGCGCAGGCCTTGCCGGTTATCTCGGCGACCGCTTCGGCCGCCGCTCGTCGTACCAGACCAATCTGCTGATCTTCGGTATTGCGTCGATTGCCGCGTGCTTCGTGCCGAACATGATGTGGCTGATCGTGCTGCGGCTGATCATGGGCGTCGGCCTCGGCGCCGAACTGGTGGTCGCGGCCGGCACCTTGTGCGAATTCATCCCGCCCGCATCGCGCGGACGCTGGACGGCCTTGCTCGCGCTCATCATCAATTCCGGCCTGCTGGTGTCGACGGCGGTGGGTTACGTGGTGATTCCGCATCTGGGCTGGCGCTATATGTTCGCGATTGCCGGCATCGGCGCGATTATCGTGTGGGTGCTGCGGCACCGTATGCCGGAGTCGCCGCGCTGGCTCGAATCGGTCGGGCGCAGCGACGAAGCCGAGGCCACCGTTTCCACCATCGAGCATGAGGTGCAGCGACAGAAAGGTCCGTTGCCGCCGGTCGAGCGCATCGAAAATCTGGAAGTGCCGAAAGCGCCGTTCTCCGCATTGTTTTCTCACGCCATGCTCGGCCGCACGCTGGTCGCCATTCTCACGGCGGTTGCCGTGAATATTTCGGTGTACGGCTTTGTTGCATGGCTGCCCACCTTCTTCGTCAAGGAAGGTCTCACCATCGTGCAATCGCTCGGCTTTACGACGCTGATGGCGTTCGGCGCACCGGGCGGCGCGTTGATCGGCTTTCTCTGCGCGGATCGTGTGGGCCGTGCGCGTGGTCTGGTGATCTTCGCGATCGCCACGATCGTGGTCGGCTTCATCTATCCGAACATGCATGCGGGTTGGGCGATCAGCAGTGTCGGCTTCGTGCTCGTCACCTGCATCTATACGGTCACTACGCTCGGCCTGTTCGCCTACATCCCCGAGCTCTTTCCGACCGAACTGCGCCTGCGCGGCACGGGCACGGCGGGCGTATGCGGCCGCGCTGCCTCGATGACCACGCCGTATCTCGCGGTGGTGCTCTACAACTCGTTCGGTGTATCCGGTGTGCTGGCGATGGTGAGCGGTGTTCTCGCGCTGCTGGTGCTCGGCATTCTGCTGCTGCGCGTGGAAACCAATCAGCACGCGCTCGAACGGATCTCGCCGAGCCTCGACACCGATTCCGATCCGATGCCCGCTACCCAGCAAGGTTAAATCACCATGACTTCACTCGACTCCTCCGTCACGCTGTCCGGTCAGTACGCGCGCTTCGGCGTCGGCCTGCAATTGCGCGACGTTCCGCATGCGGTGCAGACGCGCGCCAAGCATCTGATTCTCGACGCCGTAGGCATTGCGCTCGCGTCGCGTGGCTATCCGTATGCGGATGTCTCGTTCGCCGCATTCTCCGAGTTCGGCAACGGCAGCTCGCCGGTGATCGGCTACGGCCGGCGGCTCGGCCTGCGCGATGCCGCGATGATGAACGGCGTGCTGATTCACGGTCTCGACTTCGACGACACACATTCGCGCGGTGTCATCCATTCGACCGCCAGCGCCTTGTCTTGCGTGCTCGCGCTCGCCGATCGCGACGCCGTGAGCGGCGCGGATCTGCTGGCCGCGTACATCGTCGCAATGGAAGTGTCGACGCGCGTGGCGTCGGCGGCCAGGGGCGGATTCCACGACGCCGGTTTTCATCCTACAGGCCTAGTCGGCGCGTTCGGCTGCGCGGTTGCCGCGGCGCGTCTGTTGCAACTGGACGAGGCGCGGGTCGCGCACGCGCAAGGCATCGTGTTGTCGATGGCGGCCGGCAGCCTCGAATTCCTCGAAGACGGCGCGTGGACCAAACGCGCCCATCCGGGTTTCGCGGCCGCCTCGGCCGTCACCGCAGCGACGCTCGCGAAGCACGGCTTCACCGGCCCGCGTCTGGCCTATGAAGGACGCTTCGGGCTTTACGCAAGCCACCTCGGCAAGCCGCTCGACGCGGCCGATCGCGAGATCGCCAGCGAAGGCCTCGGCAGCTCATGGCAGATCGATGAAGTGGCGATCAAACCGCTGCCCGCCTGCCACTTCACGCATGCGGTGGCCGATGCGGCGATGGCGCTGCATCGCGAGCATCGTTTTTCCGCCGAATCGCTCGACTCGATCCGGCGCGTGGTCGCCAGGGTGCCGCGCGGTACGGTCGAGATCGTGTGCGAACCGGTCGATGCGAAGCGCAAACCGGTTACCGCCTACGACGCGCAATTCAGCGTGCCGTACATCGTCGCCACCGCATTGCTCAAAGGCCGCTTCACGCTCGACGAACTCGAGCCGGCCGCGCTCGCCGACCCCGCGGTGCTGGCGCTCGCTGCACGGGTCGATTACGAAATCGACCCCGACACGACCTTCCCGCGCCACTACACCGGCGAAGTCGTGGTGGAGCACAGCGACGGTTCGCGCGTCGCGCATCGCGAGGCGATCAATCGCGGTTGCGCGGACCGGCCCGTCAGTAACGACGACATCGTCGCCAAGTTTTACGCGAACGCGCAACGCAGTGTTTCGCGCAGCGCCGCCGAACAGATCGCCCGTGCCGTATTGCAACTCGACGAACGGCCGGCCCGCACGCTTGCCGACACGCTCGCCGGACACACCGCATCCTAAGGACGTCATCATGACCGCAACTGAACTCGACACGCTGGAAAACGATCAACTGATTCTCGACATGCTGGACCGCTTCCTCGAAACCGAGGTGCGCCCATACGTCCACAAGTTCGATCACGACGATATCTACCCGGCGGAGATCGTCGAGAAGATGAAGGAGATGGGCCTGTTCGGCTGCATTATCGATCCCGAGTATGGCGGGCTGGGTCTGTCGACGCGGACCTACGCGCAGATCATCGCGCGCATCTCGCGGGTCTGGATGTCGGTGAGCGGCATCATCAATTCGCATCTGATTCTCGCGATGCTGGTGCAACGCAACGGCACGCCGGAGCAGAAAAGCAAATATCTGCCGAAGTTCGCCACAGGCGAGTGGCGCGGCGGCATCGGCCTCACCGAGCCCGATTGCGGCACCGATCTGCAGGCGATTCGCACCACCGCGAAACGCGTGGGCGACGAATACGTGGTGAACGGCAACAAGACGTGGATCACCAACAGCAAGCATGGCAACACTCTGGCGCTGCTGGTGAAGACGGATACGACGGCGCAGCCGCGGCATCGCGGAATGAGCTTGTTGCTGGTGCAGAAAGGGCCGGGATTCGAGGTCAGCCGCCAGTTGGAGAAGCTCGGCTATAAGGGTATCGATACCTGCGAGTTGTCGTTCAACGATTACCACGTATCGACCGACGCGTTGATCGGCGGCGTGGAAGGCCGTGGCCTGCAGCAGATACTCGGCGGCCTCGAACTCGGCCGGATCAATGTCGCGGCGCGCGGCGTCGGCGTTGCGCAAGCCGCGCTCGACGAATCCGTCAGTTATTCGCAGCAGCGCAAAACCTTCGGCAAACCGATCTGCGAGCACCAGGCTATCCAGCTGAAGCTCGGCGAGATGGCGACGCGCGTCGAAGCGGGCCGCCTGCTGGTCGATGCCGCCGCGCAGAAATACGACCGCGGCGAGCGCTGCGATATGGAAGCGGGCATGGCGAAATACTTCGCGACCGAAGCCGCGCTGGAAAACAGCATCGAGGCCATGCGCATTCATGGCGCGTACGGCTATTCGAAGGAGTACAACGTCGAGCGCCTGTATCGCGATGCGCCGCTCCTCACCATCGGCGAAGGTACCAACGAGATGCAGCGCATCATCATCGCGAAGCAACTGATCGAACGGAGTCCGGTATGAGTTTGCCTCTTTCGGGGGTGCGGGTGCTCGCCATCGAACAATATGGCGCAGGGCCGTTCGCTACCCAGCATCTCGCAGACCTCGGCGCGGAGATCATCAAGATCGAGCATCCGACCACTGGCGGCGATGTCGGCCGCGCAGTCGGCCCGTACTTTTTCGGCGACGGCGATAGCCACTTTTTCGAAGCGTTCAATCGCAACAAGTGCAGTCTCACGCTCGACCTGAAGAAGCCCGAAGCGCGCGCGGTACTGCTCGACCTCGTCGCGAAGAGCGACGCGGTGTTCAACAATCTGCGCGGCGATCTGCCGGCGAAACTCGGGCTCACGTACGAGCAACTGTGCGAAGCGAATCCGAAGATCGTGTGCGGGCATCTGTCTGCCTACGGACGCACCGGCAGCCGCGCGGCATGGCCTGGCTACGACTATCTGATGCAAGCCGAGGCCGGCTATCTGTCGGTCACGGGCGAACCCGACAGCCCGCCGGCGCGCTTCGGCCTGTCGATCATCGATCTGATGACCGGCACGACCGCGGCGATGGCGCTGCTCGCCGGACTCGTCGATGCGAAGACCTCGGGCAAGGGACGCGACATCGACGTGAGTCTCTTCGACGTCGCGCTGCATAACCTCGCGTATGTCGCGACGTGGTATCTGAACGGCGGTGTGGTGACGGGGCGCGAGAACCGCTCGTCGCATCCGTCGCTCACGCCGAGCCAGTTGTACAAGACGCAGGACGGCTGGATTTTCCTGATGTGCAACAAGGAAAAATTCTGGGGCGTGCTTGCCGAAGTGCTCGACAAACCGTCGTGGGTGACCGACCCGCGCTTTTGCAACTTCCAGGCGCGTCTCGCGAATCGCGAGCTGGTGCAGACCGAACTCGACGCGGTGCTCTCCGGCGCCACCACGGCGCAATGGCTCGAACGCTTCGGCGGCCGCGTACCGGCGGCGCCGGTGTTCAACGTGAAGGAGGCGCTGGAGAATCCCTTCGTGGTCGAGCGCGAATGCGTGGTGAACGCCGAACATCCGCGTTTCGGCACGGTACGCGGCGTGGCCGCGCCGGTGCGGATCGACGAGCCCTTGCCGACGCGCGCCGCGCCGGATCTCGGGCAGGACACGCAGCGTCTGCTCGACGAGCTGGGCTACGGTGCGGAAAGGATCGCTTTGCTGAGAGAGGCGGGTGTGGTGCAATAAGGCCGGGCGGGCAACCGTCCGCTCTTCCACTTTTTTGCACACCAAGATGGCCACGACAGTCCTCGGGCAACAGCCGCGCTACATGCAACTGGCACAGACGCTCCTCAACGAGATTCAGGGTGGGCAGTTTCCCATCGGCACGTTGCTGCCGACCGAGTTCGAGCTATGCGAGCAGTTCGGCGCGAGCCGCTTCACCGTGCGTCAGGCGATCAAGCAACTGGAGCAGCGCGGTCTGGTGGACCGGCGGCCCGGCATCGGCACCCGCGTGAAGGCCACGCAGAGCGAGACCGCGTACCGTCAGGTGATGGAGCGCCTGAGCGATCTGCACCGCTATACGTCCGACACGGAGCTGGAAATCGCATCGACGCAGACCGTCGAGATCGATGACCCGGATCTGATCGGGCGGCTCGGCGCAAAGCCTGGCGAAACCTGGCTGCTGGCCGAGGGCATTCGTCTCTCACCGGGGAGTGTCGAACCGATCTGCCATACCGAAGTGTATATCCACCCGGCGTTCCGTTCGTTGACGGGTTTGAGCGGCCGGACGCACGTGCCGATCTACACGCTGATCGAAAAGCAGTTCGGCGAGCAGATCGCCGAAGTGCAGCAGGAAATCCGCGCGGTCGCGCTGCCGGCGGCGTTGGCGCAGCGTTTGAACGCAAAGCCGCGTTCGCCCGCGCTGTGGTTGTGCCGCCGTTATCTGAACCGGCGGGGGCAGGTGGTCGAACTGACGATCAGCGTGCATCCGGCGGATCGCTACAGTTATTCCGAAACGTTTCAACGCGACTGGCACGCGAACTAGCAATATCGCGCCGCGTGCCGTTCAGGAGAACAACATGGACGCACGCAGTTATCTGTTCGTGCCGGGCGACCGCCCCGAGCGCTTTGCCAAGGCGCTCGACACTGGCGCCGACGCGGTGGTGATCGATCTCGAAGACGCGGTTGTGCCGGCGGCGAAGCTTGCCGCGCGCGACGCCCTGCAGCGCTGGCTGCCAAAGGTGGGTCCGGCGCGGCTGATCGTGCGCGTGAACGCGGTCGGCACACCTTGGCATCTCGACGATATGGAGATGGTGCGGGCTTCGGGCGTCTCCGTGATGATGCTGCCGAAGTCGGACAGCGCGCGGCAACTCGCCGAGGTCGCCGCGCGGCTGCCATCAGCGGTCCGGATCGTGGCGCTCATCGAAACCGTAGCGGGCGTGGTGGCGATGCGGGAAATTGCCGGCGTGCCGTCGGTTGCGCGGCTTGCCTTCGGCACGGTGGATTTTTGCGGCGACGCCGGCATTGAAGGGCTCGGCGTGGAACTGAATTATGTGCGTTCGCAGATGGTGATCGAATCGCGCTATGCGGGCCTCGCCGCGCCGATCGACGGTGTGACGCTGGAGCTCGACCATCTGGAGCGCCTGACGGAGCATGTGGCCGGCGCGCGGCGTTTCGGCTTCGGCGGCAAGCTGTGCATTCACCCGCGGCAGGTGGATCCGGTCAACCGCGGTTTCGCGCCCAGCGAGGACGAACGCCGGTGGGCGGCGCGGGTTCTCGCTGCTTGTAGCGAGCATCCGGAAGGCGCGTTCGCGGTAGACGGCAAGCTGGTCGACCGGCCGGTTATCGAGCGGGCGAAGAAGATCGCGGAATTCGACACGCTCATCCACTGACAATGTGGGGCGTTTGGGCCGGCGGCAAGGCGAGCCATGCGGTGCTCACCGGCTTAAGTGGTCCAGCGCATCTCTCATGGGCGAACTGGAGATTACTAGCGGCCCGGTAAACGGCGTATCCAGATCGACGATCACATAGATCGCCGAAGCAATCGACACCGCGCCCAGCGAAATGGTGACCAACGCCAGCGCGTTGCGCGGCGCGATCAGGCCGAAACTCAGAAAAATCACGCCCAGCCAGAATGTCAATGTCTTGAGGAACGGCTGGGAAATCGAGCTGTGCGCTTCCTCGATGAGCTTCCACCGCGCGTCCACCACGCGCCGGTATTGCGCCAATCCGTCGTTGAGCGCGCGCTGTTGCAGCGGGTCATGCGCCCGTAGTTGCCGCAACTCCCTGCCCACGGCGGTCAGCATGTCGCCGAGCCGCGTGTTCTCCAGTTTCTGCGAGTTGCCCTGCGATGGTCCGATGTCTTTCGGATACTCGCCAGTGGGCGGCGTTTCGGTGGGCCACGTCGAGGCAATCGCCGCCGCGGTGTACTGGCGCAACAGGCGCCGGGCCGGATCGGTATCCGTGCCGTATTCGCGCAAGGTCGTGTCGAATTCGATCAGATCGGCCGCGTAGCTGCGCAGATCATTCGATGCCGTGTCGAAGCTGGACTTCGCGGACGCCGTCATCAAGCCGAGTACCAGCGCGGCAAACGTCACCAGCATGCCGATCACCAGCTGGATCAACTGCACGGTTTCATGCGCCTTGTGCTCTTCGGGCAACAGCGGCCGCACCCACACGCCGACACCGGTCGCGGCGAGCAATAGAACGAAAACCACCAGGGTCGAGCCGACTTCAGACATATGAATGCTCCGCAGACGAACCCCCGTCACTTTCCATCAACCGCCTGCCGCTGAAAACCGGGGTAGTCCCGCCACGCCCGGCGCGGGTCGCCGTTCATGTTGGCTCGTATGTTGATGTATCACAAGCGTCGGCGTTATCGACCATCAAGTTTTCGATTATCGCGCCGTAGTCCTTACATGTGGCATTCACTTACATTCGGACAATAGTTGCGGACCTGGTCGATTCGGCTTGGGCGCAGCACGCGTGGCCGAGGCTTTTATCGAGCGTTCGGTCAGGCAGCCCAACGGAGACAAGCCGATGTTGAAAAATCTGTCGATTCGCACCTGTCTGACCATGCTGATCGTGTTCTTCGGTCTCGCGCTGCTGGTCGGCGCCGCCGCTGGCCTGCTGTCGCTGCGTTCGAGCAACGCCTCGCTGCAGCAGATGTACACCGTCGACACACCCGCTGTTGCCGACCTCGAAGGCAGCGCCGGGCAGTTGTTGCGCCTGCGTCTCGCGCTGGCGACATATGCTTCGCTCGTCGACCTGAACGATCAGGACGGCGCGAACGCCGTGCTCAAGCGTTTCGATCAGTACCAGCAAGCCTCCAACGACCGCCTTGCCCACTTTGTGAGCCGCGCGGGCACGGACGCCGACGAACAGCGTCTCATCAAGGACATGCAGGACAAGCGCGATGCCTTTCTGCATGAGGGCGTCGATCCGGCTCTTGCCGCGCTCAGGTCGAACGACAGGACGGCCTTCCAGCAATTGCAGGCGCACAAGCTGCCGTCGCTCTATAGCGGGTACGAAAAGGCCATGCTCGCGCTCGAACAGTTGCAACTCGATCACGGCGCGCAACGCTATCAGGCTGCGCAGGATCTGTTCTACGTGATCTGTGTCGTGGTGGCGGTCGGCATGGTCGTATCGCTGCTCGGCTCGTTGATCGGCCGCGCGGTGCTGGTGCGCGCGATCGTCAGTCCGGTCGACGCCACCATCGCGCAGTTCCAGCGCATGTCCAATGGCGACCTGACGGGCCAGATCGTCGTGAGCAGCAATAACGAAATGGGCCGTCTCGCGGCCGCGTTGCAAAAGATGCAGGAATCGCTGATCGCGACGGTGAACTCGGTGCGTCAAGGCACGGAATCCATCGACACCGGCGTGAGCGAGATTGCCGCGGGCAATACCGATCTGTCGCAACGTACCGAGGAACAGGCCGCGTCGCTCGAAGAGACGGCGGCAAGCATCGAACAGCTCACGTCGACGGTCAAGCAGACGGCGGATAACGCGAAGCAGGCCAGCTCGCTCGCGCAGGGCGCATCCAGTCTGGCCGCGCAAGGCGGCGATCTCACCGGGCAGGTGGTGGGCACGATGCATGGCATCGTCGACGACTCGCGGCGGATTGCCGACATTGTCGGCGTGATCGAAGGGATCGCGTTCCAGACCAATATTCTGGCGCTGAACGCCGCAGTGGAAGCCGCGCGCGCCGGTGAGCAGGGACGCGGCTTCGCGGTGGTGGCGAGCGAAGTGCGCTCGCTCGCGCAGCGTAGCGCAGCGGCGGCGAAGGAGATCAAGGGTTTGATCGACGAATCGACGGCGCGCGTGCAGGCCGGCTCGCAACTGGTTGAACGCTCGGGCTCGACGATGACCGAGATCGTCGACGCGATTGCACGCGTGAGTTCGATCATGGGTGAAATTGCGGCGGCGGCCATCGAGCAGAGCACCGGCATCGATCAGGTCAATCTCGCGGTCGCGCAGATGGACGAGGTGACTCAGCAAAATGCCGCACTGGTGGAGCAGGCCGCGGCGGCGGCGAGTTCGCTGGAGGAGCAGGCACGGCGGTTGACTGCCGCCGTCTCGGTGTTCCAGACGGGGAGCGGCGCGGTGTCGTCTTCTGGGTCTGCCGGGCGGCGTAGCGGCTCGGCGGCCACGCCGAAGACGGCCGATACGGGTGAGTTCGCTACGGCCTGATATGGATGGATGTTCGGCGTTGCGACGCATTTCGTGTCTGGAACATGCGCCGCAGCGCGGCCGATACATCCGTTACTGCATGGCCGCGTAGTACCTGGCCAGGCTGTCGATCTCGGCGGGCGTCATCTGCCGCGCGACGTTGCGCATCTGTTCGTTGATATCGTTGTGTCGTGCGCCGGAAGCAAAGGCGCGCATCTGCGCCGCCAGATAGACCGACGACTGTCCGCCCAGCCACGGCGCCGCACCCTTGCGATCCAGTTGCCCGTGGCATGCGGCGCAAGGCGCGATATTGCGCTGCGGATCGCCCTGCATGGCAAGCTTCACGGCGTTCGCATCCGGTTCCGTGCCGGTGGCCGGCACCTCCGCCGCGGGCGCTCTTGGCAGGGACGCATAGTAAGCGGCCAGATCGTGCAGATCCTGGTCGCTGCGCGCCGCGATGATCGGTTGCATGATCGCGTTCTGGCGCACACCGTTCTGGTAATCGCGCAATTCTTTGTAGACCACGTCGGCATACTGCCCGGCGAGTGCGGGCGCCGTCACCTGCACCGTGCCCAGCACGCCGTGACACATCGAGCAATTTTGCGTGGCAATGGTCGCGCCGCGGCCGATTGAAATCGCGTCGGCGCGCACGCGCCGCAAAGGCGGCAGGACCACCACTTCGCTCGGCGCGGGGCCCGTGAGATTGGTGCCCCCATACCAGCTCGACGGCGCGCCCGCGGCGCTGCAGATCGTCGCCCACAGGCCGCGGTCGCCGAATGCGTTGCTCGCCGAAGGCAGCCAGATGAAGCCGATCAATATCGACACGACGGCAATCGCAATCGTGCCGCCCACGCTCAACGTGAACCACGGGTTGCGCAAGCTGAAGACGCGTTCCTGATTCATCGCTGCGCTCCGACGACGACTGCCGGCACGGAGGTCTGCGGCAATCTGAGCAACTGCACGATCGGCACACTGTAGTTGACGACCGTGAGGCCGATCATCAGCGCCACCCATAAACCGAAGCTGTTGAGCGCGGCCGGCACGCGCTCCACCGGCTGCGTCGCGCTGGCAAAGCGGAAGCTTTGCTGCTGCACCACCGGGCCGAATTGCGACCTGGCGAGGATGTAGACGAACAGCACGCCGGACACCACGAGGATCAATCCGCCCACCGCCGACATGCCGACCCAGAACGCCTGGGATTGCATGCCCGGCGTGTTGTAATCGTAATAGGCCATGCGGCGTGGTGCGCCAAGCAGCCCGACGTAGTGCCACGGCAGTGTCACCACCAGCATGCCGATGAACCACAGCCACAGTTGCGTGCGCACCAGCTTCACTGAAGCGAGCGCGCGGCCTGTCAGTTGCGGCCACAATTCGTAGGCGATCGCGAAGTACATGATCACGATCGCGCCGCCGAAGATCAGATGGAAGTGCCCGGTCACCCACTGCGTGTTGTGCACGGTCGAGTTCAACTGATAGCTCATGTTGATCAACCCGCCCGCGCCGCCCAGACCGAGCATCACGAACGAGAACGCGAGCACGAGCATCATCGGGTTCTGCCAGGGCAGCGCGGTGAGCCAGCCGAACGCGCCTTTGCCGCCGCGCAGCCTGCCGGCGATTTCAACCGACGCGCAGATCGTGAACACCGTGAGCAGCGTCGGCACCGACACCATGCCGGTGAACACCGCATGCAGGAACTTGAAGCCGGAGCCGACCTGCGGATCCGCGAACAGATGGTGGATGCCGATCGGCATCGCGAAGACGAGGAACAGGATGAACGACACCCGCGCCATCGAATCGCTATAGAGCCGTCCGCCGATCGCGCGCGGCACCAGCGTGTAGTACGCGATATACGCGGGAATCAGCCAGAAGTAGACGATCGCGTGCAGCGTCCAGGAGAACAGGATGCGCGACAGGCCGGCGTCGATCGTGTTGGTGAGGCCGAACGCGACCGGCAGGATCTGGAACAGGATTTCCAGCGCAGCGCCGATGGCGGTCCATGCCCACAGATACGCGCCCGCCACGTTGGCGAACATCGCGAGCGGCACCGGCTTGCCGGGGTTGGCGCGTTTCCAGATGCGCAGATTCACATGCATCAGCGCGACCCAGATCCACGAGCCGACCACCACCAGCACCACGCCGAGGTAATAGAAGGGACTGCCGATCATCGGCGGATAGAAGGTGTAGAGCACCGAGGCCTGGCCGAGCGCCACCGGCACCATTGCCATCACCGCGCCGACCGCCAGCATGATGAAAGCGGCCCATGCCCATTTGAGACCCACGAGGCGCTGCGCGAGCGCGAGTTCGACGATTGCGTAGCCGAAGCCCATCGACACCAGAGTGGGCAACACATAAGCCATCACCGTGCCGTGCGCGGTCACCGAACGATAGTAGAGCTCGGGGTCGCCGACCCACGGCAGCAGCGGGCTGCGCACCAGCATCTGCCAGGCGCCGAGCAGCAGCGCAATCAGAAACGCAATGAAGGCGAGCCAGAAATGCGCGAGAACGAGTCGCTTAGCGTGAAACACAGCTCAGCCTCCGTGATTGTCGGGCTTGCTCGAAGAAGGTGGCTTTGTCGATGACTTTCACGTGTGCCCACATGGTCTGATGTCCGAAGCCGCAGAACTCGTGGCACGGCATGGTGTGATCGGCGGGCGCGTCGAAGCGCGTGTTCAGCGTGGCGACGTAGCCCGGCACGACCATCGTGTTGATGTTGGTGTCGGTGACGAGCAGGCCGTGCACGACATCCGCGCTGGTGGTGCGGATCGTGATCGGCGTGTCGGCCGGCACCAGCAGGCATTGCGGCGTGAACGAGTATTGCTGTGCGATGAAGCGCACCACGACCGAACCGTCCGGCTCGACCGCGCTGCCCAGGTTGTCTTCGACGAATTCGCCGGACAGTTGCAGGCGCGACGGGTCGATCGTTTCGACGCGCGAGGGCGGCATCATCGCCCAATGAAGCCCGGAGTACACGATCACGGCCAGCATCAGCACGATCAGCGCGACGGCGAAAATGGCCCAGCGGCGCTCGGCGCGTAAGGCGACTGCGTGGCCGCCGCCCGATTGATGATTGGAATCAGTCGACATGATCAGTGAACGACGCCGCGTGGCAGAAACACGAGAAAGTAGAAGCCGAACCAGATCGCCATGACGATCAGCGTGGCGACGCCGGCCACGGCGATCGCGCCATGCGGGCCGGCCGCGACGACGCGTTCCACTTCGTCGTCCGTGGGTGGGGCCGCGCTACCGGTATCGTTTGCTTCCATCTAAAGGTTCTCCAGTGCGGCGGCTCAATGCAGCGGTGCGTTGCGCAACTCGTTGACCTCGCGGGGCGTCACGGGCTGGCCGTGATTGCCCCACGCGGTGCGGATATAGGTGACCACGGCGGCGGCGTCGGTGTCGTTCAGTTCCTGGCCGAAGGGCGGCATGCCGTACGGTTCCGGATTGCGCATCGTGCCCGGCGGAAACCCGCCGTTCAGCACGATGCGAATCGGGTTGACCGAGGAGTCCATTTCGATTGACTGATTGCCGGCGAGCGGCGGGTAGTGCTGCAACTTTCCTTCGCCCTTTGCGCCGTGGCAGAGCGCGCATTTGTCGGCGTAGATTTTTTCGCCCAGCGCGAACACGTTGGTGTTGGTCGGCGCCGACGGCCCCGACTTACGGCCGCTCTTGTCCGGCAAGGTCTTCAGATAAACGGCCATCGATTTGACGTCCTCTTCCGTCATGTACTGAAGGCTGTGGTACGTGACTTCGGCCATTGGGCCGTACACGGCGCCGCGATCGGAAATGCCCGCTTGCAGCAGATCGACGATGTCCTTGATGCTCCAGTCGCCGAGGCCGCCGTCCTTGTCCGAAGTCAGCGACGGCGCGTACCAGTTCTGCACAGGGATCAGGCCGCCGGCAAACTGTTCGCTTTGCGACGAACCGCCGAGCATGTTGATCTTGGTGTGGCACATCGTGCAGTGACCGAGCCCTTCGACCAGATACGCACCACGGTTCCATTCGACCGATTTGGTCGGATCGGGCTGGAATTCGCCTTCGCGGAAATACAGCGTGCGCCAGCCGTACAGCAGGTTGCGCTGATTGAACGGGAAACGCAGCGTGTGCTTGCGGTTCGGCTCGCGCACCGGCGCGACGGTTTGCAGATAGGCGAAGATCGCGTCCGAGTCCTGGCGCGTGACCTTGGTGTACTGAGCGATCGGCATGGCCGGATAGATGAGCGTGCCGTCCGGCGTGCGGCCGGTGCGCATCATCTTGAAGAATGCGTCCTGACTCCAGGTGCCGATGCCGTACTGCGCGTCCGGGGTGATGTTCGGTGAATACAGCGTGCCGAACGGCGTTTCCATGGCGAGGCCGCCCGCGAACAGTTTGCCGCGCGGCGCCGTATGGCAGGCAACGCAGTCGCCGGCGCGCGCCAGATACTCGCCGCGTTTGACGATGTCGGAGCGCGTGTCGGCGCTGGCGCCCGGCGCGGATGCTGCGGTGTCGGCGGCGCGTGCTTCGGCGATCAACGGTGTATGCGATGCGCGCAGAAGCGCGGCGCTGCCGGCCACGATCACGCCGGCTATCAGCAGGCCGGACACGAACGGTGCTCGCGTGCGTCGGCTCTTCGTCGTGGCGAGCCAGGTGTTGAGCAAAGTGTTGCGCAGCGCGCGCAAAGAACCCGGAGAGCGAAGTGTCGGCTTCATTGCGGTTGGCTCCCGCATGCGAGAGGCAGCCGCTCTCCGGAGGCCGGCGCGGGCCGAGGATCAGCCGGACGCGGCTGACGCGCGAGCCAGCTCGATACGGCGGTGATGTCCTTGTCGGAGAGCTTGACCGCGATCGAATGCATGCAGTCCGGCGCGAGCGCGTGCCGCGTGCCCGAGCGCCAGGTGCCCATCTGCCCGGCGATATAGCTCGCGTGCAGACCCAGCAGGCCGGGGATGCCCGGCTGCGTGCCGGTCATGCGCGCGCCGTGGCACGCAATGCACGCCGGTATCTTGCGGGCCGGGTCGCCTTGCGTGACGAGGCGCTGCCCGGCGGCGAGCACCGCAGGCGCGACGTTGCTTTGATCGGCGTTGGGGTAAGGCGGTTGCAGATCGGCGAAATACTGGCTGATCTTGCGCAGATAGTCGTCGGGCAGGAAGGCGAGCAGATAGCCCATCGGCGGATAGGTACGGCCGCCGTCGCGGAACGCGGTCAACTGATTGAACAGATACTCGGCCGGTTTGCCGGCAATGCGTGGAAAGTAGTCGTTGTTCAGGCCTTGGCCCTGCACGCCGTGACATGAGGTGCAGGCACGCACGCGTTCGTCCATTGCCGAAGGCATGGCACTGGACGCGTCGGTGGCGGCAAGCGCCACGCCGCTCCACAGGACGTAAAACACTAACAGAACCGACGATCCGATAGTTCTACGATGCACGCCAGGCCTCTATTGGGAACGTTCTTTCTTTTCGATTATTTCTCGCGCATTCGCTCGTGGATTTGCTCCTGAATCCGCGTGCGGCGCGTGGCAACTCCGCCAGTTTTTTTCTCGTATAACAACTGCAAAAAGAGCAAATCGAAAACGGACTTATTCTTGAATGGCGAGTGTTGATTTGCTGCGGCGATGCGATTGCTTTCTAGAACGATGATCTGCCTGAATGCACCAGTGGTGGCGGCTTTCGGGCTGCGGGATTAACGCTTGAAACGTTGAGCAGCGTGTGTGAGGTTGCAGGAATTCATTCGGCGCGTCAACAACAAACCAAAGCTTGCTTGACCTAACTCATGTTTATGATAGGCGTCGGCCGGAGGGCTTTCAACGTTTCATTGCAGATCGTCTTGCCCGCCGGCGGTATCTTGCGAATGTGATTGTTTGATGATGGATCACGGGCCTCGGCGAAACTGCGTGGGCCTTGTCGTCCGCGCGGTCGATCGCCGTCAACTGAAGAGCCGCATCAAAGCCGTGCGAGCATTGCTCACACGTTCGCTTTCGCCGATCCGTCCAGGCAACAGATGAAACTCCACGGCGGGTAACGTGGGCAAACCCTCGCTTGCTGGACAGGCCACGACACCGCCGCCGATCGACGAGTCGTTCAGACAGGAAATGCCGAGCCCGGCTTTCAGCGCGAGTTGCAAGCCGGCGACGCCGGAAGCTGAATGCGACACCACATACGGCACTTTGTGCTCGTCCAGCAACTTCACGACGAAACGCTGCAACTGGCAGCTCGACGGCAGCAACACAAGCGGATAAGGCGTAGCGGGCCGCGGAGCTAAATCGGCTGCACTGACCCACAGCAGTTTTTCGCGCCGTACCACAGTACCCGGCGCACCGGTGCGCCGGCCGGCGGCGCGTGTGTTGTGCGTGACGAGGCGCAGCGAGAGACCGATGTCGAACGACGCATCGTCGCCCGCACTGCTGTCGATCACCGCGCTCGGCAACACGGTGACGTGCAGCTTCAGGCGCGGGTGCTGTTCCGAGAACGTTTTGAGAATGCGCGCGATGTCGTGCGGACGGTAGTAGTCCGTAATGGCGATGCGCAACTCGCCGTCGAGCGAGCGGCCTTGCAGGTCTTCGAACGCGGCTTCGCTCATCGCGATGATGCGCCGTGCATGGTCGAGCAGGCGGGTGCCGGCGGGTGTGGCGCTGACGCCCTGCTTGCTGCGTATGAAGAGCGGCTGGCCAGCGCGCTCCTCGAGTTTCTTCAACTGCTCGCTGACGGAAGACTGCGACAGGAACACGCGCTCCGCGCCCGCCGAGACGCTGCCCGATTCGGCGACCGCGACGAAGGTCCGCAACTGCGTCAGATCGAATCCGCGTTGGCTCATGATTCGGTATATCCGATGGACGTCATCTGGATTTCCGGCTTTTCCGATAGAAGGCCCAGCCGTAGGATACCTCCAGATTCTTTGCGGAGGGTGAGATGGGAAACGAATCAATGGCGGCCGTAGGGTTATCCGGCGGGCGTACGGCAAGGCATCGGTGGAAAGTGCTCGGAGTCGGTTTCGCTGCTAACGCGAGCTTTTCGGCGGCATTTTCGGGAATTCCGACTACGGCGGTTTTCCTGCGCTCGGGCTATCACCTGGGCAACGACGGGTTGGGTCTCGTGCTCGGCATGCTCGGCCTCGGCATCGCGGTCAGCGAATTGCCGTGGGGACTGCTGACCGACCGCTGGGGCGATCGGCGCGTGCTGCTGCTCGGACTGCTTTCGACCGCCGCCGCGCTGGCCGGGCTGGCGCTGTTCGTCGTGCCGTCCGCTACGCATGTGCCGGGCGTGACCACGCTCGCGCTCGGCCTGTTGCTGGTTGGATTGCTCGGCGGCAGCGTCAACGGTTCGAGCGGCCGCGCGGTGATGGCCTGGTTTCGCGAAGGTGAGCGTGGGCTCGCCATGAGTATCCGGCAGACCGCAGTGCCTGCGGGCGGCGGTCTCGGTGCGTTGCTGCTGCCGGTGCTCGCGTCGCACTTCGGTTTCGCGAGCGCTTATGCCGTGCTCGCGCTCGCATGCGCGATGACCGCGGCATTCGCGTGGCGCTGGCTGCACGAACCTTCTCATACGGACGCGGACGGCGCGCGTGAAATCCACGACACGGCAGCGGCGAGCGGCGGGCGTACGAGGGTCTCGCCGTTGCGTGACATCGGCATCTGGCGTGTGGCGCTCGGCGCCGGAGCGTTGTGCGTGCCGCAACTTGCGGTGGTGACGTTTGGAACGGTGTTTCTTCACGACTTCAGCCGCGCCGGGGTGCTGGCGATCAGCGTGACGATGGCTGCGGTGCAAGCAGGCGCCGCGATTGCGCGGGTGTGGAGCGGCGGTTGGACCGACCGCCGCGGCAACCGGCGCGCTTACATGCGCGCCTGTAGCTTGCTGACGGCGGTGCTGTTCGCCTCGCTCGCGCTGCTAACGGGTCTCGCCAGCATGCATCGCGCGGCACTGACCGCGGTGTTTGCGCTGACGGTCGTGCTGGGCGGCGTGAGCGCGTCGGCATGGCACGGCGTCGCCTTTACGGAACTCGCCACGCTGGCGGGGACGAACCGCGCGGGTACGGCGCTGGCGATCGGCAACACCTGTGTCTTTCTCACGCTGTTCGTGACGCCGCTGGCGATTCCGCCGCTGTTGACCGCAGGTTCGTGGCCGATGGTGTGGGCCGTGGCCAGCGTGTGCGCATTGATCGCGTTACCGGTGTTTCCGCGTGCAGCGCGTGAACGCAAGCTGAGCGCGGCGCGCATTGGCGATGCAACCCGATGAAATCACGGCGCCGCCTGGCGATATGGCGTGCGGCGCGCTTTTCTCACGCGAGGGGCGCTGCATCGAACTTCGGCGATGAGTGCTGAGCCGTCGAACTTAGGACGGAAATGGGTCGTTTGAAAAACAAAAAAATATCCATTTTGCGTATTTATTCGCTGGTTCCTTGATAAATCCGCAATGGGCAATTGGTTTTCTACCGGATTCGGAACGTTCCGATTTTCGTGAAGTTGTGGTGATGGTTTTATGGCCGCCTTGGCACGCCACGCCTCGTCAAGGGGCCGTCGAAGAATGCGTAAAGGGTGTCAGATTTTTTCCGCGCATTTGAAAATAATCCTACAACAAACGAGAGAAAATCCCGGTGAAACTTCGAATTATCCTGGCGGACGATCATCCATTCGTTCTGCTTGGCATTCGCGCGACGCTAAAAATGCATGCCGGCGTCACCATTGTCGATGAGGCGACGAGTCCCGATTCGCTGCTCGAACGCTTGCAGAACACGCCCTGCGATGTACTCGTCACCGACCTCGCCATGCCGGAGCACACGGGCGCGATCGAGGACGGCCTTGATCTTGTCCGGCGAATCCGCTGCGACTGGCCGCAGTTGCGCATCGTGGTGATGACGACGCAGACCAACGCCGCGATTCTTCGCGCCATTGTGTCGGACGGCGCCGTGAGCATGCTCGGCAAGGCTGAATCGATGGACGAGCTTTGGCAGGCGATCGCCGCGGCCCGGCACGGGGAAGCCTACCTCGGACGTTCCATCATCGAAGCGCTGGCGCGCCCGCAGGACCGCGCGTGCGAACGACCGTCAGCGCCGCGTTTATCGGGCATTCATGCCGAAGTCGTCAGGTTGCTTGTAGACGGCCAGTCGATTGCTGAAATCGCAGCGGCGCTCGGCTGCCATCGTCGCACGGTCAGCCGGAAAAAACGCGAAGCAATGGCCCGACTCGGTGTCACCAACGACCCCGGTCTTTTCTCTTACGTTCGTGCATATGGAATTCTTAGTTTTGAATCGTATATCTAAGCAATTTACTTTTTGAATGGAATGAGGTTGTTTCGGACCGATCTTATGTCCATTTTCTGAAAAATGTTTAATGATCGGCACAAGAGCTGGTTTCACTGAAAAGGGCGGCAGCAATCAAGGTATGGAGGAAAAATAGAAGATGCGCGACACCGCAGAGGTAAGCACGCCCGTCCGAGCCATCATCGCGGACGATCATCCCCTGGTGTTACTGGCGATCGAAAATCTGATGGGCGGTTATCCGAATATGCAGATTGTCGGCCGCGCAGCCGACGCCACCGAACTCTTCACGGAAGTCGACCGCAGTTCATGCGATCTGGTGCTCATGGATCTCTACATGCCGGGCGGTTCCGACGGCAGCGGACTGGAAGTCGTCAGGCAGTTCAAGATGCGCTACCCCGGCATTGCGCTCGTCGTGCTGACCATGGAAACCGTGGCGGCCGAACTTCAGAAGGTGATTTCGCTCGGCGCCGACGCCCTGGTGAGCAAGCGCGACCGGATCGATCTGATTCACGTAGCCGTTGTCACGGCGCTGGCACGCGAGTGCTATGTCGGGCCGGCAGTGCGTGCATTGATCGCTGACGCAACGGTGACCCAGCGGCTCGATTTTGTCCGGCAGATGCTGTCGCGCCGCGAACTCGAGGTGTTCACCCAGTATGCATCAGGGTACGGGGTGACCGAGATCGCCGCGCGCCTGGGGCGCAGTGTCAAAACCATCAGCGCGCAGAAATGCACCGCAATGCGCAAGCTTGCCCTGCACAGCGACGCGGAGCTGTTCCGCTTCGCCGTCGAGTACGGTGTGGTTCCAGAGGAGCGCGTGCAGAACCGGTGATGAGCCGGCGGCGTGTCGCGCCGTGGCGCGACGAATATAAGATGCATTGGCACCGCCTGGGGACGCACATCTCGTGCAGGGCATGCCAATCGATAAGACAACAAAAATGAGACAAAAGATTCGCGTCATCGTGGCGGACGATCACGACTGCGTTCGTGTCGGCGTCAAGCAAATGCTGCAATCCGTGCCGCACATCGAATTCATCGGCGAGGCGGCCGACACCCACGGCCTCGCTGAATTGCTCGACGCCTGTGCGTGCGACGTGGTCATTTCGGATATCAACATGCCGGGCATTCACGGCGGCAGTAACGCGGTGCCGTTTCTGCGTCGCCTGTTGCGGGGCCGGCCGCACCCTTGCGTCGTGGTCCTCACCATGATCTGTCATGCGCACATGCTCTCCGGTCTCTTGCATATCGGCGTGGGCGGCATCGTCGATAAACGCGAGACCGTCACCGCGTTGATCGACGCGATCGAGGCAGCCTTTAGCGGCCGCGTCTATTTGTCGGAGTACGCGCGTGCCGCGATCGAGACGGCGGACGCGCCGCCGCAGCTTCGCGCCGGCATGTTGAGCGCGCGCGAGTGGGAGATCTTCCAGCTTTATGTGCAAGGTCTCGCCGTTCACCAGATCGCGGCGCGTTTGCAGCGCAGCGGCAAGACCATCAGCACACAGAAACGTAGCGCGATGCGCAAGCTCGGGCTCGAAACGGAAGCTGACCTGATCGACTATGCACGGCAGATCGGACTGACCTGAAAACACGTGAGCGTATTGCATCGCGCCGCCGAAAAAAAAGGTTTCGGAGAGCGGCGAATTTAAGAGTCTTCCGATTGGTTGCGAGACGTTGCCGTCTCATAGTTCTGAGTTCACTGCGGCTTTATTCCATGCTCCTGTGACGAACGCAGACATTTCGTCGCACTGAGCAATGCCCGAGCCGAGAGAATTCAGGCAGATGTCTTATGGCAGCCATGCAATGCCGTCTGCCCCGTAGACAGAAACAGGAGGCGGGATGGTCGCGTTAGGTAAACGGTTGTTGGTCGAGAGTGCGGGCACGGCGTGGCTGGTCTTCATCGGTTGCGGGAGCATTGTGTTGAACGTCGGTGTGATCCCGCAGGCGGGCGGCGTGCTGGAAGCGGCGTTGGCGTTCGGCCTTGCACTCGCCACGGCCAGCTACTGCGGCGGCAGTCTGTCCGGCGGTCACTTCAATCCCGCCGTCACTGTGGGCTTTACCGTCGCGCAACGTTTTCCGGTCAGGGATCTGCTCCCCTACATTGCCTCGCAGATTCTGGGCGCGATCGTTGCCGCAGCGCTACTCCTATATGTGGCGGGCGGCCGTCCCGGTTTTGACCTGCACGCGACCGAGTTCGCGGCGAATGGCTTCGGCGACCATTCTCCGGCTGACTATCAACTGCATTCGGCGCTGGCAATCGAGTTCGTGCTGTCCTTCTGCTTTGTAATGGCGATCCTCAGGATTTCCCGTCGGCCCGACATGGAGCCGATTGCGCCGCTGGTAGTCGGCGCCTGCATGGCGCTCGTCTATCTGGTGTCGATCCCGGTCACCAACGGCTCCGTCAATCCCGCCCGCTCCACCGCCCAGGCGCTGTTCGTCGGAGATTGGGCGCTGGATCAACTCTGGCTGTTCTGGGCTGCGCCTCTATCGGGTGGCGTTGCTGCCGGCGCTCTGTTTTCGTTTCTGCACGATAAGCCCGACCACAATACCGCCGCGCTCGCAGACGGGCGAGGCGAAGTTGTCTGAGTGTTGCCGGGTGTCATTGTCATGTCTTCCGTCAATTTGCCGCCGGGCGTTGCGATGAGGCGCGCGCTTGAACGCGTGCGGCTCTGTCTGCTCGCATGGTTCCTGTTTGCCGCCGCCCAGACGGCAACGGCAGTCCAACTTTTCGACAATCGTTCGAACAGCCAGGCTGTTGCGGCTTTTCCCGCGAAACTGACTGTCGGCATTCTCGCCGGCGGCTGGATGCCGCTCGACGCACTGCAAGACGGCCGTCTCACCGGTATGAGTGTCGACTATTTGCGCGCACTCGTCGGGCCGAATGTCGTCATCGAAGCCAGGGCGTTTCCAGACGTGTCGCAATTGCTCGCCGCCGCATGCGCCGGAAACGTCGATCTGTTGACGAGCGTTGCGCGCACACCGGAGCGTGAGCGGTGCCTGAGTTTTACCGCACCGTATTTCCGCTCTTCGTCGTCGGCCGTAGTTCGCCGGGACGGCGACAGTTACGCGAGTCCCGCTCTGGTCGCCGGAGCTCGCATTGCGGTAGAAAAGGGCTTTGCGCTCGAGCGCGTGGTACGCGAGCGTTTTCCGCATGCACAGATCAGCGCGTTCGCCACGACGCACGCGGCACTCTCCGCCGTGGTCCGAGGCGACGCCGACGTCTATCTCGGCTTCACCCCGGCTGTGCAATACGCGTTGGCCACCGAGGAGTTTCGCGGCCTGCACGTCGCCTTCGAAGAGAGCAGCCGGGCCGCCAACCTGCGCTTTGCGGTGCCACGCGGTCACGCCGCATTGCGGGACCAGCTCGACGAGGCGCTCGCGTCGATGAACCCGGCCGACGACGCGGCGATTCGTGTGCGCTGGCTATCCGGCAACTTCGACGCGAAGCCCGTGCCCACCGCGCCGCGTCTCGTGCTGACGCCGCAAGAGCAGGCCTGGCTGCGTTCATTGCCGCCGTTGCAGATCGGTTTCGACAACGGCTGGTCGCCGTTCAGCTACGTCGACAGCTCCGGTCGGCCTGCCGGCATTGCCGCCGACTATCTGGCGTATCTGAGCCGCACACTCGGCGTCGTATTCAACCGCGCCCGCACGGCCGACTGGCCCGCCGCTATCGAAGCATTTCAGCGCGGCGAACTGGCCATTCTCGCCACGGCATCGATTCACGATCCACGACTCAAGGGGGCGCGGCATACCGTCGCCTACGAAAGCTATCCGCTGGTGATCGTCGGGCGTGAGGACGAGCCGGCGGCCAGATCGCTGAGCGATTTCGCGTCACGCCGCGTCGTCGTTTCTTCGCACGTCGCCGGTTCGATTCCGCTCGCGTTCGAACGAATTCCGGCAGACCACATTGTTGTCGCGCCCAGTCTCGATGACGCGTTCGAGATGGTCGCGGCCGGCGAGGCGGACGTTCTGGTGGGCAACGTGGCCGCTATCGACGTTCTGCTCAAGCAACGGTACGACGGCGTCCTGAAAATCCTCGGCACGGTTGGCGAATCCGACGCGCTCGACTTTGCCGTGCGCGCGGACCTGATGCCGCTTGCCGGGCTGATCGACCGCGCGTTGCTGGCCATGCCGCCCGCGGAAAAGCAGCGCATCCGGCAGAAGTGGGTCACCGGCAGTGCGCCGGAGTCCGGCATATGGAGCGTTACCGCGGTGCGTCTGCTGCCTTTGCTTATCGGTATCGGCGTCGCGCTGCTGATCACCCTGCGTGCCTATCTGCTGCTGCAACGGGAAGTCAGACTGCGCAAGAAAACCGAACTCGAACTCGAATTGCAACTGAATTTCCAGGAAACCATGATGAAGATGGTGCCGTATCCGCTTGTCGCCATGGACCTCGACGGCCGCTATATCGCCGTCAACGAGGCCTATGAGCAAGCCTGCGGAATGAGTCGCGAGGCGGTGATCGGACGAAACACCATGGACGTTCAGACATGGGGCGAGGCCAACAGCCGGATCCTGACCGACATGACTCGCGAGATGCTGAACGGCCGGGAGACCGCGCAACTGGAGTTGCAGTTCGAGCGCGGTGCGGGCAACGTGCGGCATGGCCTTTTCTGGGCCAGTGTCTGCCGCGGCAGCGACGGTCAACCGGTGTGCGTGCTCGGCACAGTGGTCGATATCACGGATATCCGGCGCGCCGAGATGCGCGCGCGCGAAACCGAACGGCGCCTCTTCGACGTGACGCGCTCGCTGCCGGCGGTGGTGTTTCAACTGCGCCGCACTTCGGACGGCGCGTATTCGTTTCCGTATATCGGCGGTGATACGCGCCATCTGCTCGGCGGGAAAGACGGCTCGTTGAGCAGCAGCGACCACGTCGATTTCCAGCGCGTGTGCGAGGAAGACAGGGCGTTCGTGCTGGCGGAGCTCGAACGCTCGGCTCTTTGCGAGACACCGGTGAACATGGAGTTCCGTTTCGAAGGCGACCAGGAGATCAAGTGGGCGCGCGCGGAACTGGTGCCGCGTCGGGAACCGGATGGCAGCGTCGTTTGGAGCGGCTACTGGGTGGACGCCAGCGTTGAGCACGCCCGCTCCGACGAGCTTGCGCGAGCCCGCGACCTCGCTGAGGCCGCAGCGCGTGCCAAAGACGACTTCTTCGCGATGATGAGCCATGAAATCCGCACGCCGATGAACGGAGTGCTCGGTCTCGTGGAGGTGCTGGAGCGCACGCCGCTCAACACGGACCAGGGTGAAATGCTCGGCATGATCCACGAATCGGCGGGCGCTTTGCTGCAGATCCTCGACGACTTGCTCGACTATTCGAAAATCGAAGCGGGTCGGTTGACGATCGAGGCCGAATCCATCGACATACGTGAGCTGGTGGACAACGCTGTTGGCCTGCTGGCTGGCCGGGCCCACGAGAAGGGTCTGAAAGTGCGCGTGGATATTGCGCCGGATGTTGCAGCCGCCCTGCGGGGCGATAGCGTCCGGTTGCGGCAGATTCTCTTCAATCTGCTTGGCAATGCCATCAAGTTTACGCCGCAAGGCGAGGTCGACGTGCGCGTGTCGGTGTTCGCAGAGGCCGATGACGTCCAGACGCTCGAAATGACTGTCGAGGACACCGGCATCGGTATCGCGCCGGAGGTGCAGAACAGGCTGTTCGAGCCGTTCGTGCAGGCGGAGTCGTCCACCACGCGCCGGTTCGGCGGTACGGGCCTTGGCTTGACGATCTGCCGCAAACTGATCGACCTCATGGGCGGTTCGCTGGCGTTGCACAGCGAACCGGGCCGCGGCACGCGCATGATCGTGCAACTGAGCATGGCTGTCGAGACTCAGCGTTATTCTGTCAACGGTTTGCGTGGCAAGCGCGGGCTCGTGGCAACCGGCGACGCACGCATTGCTCAGGCTCTGATGCACTTCGGCGAGGCGCTTGGACTCACGTTGCGCCGCGTGTCGCCCGACGCGCCCGAACTGCGCGATCGCGTCGCGTTGGCGGATCTGGATTTGCTGTTCGTGAACGAGGACGTGACGTTACCTGCGGGCGTGCGCCCGCGCACACGCGTTATCTGCCTGACCGAGAAGCCGAAGCCGACGGGCTACCGCATTCTCGACGACAACGTGCGCGTCAGCATCAACCCCATTTCATGGCGCGGCCTCGGTGCCGCGTGCGCCGCCGCGATGACAGGGCTGCCTTCGGTGCCGCGTTCGGCGGCCACGCCACGTGCGCCCGAGGGCGGCGCTCCGCCGCCGGACCGCGAGCGGGCAATCGCGAGTGGCCGGCTGATCCTTGTGGCGGAAGATCATCCGGTCAATCAGGAGTTGATCCGGCACCAGCTCGCGTTGCTGGGTTTCGCCTGCGACGTGACGAACGACGGAGCGGAAGCGCTGGCTGCATTGCAGCGCACGAGCTACGGTTGTCTGATCACGGACTGTCACATGCCGAACGTGTCGGGCTATGAACTCACGCGGCGTATCCGTGAAGGTGAAGAGGGGGGCGCGCATCGGTTACCCATTCTGGGTATCACGGCTAATACCGCACCCGAAGACCTGAATCTGTGTCGCGACGCCGGCATGGACGACAGCCTCGTGAAACCAACCCGGCTGGCCACGCTGCGCGACTATCTGAGCCGTTGGTTCGGCTCCGACAGCGCGGGGCACGCCGCGCCTTCGGAGGTCGCCGGAGCGCCGGTGCTTGCCACACCGGATGTTCAAGGTGGCGCCGACCCGTTCGTCCCGGTCGACCTGGGGCACATGACTCAACTGTGGGGTAGTGAATCGACCGTCAAGGCGTTGCTCGACTCGTTTGTGTCGTCGGTGCGCGAAGACGTGCAGTCCTTGTCGCCGTTGCTCGAGCGCGTCGGCTCCGAGCGCACGGAACTGGAGCGCGTGCGCGAGTGGCTTCATCGCGTGGCGGGGGCGGCGAGCGTCCTGCAATATCCGCCGCTGCTCATGGCGCTTGAAGATTACCGTCGCGAAATCAATGTCAAGCCGCCGGAACGTGTGCGCAATGACGGGATAGTTTTAATCAACAAGTGCAACGCCATGCTGGACGGAATCGAACAGCAGGCCGCATTGCTCGTATAACGGTTCGCCGTTCGTCGACTGTTCGAAAGACGAGCCGCATCTATTCCGCATAAATATGACCGCTTCGCAGCGGAGCGGTCCAATGTGGACGCGAACGAGAGGTTCAAACGAAAAAAACGCGGCCGAAGCCGCGTTAAAGATTTGGAGACATCCTTCGATGAAGGAGTCACTTCTCGCAGTCGGAAGCATAACCGGGATAGTGCGATTGATTCATTACGAAATCCACAATTAACTGTTTGAGAAAATCGCTTAAAACGCCTCCGACGTATCACGTCGGTGTCACGTTTTCATGGGCACTCGTCAGTAGCGACTTCCCGCTGCGGCACTTTCCGAGCGATATCGTGAACGTTTTCTGCTCGTCGGCAGCCTCCAGAGTCACTATGGACAACTACGAAGTCGCCGCGTTTCATTGCCCGAAGGTAGCGCAACCGCACCGCAAGTGGTTCCACGGGCCGAAGCGCGGAGCGTCCGCGCTGGCCATGCATGGTCCCTGCTCACCCCGCTACAAACAGGCTCAACGGATTTGAACTAGTATGTGGTGGCTCCGCGCGACCGAAGTGTCGGTACGGTGGGGCATCAAGTCCGGAGAAGACCATGATTGCGCTTCGAAAAATGAATCTCGCGGTGGTGCTGTGGACATTGGCATCGGGCGTCGCTTTCGCGGATACGGTGGCCTTGAAGGCGGATCTCGAACCGTCGAGCGAAGTACCTCCACGCGTGAGCCACGGACACGGCATGCTGAACGCCACTTTCGATACATCGACCAAATCCCTGCAATGGACGGTCACCTATGAAGGCTTGAGCGGCCCGGCAACCGCCGCGCATTTCCACGGGCCGGCGCCGGTAGGCCAGAACGCGAAGGTTCAGGTGCCGATCGACAAGGGGGCGCTTGCCAGCCCGATCAAAGGATCGGCGGCGCTCACCGAGCAGCAGGTGACGGATCTGATGGCGGGGCAGTGGTACTTCAACGTGCATACCGCACAGAACCCGATGGGTGAAATTCGTGGGCAGGTTTTGCCGGCGAACTAGCGCGGAAAGTCTTACCGGGGCGGCGCCAACCTTTTTGAGATCTTTTTGAGATTAGAAGCCGACGTCCACCGGCGCTGCCGCGAACGCACGTAACATGACAGGACACATTCGAAGGAGCGTGTCCTGATGAGCTGGCAAAGCGCACTCGCGTGCTGGTATCTGCGTAGGCAGTTTCGACCCGAGACCCTCAAGCCGGGCATTAATGTAGAAAGAGCGCGCGCGTTGACCTCCAAACGCGTCTGGTCGCCGCGCGTACCTCGCGGCTGGCATCTGCGTGAGCTGTATGGCCCTGACGATGCGCCGTTACGCGGCGAATGGATCGAGCGCGCGGACGGCGCGCCAGTCGCGGGCACCGGTCCGACCGTGTTGTACTGCCACGGCGGCGGCTACTACTTCTGTTCACCTCGCACGCATCGCTCGCTCGTGTTCGGTCTGGCGACGCGCGCCAACGCGGCAATCTTTTCGCTCGATTACCGCCTCGCGCCCGAGCACCGCTTCCCGGCTGCGTTGAACGATACGACCGCGGCCTATCGTCGGTTGATCGGCGGAGGGATCGCGCCGGAGTCGATCGTGATAGCGGGCGATTCGGCTGGCGGCGGCCTTGCGCTTGCCACGCTCGTCGCACTGCGCGACGCCGGCGACCCCTTGCCGGCCGGCGGCCTGCTGTTCTCGCCGTGGACCGATCTGGCCGCGACCGGCGCCAGCATCCGCACCAACGACGGTTTCGATCCGATGTTCAGCGGCCCCGCGATCGCGCTGGCGGGAAAAATCTATCTAGGTGACACGCCGGCCACGCATCCCTACGCCTCGCCCGTTTATGCCGACCTTCACGGCTTGCCGCCGCTCTTCATCATGGCCGGCAGCACGGAGGTGTTGCTCGACGACTCGCAGCGCGTGGCCGACAACGCGCGCGCGGCAGGCGTCGACTGCGAACTGGAAGTGTGGAAGAAAATGCCGCACGTCTGGCCGATCTTCGCGCCGTTCATCCCGGAAGGAAACCGCGCGCTCGGCCGTGCCGCCGGCTTCGTGCGGCGTGCGACGAGCCGCGCGGCTCAGCCGTCGAGCGCGATGTCGATGGTCTGATACGCGGCCTCGACCGTTTGCTGGCCGTATTGCCGCTCCAACCGCCGCACGGTGAAGTGCGCGTGCGCGACCTGCTGGAAGTGGTCGATGAAAACGGTATTGACCATCGCGCCGAGCACTGCGCCGATCGCCGGAATCGACTTGGCGGCGATCTGCTCGCTCACCTGCACCGAAAAGCGCGCCGCGATCGTGTTGACGAGGCGCAGCAAGGCCGCGGAGCCGTGTGTGGTGAAACCTTTGGTGGCGATCTCGGACGACGCTTTCGACACCGCCTGCGCCAGCGCGCCGCGCATGATGAAGTAGCCGAAGTCGGCGTCGTCGTCGGCGCTCGACGTGCTGCCCATGCCGAGCACCGTCAGACATTGCAGTTGCGTGTCGATCGAGCTCAGATCCTCACCCTCGCTGCGCGCGATGTCGCAGATCGAGCGGAACATCAGCGTGGTCGTGACCGGCAGTTCGACGGGCAGCGCGAACAGTCCGAATGCGCCGCCGGCCGCGCCGGTGGTCGCCACGGCGAACTTGTGCAGCAGGTTGCTCGGCCTCTCGGGCGCCACGAGCGGAAGCGCGCTGTCCCTTCGCCCCAGCGTGCGCAGCGCGATCGCCAGGCATTTGCGCAATGCCAGCTCGGTCGCGTCCGCGACTTTTTCGTTGGCGAACGCCGGCATGCGCGAAAGCAGCTTTTCCAGCGGCGCGCCGACGATGCTGGCCAGTTTCATCGCCAGCGCGGGGCTCTCCAGTTCATGTTTCGCGCGCCGCAGCGCCTTCAGGTCGTCGTCCGATAACGATTGTGCTGCGAGCGAACTCGGCTCCATGTGCCTCCCTGGCGTCATGTGATGTGTGTTCTTCAGTTGTTGCCGCGACGGCGTACCACAGCGGTATGTGCCGATTAGAGCGTCTCGCCGTGGTATGATTCCCGATCGTTTGACGAGTCAACAGTTGCGCTATCAAAAATGGCTGTCCATACCGCGGCCCATCACTCGAGTGGGCAAGTTTTACCTTTCCGTGAATCGCTGCTGGCGATGCTCGGCATCTCCTTCGTCACGATGCTGGTCGCGCTCGACCAGACCGTGGTCGGCACCGCGTTGCCCACCATCGTCGCCGAACTCAAGGGTTTCGAGCTGTACGCGTGGGTCGCCACGTCATATTTGCTGACCTCGGTGATTACCGTGCCGATTTTCGGCCGGCTTGGCGATTATTACGGGCGCAAGCCGTTCGTGATCGCATCGATTATCGTGTTCACGGGCGCCTCGGTGCTGTGCGGCGCGGCCAACAACATGCTGTTCCTCGTGCTCGCGCGCGGCCTGCAGGGCATTGGCGGTGGCATGCTGGTCGGCACGGCGTTCGCGTGCATTCCCGATCTGTTTCCCGACTCGGTCGTGCGTTTGCGCTGGCAGGTGTTGATGAGTTCGGCGTTCGGTATCGCGAACGCGGTGGGGCCGTCGCTCGGCGGTTTCCTCACGCAGTACTACGGCTGGCGCTCGGTTTTCTATGTGAATCTGCCGGTCGGTCTGCTGTCGCTGTTTTTTGTCTGGCGCTTTCTGCCGCATCTGCGCCATGTCGAACACGAAGGCAAGATGCGGCTCGACTGGCCCGGCGCCGTGCTGATCGCCGTGGCACTCGGCTCGCTGCAATTGTTCGTCGAGTTGCTGCCCAAGCATGGCGTGACCTTGAGCGTGGCTGCGCTGCTCGCGTTGAGCGCCGCGTCGGCTTACGCGCTGTGGCAGTGGGAAAAGCGCTGTCCGACGGCGATCCTGCCGGTCGACATGTTCCGCAATCGCAGTCTCGCCGCGCTCTTCACGCTGGCCGTGCTGGGCGGCTTCACGATGTTCTCGCTGCTGTTCTACGCGCCGCTGCTGTTCCAGGGCGGCTTCGGCATGTCGCCGAAAGAGGCGGGGCTCGTCATCACGCCGCTGGTCGTATTCATTACGATCGGCAGTATCGCCAATGGGCGCATCGTCTCGCGCGTGCGCAATCCGAATCTGATGCTGTACGTGGGCTTTACGCTGCTCGCGCTGGCGTGTCTGGGCGTGGTCGTCGCGACGCGCGCCATGCCGCAATGGCTGTTGATGTCGTTCATGGTCGTCGGCGGATTGGGACTCGGTTTCGTCATGCCGAACCTGACGATCTTCGCGCAGCAAACGGCCGGCCGCGAGCACCTCGGCATTGCGACGGCGTTGCTGCAGTCGCTGCGGATGATCGGCGGCATGCTCGGCACGGCGCTGACCGGCACGCTGGTCAGCCACATGTACGCGAGCGGCGTGCGCAGCGCGCTCGAAAACGATCACGCGTCGCACTGGTTCGCGGATCTCGGCGACCCGCAAATCCTCATCAATCGCGACGCGCAGACCACCTTGCTTGGCCAGTTGGCGCACGCGGGCCATAACGGCGCGATGCTGCTCGAAAGCGCGCGCGAAGCGCTCGTGTCGGCGATTCATCTGGGACTCGCTATGGCGGCGATCATCGCCGTAGTATCGGTCTGGCAAAGCCGCCGTGTGCCGCCGATCAAGCTCCAGCGCAAGCTCGAACCCGTGATTCACGCGGACTGATTCTTGGACTTATCGTTTTACTGACAGATCATGGAAGAACAGGATCGCGTCGCCGTCATGCAGCAATTCGGCCGCACTTATCGGACGTTCATGTCGGCCTTCGAGGCGCACGTCGGCCACCCGCTGCCGCGCTGGCGCATTCTGCTCGCGTTGCACGAGCAGGGCGGCGAGTCGTCGCAGAAGCGGCTGGTGGAGCGCTTGCGTGTCGACCCGGGCGCGCTGACGCGGCAACTGAAAACGCTGGAAGGTATGGGCTGGATCGCTCGCAGCATGGACACGCGCGACAACCGCGTGACCAACGTGCGGCTGACCGAAGCGGGGCAGTCGGCGACCGAGGCCAGTTTGCCGCGTCGCAATGCGTTTCTGCACGACACGATGGCAGGGTTGCCGGACGAGGCGTTGGGCGCGCTGTCGGAGGCGTTGACGTTGCTTGAGGTGAGAATTGGCGAAGTGGCGGCGATGGCTGGCGCCGCCGGAGCAGGCTCCGCTGATATTCCGCCGCTACCCGGGGCGATGGCGGCCGAAGCACCGCGCCAGCCTTGACTTGCTGCTGGATGCAGATGAACACGGGCGGTTCTTTGGGACCGCTGCGCGATCATTCGCTCCGCGCGTGACGCCACGAAATGCCACAAAATGCCACGAAAGGCGCGCCCCGCTCCCTCAGAGCGTACCCTTCGCAAGAACAATCAGAAAAACGTTTCGATCACTTCCGTGACCCGATACGCCGGATCGACCACCAACACCTGACGCCACTTGTCGAACGTCAGACACGGATGCGAGATGTCGAACGCGATCATGTCGCCCACTTTCAGATCAGCGCCCGCGGGAATCCGCAGATATGCATGCTGATCCATCAAGCCGAAAATCTCCCAGCCTTCGCTCGCCGCGATATCGCGCGGTGCTTCGTTACCCGGACGATAGTGGCGTGCCGGCTCCGGCATGCCCGCATCAAACGCGGAATCGCGCTTGCCCAGACCGATGATCGCGCGATCCGGTTCGGGAATCGACTGCACATACGCCCACAATTGCAGCGCGGGAAGCAGCCCTTCGCCCATTTTCTTCGCGACCGGATTGCGCGCGAAGATGTCCGTCTGCGCCTTGCGATAGATACCGACGTCGTGTGTCAGATAGCAGCCTGGACGCAGCACGACCTCGACCTTGCCGGTCTCCGAGCCCTTCACGAATTCCTCCGCAACCACGTCGTACCAGGCCGACCCCGCGCCTGACAGCACGGCCGGTGTACGCGCAAAGCGCCCTTGCTCGACGAGTTCGCGCGTAACCGCGACCGCGCTTTGCAGGAACTCGCGCACCTCGTGCTCTTCCTTGAGCACGCCTTCATACAACTCGACGCCGGCGAGCTTCAGCGTATCCGGATAGCGTGCAATCTCCTCTAGCACGGCATTGCGTTGCGCGGCGTCGCGCACACCCGTGCGGCCGCCCGGCACGCCGAGTTCGAGCAGCACCTGCAACTGCTTGTTCACCGACTTGAAAAACTCGCCCAACTGCTCGACGCCTTCGACCGAATCGACGAGACAGAAGAATTCGAATTCCGGATCGCTCAGCAACTCGGCGACCATCATCATGTTGCGGCGGCCGACCAGCTGATTGGCCATCAGCACGCGCGAGACGCCGCCGTGATAAGCCGCGCGCACCTGATGCGCGGTGGCGAGCGTGATGCCCCACGCGCCGGTTTCGAGCTGGCGGCGAAACAGCTGTGGCGCCATCGTAGTCTTGCCGTGCGGCGCGAGTTTGACGCCGTATTCCGCCACGAATGCCTGCATCCACTTCAGGTTGTGTTCCACCCGGTCTGCGTACAGCACGGCGGCCGGCAGGCTCACGTCTTCGTTCAGCAGGTTCCACTCCAGGCGCGCGGCATCCGTGAGCTGGATGCTGGTGCCCGGAACCATGCCCAAGCCCTTGCTATAAGGATCAATCGTCGCGCCCTGATAGTTTGTAACTTTCATGTCTCCTTGCTCCATCGTCCAGTTAAATTGAATCAAAGTTGACTTTACCATGTTACAGAAAGTACGATGGATGAAGAAATGTTATTTAGTACCACGGTTTGCCGAAGGCGCGTTGTTAGCCTTTGTTCAGCCTTCGCGCCACATCCACAGTCTGCAATGAATTCAACCGCCGAACCGCTGGCTTTCGATATCGTCGCGCGCATTGCCGAATGCGCGCCCGAGCTACGCTCGGCCGAACGCAAGGTCGCCGCGCTGATTCTCGACGATCTGACCGGCGCCTCGCGCGCCAGCATCGGCGCGCTCGCGCAGCAAGCCGAGGTGAGCGTTGCGACCGTGACGCGCTTTGCCAAGGCGGTAGGTTGCCGCGACGTGCGCGAGCTCAAGCTGCGGCTGGCGCAGGCCGCGGCGGTCGGTCAGCGCTTCCTGCAGCCAGGCCCGAGCGACGCGCCCGAGTCGATCGCGACCCGGGTGTTCGACGAATTGCAGACCACGCTGGCGCACAACCATCAATTGCTGCGCCAGGCGCCGCTCGGCGAAGCGGCGGCCGTCTTGCGCGCCGCGCGCATGATCTACGTGTTCGGCATGGGCGGCGGTTCCACCGCGCTCGCCGACGAGATGCGCTTCAGGCTCGTGCGCCTCGGCCGGCCTGTCGCGACCTATCAGGACGGCTTGCTGCAACGCATGGTGGCCAGCACCGTATCGCGTGACTGCGTGGTGATCGCGCTGTCCACCACCGGGCGTGTGCCCGAGATGGTCGAGAACTGCAAGATCGCGCGCAGCTACGGCGCGACCGTGATCGCGCTGACCGCGCCGGCTTCACCGCTCGCCAGGCTTGCCGATTGGGTGATCCCGATCGTCGCGTTTGAAACCGATTTCATTTACAAGCCGTCGTCGTCGCGCTACGCGATGATGATGGCGCTCGATGTGCTCGTCACCGAACTTGCCGTCAGTCAGGGCGACGAGAGCCGCGAACTGTTGCGCCGCATGAAGCATGCGCTCGACACGCACCGCGGCGGCGGCGATCGACAACCGTTAGGAGACTGATCCATGCATTCGCATCCCGAAGCCGCCGATACGCTGATCGTCGGCGCGCAACTGTATGACGGCACGGGCGAGCCGCCAGTCGAGCGCGATGTCGCGGTTCGTGACGGCCGCATCGTCGCGATCGGCAATCTGTCGAACTGGCTGGCCGAAGAGGTGATCGAGGCCGAAGGCCGCGCGCTGGCGCCGGGCTTCATCGACGTTCATACGCACGACGACACGCACGTGATCCGCTCGCCGCAAATGCTGCCGAAGATCACGCAAGGCGTGACGACGGTGATCGTCGGCAATTGCGGCATCAGCGCATCGCCGGTTGCGCTCAAGGGCGAACCGCCCGATCCGATGAACCTGCTCGGCGAGCGCGACGCGTTCCAGTATCCGACCTTCGCCGCGTATGTCGCAGCGGTCAATGCGGCGCGGCCGGCGGTGAACGTCGGCGCGCTGATCGGACATACGGCGTTGCGCAGCAACCAGATGGACCGGCTCGATCGCGCGGCGACCGGGCAGGAAATCGAAGGCATGCGCGCTCAACTTGAAGAAGCGTTGGCCAACGGCGCGCTGGGTCTGAGTTCGGGGCTTGCCTACGGCTCGGCGTTCGCCGCGCCAACTGAAGAAGTGATGGCGCTGGCCGAACCGCTCGCCGCCGCCGGCGCGCTGTACACCACGCATATGCGCACCGAATTCGATGCGATTCTCGACGCAATGGATGAAGCGTATCGCGTGGGCCGTCACGCGCACGTGCCGGTGGTGATCTCGCATCTGAAGTGCGCGGGGCCGTCGAACTGGGGCCGCAGCGTCGAAGTGCTGAAGTCGCTGGAAAGCGCGAGCCGTTTGCAGCCGATCGGTTGCGATTGCTATCCGTACGACCGCAGTTCGTCGACGCTCGATCTGAAACAGGTGACGGGTGATATCGACATCACGATTACGTGGTCGGAGCCGCATCCGGAGATGGCGGGCAAGCTCGTGAAGGAGATTGCCGCGCAGTGGGGCGTCACGCAGCAGGAAGCGGGCAAGCGCCTGCAACCGGCGGGCGCGGTGTATCACAACATGTCCGAAGACGACGTGCGGCGCATCCTTTCGCATCCCGCGACCATGGTCGGCTCGGATGGTTTGCCGAATGATCCGCTGCCGCATCCGCGCTTGTGGGGCGCATTCCCGCGCGTGCTCGGCCACTATGCGCGCGACGCGGGTTTGCTGCCGCTCGAAGAGGCGGTGCGCAAGATGACCAGCCTGTCGGCGCGGCGCTTTGGGCTGGCGCAGCGCGGCGAGGTGCATATCGGCTATTACGCTGATCTGGTGTTGTTCGACCCGGCCAAAGTGCGCGATGCGGCGACGTTCGAAAAGCCGCAGCAGGCCGCCGACGGTATCGACGCGGTGTGGGTGAACGGCGTGCTGTCGTACCGCGATGGCGAAGTGACGGGCGAGCGCGCCGGTCGCTTCGTGGCGCGTGGGGCGGCGTCGAAGGGTGACGCGCACGGCGCGTTCTGAATTTTTGATCGATTGATTGCGGCGCGCGGGGCGATTCTGCCGAACGCGCGTCGGACCATTTAAGGAGTGGAGTGATGAAGCGATATGGTGTTGAAGGCGGGAAGGGAACGGGCGGTCAGCATATGCCGTTTGCACGTGCGGTCGAAGCGGACGGCTGGCTGTTCGTGTCCGGCCAGACGCCGATGGAAAACGGCGAAGTGATCAATGGCGGCATCGTCGAGCAATCGCACAAGGCGATTCAGAACGTGTTCGCGATTCTGAAGGAAGCCGGCTATGGCGCGGAGCATGTGGTCCGCTGCGGCGTGTGGCTGGACGATCCGCGCGACTTCGCGTCGTTCAACAAGGTGTTCCGCGAGTACTTCGGCGAGAACCCGCCGGCGCGCGCCTGCGTGGTTTCTTCGATGGTGATCGATTGCCGGGTCGAAGTGGATTGCGTGGCTTATAAAAAGCCCACGGCGTGACCCTGAAGATTTAACTGGTTTTCGCTGTTCGCCGCGGATTTGCACCGGCATCCGCGGCGAACAGCCTGCTGCTTCTTACTGTCGAGCCAGCCGCATATTGTCCGGCATCGGCAAGTTGTAGTTCGTGCGGAACGGATTGATGTCCAACCCGCCGCGACGCGTGTAGCGCGCATACACCGCAAGCTTCACCGGCTTGCAGGCCTTCAGCACGTCGACGAAAATCCGTTCGACACACTGCTCGTGAAACCCTGTGTGATTCCGGTACGAGATGATGTAGCGCAGCAAGCCCGCGTGATCGATCTGCGGGCCCACGTAGTGAATCTGCACGCTGCCCCAATCGGGCTGCCCCGTTACCGGGCAATTCGATTTCAGCAAGTTGGAGAACACCGTTTCTTCGACCGGCGCTTCATGCAGCGCCGCTTTCAGCAAAGACGCGTCCGGCTGATAGATATCGGTATCCAGATCCAGCCGGTCCAGCGACAAGCCTTCGAATTCTTCCATTCGCAATTTGCCAAACTCGTACGGCGCCGCCAGATGAACGGAAACCGTCGCGCCGCACGACGCGGACACGTCGCGCCTGATCGTGTCGCGCACCGCGTCCATCGACTCGAATGCGGTCTGCGCGAACGAACCGAGATACAGCTTGAACGACTTCGACTCGACGATATTCGGCGAATCCGCCGGCACGAAGAAAGTCGCCACCGCGATTTGCGGCTTGCCGCGCGCGTTCAGCCAGGACAGCTCATAAGCATTCCAGATGTCCGTGCCGAAGAACGGCAACTGCGCGCCGATGCCGATCGCCTCGCGCGCATTTTTTCGCGCGATCGGAAACAGCAGCGACGCGTCGTATTGTTCGGTGTAAGTGGAGGCCTTACCCAGCGGGGATTGTTCGGGTGTCATGATGCGTTCACGATGCCACTCATCACATGCCCCGTCGCCGTCACGACGCGGGCCGATTCGCAGTGGCCAATTTGGTCGTCGAAGAAAAAGTCCGGCTCGAACTCGCGCAGAAATGCGCTCTTGTCGAGGCCGCCGAGGAACATCGCTTCGTCGATTTCGATGTTCCACGCCATCAGGGTACGGATCGCGCGCTCGTGCGCGGGCGCCGAGCGCGCCGTCACCAATGCCGTACGAATATGCATGGGCGCGGCTTCGTCCGCGAGTTTTTGCAGCCGGTGCAGTGCTTCGAGCAACGGCTTCAGAGGGCCGTCCGCGAGCGGCAGATCCTTGTTGTGAATCTCGTGGCCGACAAAGGCGCGCAAACCGTCTTTCTGGAACACGCGCTCGGCCTCGTCGGAAAACAGTACGGCGTCGCCGTCGAAGGCAATGCGGATCTCGTCCGGATACTTGCTCGCCATTTTCGCCGATTCCGGCAATACGCGCGCGGCGGGAAATCCGGCGGCGAGCGCGTCGCGCACGTCCTGCTGATTCGCCGATAGAAACAGCGACGCGTTCAGCGGCTTCAGGTAGCCGAACGGCGCGCGCCCACGCGTGAACACGCCGCGTTCGATGGCAAGCCCATATTCGCGGCACGAATGGAACGCGCGCAGTCCGCTGATCGGATCGCTGCGCGAGAGAATCACCACTTCGACGCGGTGGCCGCCCGCGTTCAATGCCAGCAGCTTGCGGATTAGCGGGAATGCCACGCCCGGTTTGGCGGGTACGGCGAGGCGGTCGCGCTGCAGCGCTTCATAGGCTTGCAGGTTGCCTTCCTCGTACACGCTGTTCTCTTCCTCGAAGTCGAACAGCGCGCGCGACGAGATTGCCACCACCAATTTGTCGACAAGCGAAAGAGCCATCTGCGCGTTTCAGTCCTAAGTGCGGTTAATCAAGCGAGAAACAGGCGATACACCGGATTCCGCGTCTCTTCCCAGTTCGGATAACCGAGCGTGGCGAGAAACTGTTCGAACGCCGCGTTCTCGCTCTCCGGCACCTGGATGCCGACCAGAATCGAGCTGT